>JAUQPS010000031.1 GCA_030550205.1 bacterium
AAAAAACCAGGAAATGACCCTTGGCTTTGGAATGCAATATGGAACGGTTGGAGAGCAAATAATATAATTCCTGTTTTTGCAGCAGGCAATAGTGGTCCAAATTCAAGCACAATTTATAGTCCTGGTGATTATCCAATGGTAATAACCGTAGGAGCGGTTGATTTTAATGATACAGTAGTAAATTTTTCAAGTAGAGGACCCGCCCCTAATAATCCTCCATACAATGATACATCTTATTGGTCAAGATCTGATTGGAATTATATAAAGCCAGATATTATGGCTCCTGGATATAAAATCTATTCCACCATTAGAAACGGATTATATGCAGATGGATATGGAACATCTATGGCTTCACCTCATGTAGCTGGAACAATTGCCCTTATGCTTGAAAAAAATCCAAACCTAAGTTATTATCAAATATATCAAATTTTAACAGATATTGCAAATGATAGAAATTGTAATGAAGTAAATTGGCCTAATAATAATTGCGGATGGGGTAGAATAAATGCCTTAAAAGCTATTGAAAATATAAATTATGGAAATAGTGCTTATTTAGTTTTTATTGATAAGTATATTTATGATAAGAATGGAAATGGAAAAATTGAAAGTAATGAAACAGTTTTTGTAGATATTAAAATTAGAAATGCTGGTTATGATACATTAAAAAATGTTTATGCAAAAATCTCAACCAATTCAAATTTTGTTAATATCTTAAAAGATTCTATTTATTTTGGAAATCTTGACCCACAATTTGAAATAAACGCTTTTAGTATTGGTGATACATTTAAATTTTCAACAAATAATATAAATGATGGAGATAGCGCAATTTTCCAATTAAACATTTCTGGAAAAATATATAAATTTAAAGTGATTTTTGGAGAAATTCCCATTGGAACAGCAATAATTGACACTACGATTAGCTCACTTTATTTCTCAAATAATGGAGAATTAAAAGAATTTCATTTTCCAAAAGATAGTTCAAATTTATTATATTTTGGTTCAATTGCTTTTGGAAACTCAGAAAATTATTTAAGTGATAATTTCTATGGTTCAAAAGATATTTTTAATGTTTATGGAATATATAGAATTTTTGAATATCCTGATGAAAATTATAAGTTTATAGCAAGGGATAGCAATATTGAAGTTACAGGCAATTTTTATGGCAAAAGCTTAGATAGTTTAATTTATTTAGTTTATAAAATTAAAAATATAAGCAACAACTCTATAAATAATTTGTTATTTGGGATTTTTGCAGATTTTGATATTAAAAATTCAAATAATGATTTTGGATGGGCTTTGAAATGTAGTAATTCATATGGGGGGATTGTATTTAAATCAAATGATTATAACTATTTTGTAGGTTTATTTTTGATAAACGGTATATTTAGAAGTGCAAGAATTTTCCAAAATAATATTCAATTTACTAAGTCAAATAAGTTCAATTTATTAAATGGAACACTCGGAGATAGCATAAATTTAAATCCAAATGATTATTCTGTTGTTGTTTCAGCAGGACCCTATAACTTAAATCCAAATGATAGCTTATCCTTAACTTATATTATTTTTGCTTCAACTGATAGCATAAAATGTAATGCTACAAAAATCAGAGAAATTAACTATTTAGTAAAAAATAAAAAGTTGGCATTAATTTTAAATCTTGAAAAACCCTCTAAAGTTGAATATAAAATTTACGATATAAGTGGAAGGGTTATAGAAAGTTATGAAAATTACTTATCAAAAGGTTATTATGAGCTTGAAATTAGGAATTTAAAGACTGGAATTTATATTGTAAAAATGAGAATAGATAATAAAAAGAAAGTTTTTAAGGTGTTATTTAGGAGTTAGAATATGACTATTTTTTATATTTTCATTTATTCTTCACAACCACCTGATGGATATGCGGGAGACCCGCCAAATTACCAGTATTGCACAACTTGTCATAGTGGTGCTCCTTTAAATCCATCAAATGGTTCAGTTTATATTTCAAATTTACCACCTTTTTATCAGACTTCAACTTCTTATTATTTAAATATTGTAGTAAAGGGAGTTGGAAATAAAAGGTTTGGTTTTGAGATGATCATAAAAGATACTCTAAATAATGTAATGGGGACATTTGAAGCTTTAAATTCTAATACAACTGTAAGTCCAAATGGATATGTTAAACACTTAAATGCTCCATATTCAACTGATAGCTTTGTATTTCAAGTTAAATGGACTACACCAAATAATTATCAAGGAAGAGCTATTATTTATCTTGTAGGAAATGTGGCAAATGGGAATGGACTAAGTTCTGGTGATTCTATATATGCAAGGGTTGATACAATTTATCATTCTCTTTCCTATAAGGAAGTAGCAAATGTAAAAGTTTATAAAGTTAAAAATAATGTTATTATTGAAACAAGTATAAAAATGCCTATTAATATAGAGTTTTATGACAAAAATGGAACAAAGGAATTTATTTATAATGGATATCTTGAAGGTAAAAAAGTTTTTAAAATTAAAAAGAGAGGGATATTGAAAATTAAATCTTATAACTTTTCAAGAGTTATAAAAATATAAGTCTTCTTTCCTTATAGCATATGTTCCTAAATGTTTTATAACAATAGACGCACACAAATTAGCAAATTCTAAAATTTCCCTTACGTTTAAATTACAAATTATTCCAAATGCTAATGCAGCAACAACAGTATCACCAGCTCCTGAAACATCATAAACTTCACTTTGTTTTGTAGGAACATGTAAAATTGTCTTATTATCTATATAACTTAAACCTTTTTCAGAGCGAGTAATTAAAATAGAGCCAAAATTAAATTTTTTTACTGCTATTTTTCCAGCTTCTTCTAATATCTTATCTTCATTTTCCAAACTTATGTTTAACCCTTCTGACAATTCCTTTACATTCGGTGTTATAATATTTGCTCCTTTATACTTATTCCAATTTCTACCTTTTGGGTCTATAATTGTAAATTTTGACATATTTATAACAATTTGAGAAATTTTTTCAGTTATTAAGCCCTTATTATAATCTGAAACTATTACTAAATCATAATTTTTTACAATTTCTTCAATTATGTTTATAACCTTATTTTCAATTTCCCTATTTAAAGCTTTTACTTCCTCAAAATCAATCCTTAAAAGATGTTGATTCCTTGATATTACCCTTATTTTCGTCGTTGTAATGTTATCAATTTTTATAATGTAATTTAAATGAAAATTTTTTTCTTTTAATAAATTTAATAGCTCATTTCCATTTTCATCATTTCCAACAATTCCTAAAATATCAACCTCAATTCCAAGATTTTTTAAATTTAATGCAGTATTTCCAGCTCCTCCAATTCTACTTTCTATTTTTCTTATATGAACAACAGGAACAGGTGCCTCTGGTGAAATTCTCTCAACATCTCCAAAATAATACTTATCAAGCATAATATCTCCAATTACTAAAACTTTTGATTTTGGTGGATCATTTAAAAATTCTAAAATTTTATTCATATTCTACTTCCTGGTTTTTCAATAGGTATATTTCTTTTACAAAGCTCACAATTATCTGGCTCATATGTTTTTACTTGGACTTTTAATAAACTAAAAAATGGCACATTAAAACTTATATTTTCACTTCTATCTACAAGACAACCAATACCAACAATATTTCCCTTATAACTTTTTACAACTTCTATAACTTCATTTGTAGAAAGTCCCGTGGTTATCACATCCTCAACAATAAGAACATTTTCATCCTCACTTATATAAAATCCTCTCCTTAATTTCATAATTCCATTTTCCCTTTCTGTAAAAATTGCTCTACAATCCAAAAATCTTGCAACCTCATATGCTACAATAATTGCTCCAAGAGCAGGTCCAACTACAACACTAACCTTATAACTTTTAAAATAATTTGCAATTTCTTTACACAGTAATTGAGCATATTTTGGATATTGTAAAACCAAAGCACTTTGAAAATATGTATCTGAATGTAATTTTGAAGATAATATAAAATGTCCCTTTTTAATTGCTCCCAATTCCTGATATAACTTTAAAACTTCTTCACTACTCATTTAGCATTCTCTCCACTTCCTCTAATCTTGACTTTAAATATAAGTTATCTTTTTCTATACTTAGTGCCCTTTTTAACCAATTTAAAGCTTCTTTATAATTTCCAAGTGATTCATAACATTTTGCAACTGTATCCATTATATTTGTATCTTTTGGAGATAATTTATGGGCTTTAAGTGAAAATTCTAATCCAACTTCTTGATATATATTCCTAACACAAAGCTCCCAAGCAACATTATTATAACTATCTGCTGGAATATTCTTTGAAATTTTCATATTTTGCAAAAGATATTTTATATTTTTTTCAAATCCCTTTTCATAAAGCCTAATATATGAAATTAGCATATATTCATATTGCCACAATTCATAAATCCTTTTAATTTCACTTATTGGTTCTTTATTATCATCAACTCTAATATCTACAAGTCTATCATCTATTCCATCATAACCTCCATTTTTCAGTTTAACTATAATAGCTGCTGATTGCTTACCCCTTTTATCACCCCCTGCTTTCTCTCCCGCTTCTAATGCTAAAATTAATCTTTCTGCAAGTGGTTTATTTGAATTATTTAAAAAAGCTTTTTCCATTTCTTTTAAAACATTTTCTGATTTTAATAAATTACCAAGTATTACATAACCTTTTCCTACAATGTGTCCAGCATATGGTAAATTCTTTGAACCTGTATAAGCATATCCTTCACCTTTTATATTTAAAATTCCAATTTGTCTAAGCTCTATTAAACTATCACTTGCTTTTAATATATTAAAAACTTCTTCTGGCTTGTAATTTAATTTTAATAATTCAATGCCAAGTTTTCCAAGTTTTACATTTACAAAGCTTTGAGTAGCAATTACTCCATATTCTGCATCAATATAAGGAACTAAATATCCTACTGCCAAGACTTTTGATGATGTCCCTATTCCAATTTCATTTGTGATTGTATCAATTGCTATTATACTAAATGTTGAAAATAAAAAATTTATCATATAGGATAAACAATTCTTGTATCAGTATCTCTTACCATACCTGTTGCATATATATCTTCAATAATTTTTTTAATTTCTTCAAATGTTTGAAATTGGGCAATCGCTATAATATCAATATTACCAAAAACCGCATCCGCGGATATTACACCATTTACAGCTCTTATTTGCTCAGTTGCCTTTTTCATATCTTCTCTAAAAAATGAATTCAATCTTATAAAAATATATGCTTTCATAGTTTGAAAGTTTAAAGGATTATTTAGCTTTATTTTCTATTTTAATCTTTACTCCCGCCCCATAGTCATAAACTAAAATACCACCCAATCTACCTGTATATAATGTAACTCCTAAGGAGCTTAATCCTAAAATAACATATAATAAAATAAAAATAATGTTAGTAGGTTTAAGGTAAATTCCCAACCTTACTAATCCAAGTATCGTTACCAGGTAAGATAGTAAAGTTCCAATTTTTTCATGTTGCTCTAAGATGCTTTCTCCACCCGTAATTTCAAGAGTCTTTTCAGCTAATTCTTCTGCCTGATGTCCACTAAAATTAGCAAGCCAAATAACAGGAACACTAAGAATAACAAGCCAAAAACCAGCATTTTTTAAACTATCCTTTTTAAGCAAAAAACCCAAAATATCCAAAACAACCCCTGTTATTACAAAAGCGATAGCAAAATGAACAATAAATGGATGTAATTTAGCTAATTCCATAGTTTAAAAGTTTAAAGCTTTACCTCTCTCTTTATCCTTACATCTACAACATAAACTTCGTCCTTATGAGCAATAAGAGGGTTAATATCAATCTCTTCAATATCTTCTAAATCAATCATAAGTTGTGAAAGTCTCTCAATATGCTCTACAACTTTTTCTATATTTACCCCCTTTTGACCTCTTACACCCTTCAACAACTCATAAGCTTTTATTTCTTGAATCATTCTATAAGCTCCATATTCTCTAATAGGTGCCAATCTAAATGTAATATCTTTAAAAACTTCAACATATATTCCACCAAGTCCAAACAAAATAATAGGTCCAAATTTCTTATCCCTTTTTCCTCCCAGTATTAATTCAATGCCCCTTTGAACCATTTTTTGAACAATTATCCCATCTACGCTATCAAATTTCCTCATCATTTCTTCAAAAGCTTCCTTTAATTCAAATTCATTCTTTATATTAAGTTTAACGCCACCAACATCAAACTTATGAACAATATCTTTTGAAAGAACTTTTAAAACAATAGGATAACCTATATTTTTTGCTATTTCTATAGCATCATTTATATTATAAGCTATTCCATAATCTACTACATTAAAACCATAAACTTTCAAAATTTCAAATGCAACATTTTCTAATATAAATCCATCTTTTGAAATATCAGAACTAATAAGTAAATTATTTGCTTTTTCTTTATCAACATCAAAAACTTTTATATCTGTTATTGGTCTTTCAAGCCACTTCTTATATTCATAAAGAATATAAAAACTTTTTATTGCTTCCTCTGGAAATGTATAAACAACAATGGAATTTTCTTGAAGTTTTCTTAATCCTTCTTCTATTTCCGTTATTCCCATAAGGCAAACAATTAAAGGTTTTTTAAATGTTTTATAAACTTTTATTATTTCTTCACAAAATTCATTTATATCCATCGTAAAAGCTCTTACAAAAATTGATATAATTCCATCAAAATTTTCATCATCTCTTAACAATTCAAGAGCTTTTATATATTCCTTTATACTAATACCTGCTGTTGTATCAATTGGATTTCTTAATGAAGCATAACTTGGCAAAATACTTTTCAATTTTTGTTTTGTTTCATCAGGTGTTTCAATAACATTTAAATTTAACCTTATAGCACTATCAACAGCAATTATACCAGGTCCTCCCGCATTTGTCAAAATAACAACTCTATTACCTTTTGGTAATTCTAATTCAGAGAAAGCAAGAGCATAATTAAACAATTCCTCTACACTATCTACCCTTATTACACCACTTTGTCTAAAAATTGCTTCATAAACTTCATCTGAACTTGTAAGTGAACCCGTATGTGAGCTAACCGCTTGTTTCCCTTTTTCAGTTCTTCCAGATTTTATAGCTAATATCGGTTTTTTATGATCTGTAATTTCTCTTGCTATTTTAAGAAATTCTCTACCTCTTGAAATATCCTCTAAATAAAGCAAAATTACATTTGTTAAAGGATCATCTTTTAAATATGCTAAAAAATCCACTTCATCCAAATCCGCTTTATTTCCAAATGTAATTATTTTACTAAAACCTATATTTCTATCTTTTGCATAATCAAGAACAGCAGCAGTTAAAGCTCCACTTTGGCTTAAAAATGCAATTTTCCCTCTTTTTACAATTTGTTTAGAAAATGTAGCATTTAAAGAAACATTTTCATCAGTATTAATTAAACCAAAACAATTTGGACCAAGTATTCTTATATTAAACTCTTTTGCAATTTTTACAATTTCTCTTTCTAATTTTTCGCCTTCTTCTCCAATTTCCTTAAATCCAGAACTAATAATAACAACTCCTTTTATTCCCTTTTTTGAACAATCAAAAAGAACATCCTTTACAATTTTTGAAGGAACTACAATAATTCCTAAATCTATTTCATCTTCTATTTCAAGAACACTCTTATAACATCTTATACCCATTATAGAATGCGCTTTTGGATTTACAGGATAAACAACCCCCTTATAACCATTAAATATGATATTTTTTAAAATTCCAAAACCTACACTATTTTCATCCCTTGAAGCCCCTATAATAGCTATGGTTCTTGGATTTATGAAGTTATTTATCATAGTTTTAAAAGTTTATGGCTTTAAAATTTCAAACTTTGGAAATGTTTCATATCTTACTTTTATCAAATGCTAACTCTATGCAATAGATTTAAAAACCGCTATAAACAAAGCTATTGAAAATTATCCATCTATAAAAGCTCTTTATGAAGAATCCCACAAATTTGAAGGCAAATATCAAGCATATAAATCCTATCTAAACCCTACAATAGGGCTAACTATTGAAAAAAATATTAACTCTCCTTATGACTTCTCTTATTCTCAACCTATAACCCCTATTTTTACATACATACCACACATTAAAATGGTGGATTATGAAAAAAAAGCATTTTTAGAAAAAATAAAGATAGAAAAATTTTATATCATAGGTGAAGTATTTTTAGCTTACTACAACGCACTTTATAAAAAAGAACTTTTGAAAGTTGCACAAGAAAATTACAATATAAGTGAAGAAATATACAATTTCGTAAAAAAGTCATTTGAACTTGGTGAAGCAACAAAGTTAGAGCTTATTAAAGCGGAAAGTGATCTAGAACTTTCAAAATCTGAATTAGAATTATCAAAAAACGATTACGAGAATTCTTTAAAATATCTTTCATCCTTAATAGGTGAAAATGTAGCTGATATTGAGGAAAAATTTGACAATCTCAGAGATATGCGTAATTTAAAAATAGAAGAATTAGCTACAATCAGATATTACAATAATACTATAAAGAGTATTTCTTATGGGATAATTACACAAAGAATTTTAGCACTACCTCAAATAAACATAGGAGTTATTGCAGAAAGAAATTATAGCTCTAACTATATCCTAAGATATAACTTTAACTTATCTATTCCTATTTTTTATAGAAGGCAGTCAGAAATTTCAGAGCTTACATCTCAAAAAAGAAGCATAGAAAAATTGAAGGAACTTGAAGAGCTAAAATTAGAAAGAGATTTTCAAATAATAAGGCAAAGATATACAAAACTTGTAGAAGAAATAAAAAAGATAGAAGAAAACACACTAAAAAGAACAAAAGAAGAATTATCCTTAGCGGAAAAAAGTTATAAATTAAGAGTTATAACCCTTTTAGAACTCTTAGATGCAAAAAGGAGATATATCGAAATTCAAAAATATAGGCTTTTACTTATAATGCAAGCTCATCAAGAATACTCAAACTATCTAAAAATAGGAGGTGAGCTATGATCTTCTTTATAATGACATTTATAAAGTTAGATGAAAAACTTCAAAAAAAGTTAGATATTAAACTATATGAAGTTAAAGTGCAAGAAATTATAGAAGAAATTAGACTTCCTGCAAAAACAGAAGAATATACACCTCTTGTTGCGGAAATCTACTCACCCATTCCCGGCATCATAAGAAATGTTTTTGTAAAACAAGGAGACTATGTTAGAAAAGGACAAGTTTTAGTTTCTATATATTCTCCACAATTAACAGACATACAGGCAAAATTAAAAGTAGCAGAAGAAAATCTAAAAAGAGAAGAAATGCTATACAAAGAAGAAGTCATACCCTATTCAAGATATTACAATGCAAAAGTGGAATACGAAAAGATAAAAGCTGAATATGAAGCACTTGTAAATTCTTTTAAGTACTCAGGAGAAATTAGGGGAAATGAAATATTCATAAAAGCTCCAATAAGCGGTTATATTTCAAAACAAGAAATATTTTTAGGTTCAAGTGTTGATATATCTAAGAGGATGTTTATGATTCACTCCCATGAAAAAATTTGGGTATATTCTTATGCAAGACCAGAGGAAAGCCAAAGAATAAAAATAGGGATGAAAGGGTATGTAATTTGGAACAATATAAAAGTATGGGGATATGTAGATTACATCTCTCAGGAACTTGATCACAATACTAAAAGAGTAATAATTAGGCTTCTGATAGATAATAAAGATGATATATTAAAAATAGGTCTTCCAGTAGAAGCTGTAATTCAAATTGAAAATATCAAAGGCATCTGGATTCCTTCTCAAGCTCTTCAAAGAATATCGGGAAATTACGTAGTATTTCTAAGAGTAAAAGATGGATTTGAAATCATAAAAGTAGAAAAAATTAAAGAAAAAGATAATATGGTTTTAATAAGGGGAAACATAAAAGAAGGAGATAAAATAGCAGTCAGTGGAACAATATTTCTTAAAAGTCAAATTGAAAAACAATGAAAAATTTACTCCATTATAGATTTTTAGTATTAATAGGAATATTTGGAACAACATTATTTGGTATTTGGTCTTTCAGGACTATTTCCATAGATACCTTCCCAGACCCAACACCGATACAGGTTATTATCTATACAGAAACACCGGGACTTTCTGCAGAAGAAACAGAACTTCTGGTTACCAAACCTATAGAATTTGTTCTTTCTGGACTAAAAGATGTAGAGCTCGTAAGATCTGTGAGTCTTCCTGGTTTATCTTATGTTAGTGTATTTTTCAAAGAAGGTACAGATATATACTTTGCTAGAAACCTAATTGCCCAAAAACTTCCAGAAGCTCAAGCTCAAATACCACAAGGATATGTACCAAGAATAGGACCAAATACATCCGGCCTTGGAAATGTTCTTTTTTATACTATAATAGATGAAAGCGGAAACTATTCTCTTGAAGATATAAAGACTATACAAATGTGGAAAATAAGACCCATAATAAAATCGGTAGATGGTGTAGAAGACATATCACAATGGGGACCAGAAAAAGCATATTTAGTGAAGTTGAATCCTCAAAAAATGGTTTTATATGATATAACCCTAGAAGATATTATAAAAGCTTTGGAAGAATACAACCAAATAGCAGGTGGTGGTTTTATAAAATCTCCTGAAGGGGACTTAGTAGTTAGAGGTCTTGGAAGATTAAAAAGCATAGAAGAAATAGAAAATGTACCTATAAAAAAAGAGGATGGGATAAGCCTTACAATAAAAGACATAGCAGAAGTTATTTCTTCTGAACTTCCTAACAGAAGAGGAGCTTTTACTCTCAACACCCAAGAAGTTCAAGGAAATATAATTTTAAAAAGAGTTAAAACAAACACAATGAATTTAGTAGAAAAATTAAACAAAAAAATTAAAGAATTACAAAATATATTACCATCTGGATTGAAAATAGAAGTGATTTATGACCAATCTTATCTTACTCAGAAAGCTCTTGCTACTGTAGAAAAAGCCTTATTGGAAGGTATAATATTAGTATCCATCGCGATAGCACTTTATATGTGGAACCTAAGAGTAGCTATTTTAGTAGCTCTTTCTATACCTTTTACAATACTTATTACTTTTATTTTTCTAAGAAGTCTTGATATATCTGGAAATCTTATGACCTTAGGAGGTCTTGCAATAGGTATCGGTCTCTTTGCAGATGCTACAGTAGTAGTAGTAGAAAATATATATAGACACTTATCAGAAAAATACAACGAGGACAAAATTTCTATAATAACTACTTCAATAAAAGAAGTCATAAAACCAATAACTTTTGCAATAGGCATAATTATGCTGGTTTTCCTTCCTATATTTAGCCTTGAATCAGTAGAAGGAAAATACTATAAACCCTTAGCCCTTACTATTATTCTTGCCCTCTTATCATCATTAATAGTTGCCTTTATATTTATGCCTGTACTTTCCTATTATTTAATAAAACCTGGAAAGGAAGAAACAATTATCTTCAAAAAACTACGAGAGATATATATAAGAATTTTGGAAAAATCTTTTAAAGTAAGAAGCTTGCTTTTAACTATCACATTTAGTCTTTTCTTTTTTTCTCTTTTTCTTCTCTCTAGAACAGGTACGGAATTTGCCCCACAACTAGAAGAAGGAGCTATATTAGTTAAATCCTTCCTAAATCCGAATGTTTCACTAGATGAAGCAAAAAGAGTTGCAAAAATAGTAGAAGAGACTGCACTTGAATATCAAGAAGTCGTAAGAGCTTTTTCTAATATAGGAAGAGCTGAGGTAGGAGAACCAGAAGATGTTAGTTATACTGAAACATTCATTATTCTTAAACCTGCAGAAGAATGGAAAAACTTCAAGAGCAGACAAGAGTTTGAAAATATACTTAGAAAAAAACTGGAAGGGATACCAGGAGTAGATTTCAGTTTCACACAACCTATACAAATGAGAATAGATGAACTTTTATCAGGTGTAAAATCTACAGTAGCGATAAAGGTTTTTGGTGATGATTTAAATAAAATAAATGAATTAGCTTACAAAATTGAGGAAATAGTAAAAAGTGTAAAAGGTGCAGTGGATGTAGAAACAGAAGCTCAATCGGGAAAACTTCAATTAAGAATCATACCTAAAACAGAAGCTTTAAAAAGGTATAACATAACTACTGCTGAACTCATGAATTTGATATCTTACGCTTTGGGGGGTAAAGAAATAAGTTATTTACAGCAAGATAACATACTATTTCCCATAGTTTTAGACCTTGAAAGAAAAAATTTGGAAACTATAAAAGATTTACCCCTTATTACAAAGGATGGGAATATTTTAACTCTTTCACAAGTAGCAGATATTGAAATAGGAGAAGGTTTTTCAAAAATAAGAAGAGAAAATGGTATAAGATTTGCACTTGTCCAGTCCAACCTCCAAGGTAGAGATTTAGGAAGTTTTGTAAAGGAAATAAAAGAAAGGATAAACAAAGAAATTAAACTTCCACCAGGATATTTCATAAGCATTGGTGGCCAATTTGAAAACCAAGAAAGAGCTATGAAAAAACTTGCTATAATTGTTCCTATATCCATACTCATAATACTACTATTACTTTACATAAACTATAATTCTCTTAGAGATGCTCTCATCGTAATTTTAAATGTTCCATTTGCTACCATAGGTGGTGTGATTTCAATGTATATATCTGGGTATAACCTTTCTGTCCCATCAGCAGTAGGATTTATAGCTCTCTTTGGAATAGCTACACTCAATGGGGTAGTTTTAATTTCTTACGTCAAATCTTTAATAGAGAAAGGATATGAAATAAAAGAAGCGGTTCTTTTAGGTGCATCAAGAAGATTAAGACCCATCCTTATAACCGCCACTGCTGCATCCTTAGGTCTTTTACCTATGCTCTTTGTCAAGGGAATAGGTTCAGAAGTCCAAAAACCTTTAGCAATAGTAGTAATAGGTGGCATATTCACTTCAACTATGCTTACGCTAATTATAATTCCTCTTGTATATGAAAAATTCGGAAATAAAAACTTGAATGCTATCTATAAAGAATTTTTAGATTATTTCTTAAAAATTTTTTCAAAAATTAAAAAAATTCCCTACCAAATTAGTAAGTAAATTCTTACACTTTAAAATTTGAAACTATGGAAAGAATCCAAAAAAGTTTGAGAACCTTGATCTTTTGGGAGATAACAATCTCAATCATCCTCTTAATTCTTGGAATTTACCATGGGCTCATGCAGGTTCTCTATAGGGCTGGAATTATCAAATCCGTTAGTTTTTTGGGATTAACTTATTATCAAGGTTTAACATTACATGGTGTTGTTAATGCTATTGTTCTTACTACATTCTTTGCAGTTGCTTTTGGAAATGCAATAATTTATCATTATCTTAAAAAACCTATAAATACCAAAATTGCTTGGCTTTCATTCTGGCTTATGTTAATTGGAACACTTTTAGCCGCTTATGCTATTCTTATTCAAAAAACTGATGTATTATATACATTTTACCCACCACTTATAGCTCCACCTGCATTCTATATAGGGGCGGTTTTATTAGTAGTTGGTTCTTGGGTTGCTTTCTTTAATTGGATTCCTACTTATTTATCATATAAAAAAGAAAATAAATATACACCTCTTGCAGTATTTGGAATACTTACAACATTCTTAATATGGTTCTTATGCACAATTCCTGTTGCTATTGAAATTCTTTTTATGCTTTTACCAAAATCCCTTGGTTTAGTTCAAGAAATAAATAATCTTTTAGCAAGAACACTATTTTGGATGTTTGGACATGCCCTTGTTTATTTCTGGTTATTACCAGTTTATATAGGACTTTATACTCTTTTACCAAAGGTTATATCTTCAAAACTATTTTCTGATACATTTGCAAGAGTTTCATTCGTATTATTTATTTTATTTTCAATTCCCGTTGGTGTTCATCATCAGTATGCAGACCCTGGCATTGGCACAAGTTGGAAACTTATACAAGGATTTTTAACATTTATGGTTGCAATTCCTTCATTCATAACCGCATTTACTGTTGCTGCAACCTTAGAATATGGTGCAAGGAGAAATGGAAGCAATGGTCTTTTAAGCTGGTTATTTAAACTCCCTTATTTTGATAAAGAAAAGTGGCTCTTTGCTTACTTTATTTCTGGACTTTTTGTATTTATATTAGGTGGAATTACTGGAATCGTTAATGCTTCATATAATGTAAATCTTGTTGTTCATAACACATCATATGTTCCAGGTCATTTCCATTTAACAGTAGGTGGTCTTGTATTTCTTGGAATTCTTGGAATTAGCTTATATTTAATATCAAAGGTTACAGGTAAAGAAATTCCTTTAAAAACTTTAAATTTATTAGTTCCCTATCTATGGCTTATAGGTTCTGTAATTTTTGGAATTTCAATGATGGTAGGTGGTGTTTTAGGTATTCCAAGAAGAACAAATATGGGTTTAACTTATGCAAATCCAGAAAGTCCTCTTTATCATCCTGATTGGATGATATGGAACTACATTGCTTTAATAGGTGGAATTATTATGTTCTTAGCAATGGTATTTTACTTTATTGTATTCTTTAGTCTTTTATTCTCAAAGAAAGTAAATGAGGAAAAAATTGAAATTGAAGATGCAGAATCACTTGACAAAGCAGATTCTAAACTTTTAAATGAATTTAAAGTTTGGATTGTCTTAGCCTTAATTTTAATTGTTATAGCTTATACCTTTGTTTATTATGATGTAATAAGAACAACAGGAGGTTAAAATATGCAAGAGAAATTCTTTCCAAAAGGTTCAATTGCTTTCTTTGTTTTGATGTTGATTTTATATGCTATTATCTGGCTTTTAGTATATATGGTTATGATATCAAGGGGGTAAGTTATGAAAACAATTTTATGTGCCTTTGACTTTTCAAAGCAAAGTGAAAATGCTCTTATAACTGCTTA
>JAUQPS010000173.1 GCA_030550205.1 bacterium
GGAAAATAATAATTACAAAAAAGAAAATAAATAAAATCTATATTATTTCTAAATTTAAATATTTAAACAAATTATCTTAATTAATTTTTTAATCTGAACTTTACCTGTAAACCACAAATTTTTTCTTTAGGCTATATTTATTACCCTCAATGGCTAAAAAGTATACACCTTTTTTTATATCCTCAGGGATTTTTATTTTTAAACTTGAAACTCCATATTTAAGATCTACCTTCAAAAGTGATTTTTTTCTTCCTGCTTCATCAATAATATTAAAATCAACCTCTGAATCAAAAGGATTTGATAAAATTAAATTTATCTCCCTATCTAAAAGTGAAAACTTCAAAATTTCAAACTCCTTTTTTCCTTTGTATTTTATTTTTACTGGTCCATAAATTATTTCTTCCCCTGATGAAAGTTTCGCCATAAAGGTATATGTATAAATTCTTTCACTTTCAACATCCCTATCAAGATATTCAAAATAATTTTCATTATTTAAAAATCCACTAAAAATAACCTTTTCTTCCCCATTTACTTTTCTAACCAACTTACCACTTACTCCTCTTTCCTCCCCAAAATTAACTATTATCTTTACACCCTCAACTGTCTCAACAAGTTGCATAAGAGATAAATAAGAACCCGTCTGTGAGTAAAACCTTACATCACCTGTAATTGCAATTGAAAATCTCTGTCCGTTTGTTCCAGGCTGAGGTATATTTGTTCCATAAACAACTATCTTATAAACCCCATTCACAACAAGCATTGAAGGAGAAAGATGGATTACTTCAACATTATTTACATTATCTGGTGTGCCTCCAGATTGTGAAACTCTGTTTGTTCTATCAATATTATTTCCCCAATATACTAAGTTATTTGGATCCACCATTTTTAAGTCAATATTATTAACTATACTCCCGGTTGAATTTGCTGCTGATGGATAATCTGTATAGGTAAGAACAATTCTCAATGGGTCAAGATTATTTATAACTTTAATCCAGAAACTATCCTTTGCCCCTGTTGTTAATGAGCCCTCTCTTACAAGAAGAGTATCAGAACTGTTTTTAATTCCAAAAGAATTCCTTAAATTCACCCTTCCCCAACCCACATCGTTACTTGGCCACCCATAATCAGGACCTGGATTTGGCTCACCTGTTCCTAAAACAAATTGTGTCCCGGCAAGTAGAACTGCTTTAATTAAAGAAGCAGGTGGAGATATATATCCAAAATATGTTATTAACCACTGTCTTGTGAGTAAAGCAGATCCAGCAACAACAGGTGTTGCCATACTTGTTCCTTCAAAAGGATTACCCTGAATTCCGCACTGAGTTCCATTATCTGCTGAATTTGTATAACCATTAAATCTATCATCCCCACCACATGCCATAATATCCGGTTTCCACCTTCCGCTTTGTGTAGGACCTTCGGAAGAATAATAGGCTTTTACTTCCTGATTCGGCGCACGAGCAAGAGAACCAACGGTTATAATATTTTTCGCAGTTGCATTATTACTGATATTTTGAGCATTTGATTGTCCTGCACTTGATGCATTTCCTGCAGCAAATAAAATAAGAAAATCAGGATAATCCCACATAAAAAGGTCTTCATCACGAGCATAACTATCATAACTATTTGTTCCTCCACCCCAGGAATTTGTATGAACCCTTGCCCCATTATTATAAGCATCCTGAAATGCAGGATAGATCGGATCAGGAACAGCATCAAGGGAACCCATAAGACAATTCTGGGTACTCGTTGTCTGAACATCCTGGACATAAATCCTTGCTCTTGGAGCCATACCTTTATATGCCTGGTTTGGACTTATATTATCATCACCGCCTGCAGCAGTTCCTGCAACATGTGTGCCATGCCCTGTGGTACATCCATCAGTATTATCTCCATATGCTCTGTACCCAACAATTTTATTTCCTCCAGGAACTGTCCCATTGAAAAAACAATGATTTACATCAACACCGCTATCCATAATACAAAGAATCTGATTCTCACCACGAATTCCTTTTCTCCATATTAAAGTATCTACCTGCACATTTGTCTGATGAACCCATCTATTTGCATCATTTAAAATAAATTTTTCTGTATACGGAACTATCCATTTTACCTCTGGAATCTGTGCTATTTCCTCAATATAAATAGGGTCTACATGTATAATTAACCTCAATATTCTTGTTATATTTCTTAAATCAGCTATTTCAATTATTTCAGCACCGAAATTTTCTTTAATAAAATTTGCAACATAATCAACATCCGCATCAAGAAAAAGCTCTACTTCAAGATATCTCCATGGATCATTTCTGAGCTCAGGTGTTTTGTATTGAACAGTATATACTGAGGGATGGATTTTAAAAGCAGGTTGATAGAGAAAAAGGGCTCTTATATTATTGGGCTTATCAGAAGACAAAAAATTATAGATATTTTCTCCTTTAAACTTAACTAAATAGGTATAATCACTGTAATATTCTTCAATTTTTATACCAAGATTCTCAAGATAATTCCTCTGAGAAAGAGTAATAGGTCCATTAAACTGAATAAAACCATAAAACCCTGCTTCACTTATTGTTCTATAATAAGGCTTTTCATAAACCCAGCCTGGTAAACCCTTTAGGGGATCAAACTC
>JAUQPS010000174.1 GCA_030550205.1 bacterium
AAAAAATGAAACAGGGATCCCAGATATTGATCTTGTTTTAAAAAAATTTTCTGTTTATGAGTTGGATAGATTAACAAAAGGAGTAATTCCTAAAGAAACCAAGCAATTTGATCTTGATCTCATTTTTCTTATTAAATTTCCTGAGGAAATAGAAAATAAAAAATTAATAGAAAATCTTAAAGGACTTGAAATTGTTAAAGATGCCTTTTCCAATATAGCTTACCCTATTGATGTAATTCCCAATGACCCTTATTTCAGTCAAATGTGGAATCTCACAAAAATGCAGGTTCCCGAAGCATGGGATATAGAAAGGGGTGATTCCTCAGTTGTTGTTGGAGCTGCTGATACAGGTCTATGGTGGGAACATGTTGATATAAGGGATAACTTATGGGTTAATCCTGGTGAAGATTTAAACGGAAATGGTAAATTTGATTATCCACAGGATTTAAATGGTATTGATGATGATGGTAATGGTTATGTGGATGATCTTATAGGATGGAATTTTACATGGGGAACATGGAATCCTTCTCCTCAGCCGAGTGTCGGATGGGATCATGGGACACATGTTACGGGAACAATGGCAGCAATTACAGATAATGGTATTGGTATTTCAGGTATTGGGTGGAAAATAAAGGCTGTAGGAATGAACTGTCAGTTAATTTATAATGATACTTCTTATATAAATTTTTACGGGACTGTTGAAGCCCATTATTATGCAGCAAATATGGGATTAAAGGTAATAAACAATTCATGGGGTGGTTATGGCTGGCCTTCTTCCTACAGAAATATGATGCAGGCAGCTATTGACTATGCAAGATTAAAAGGGGTAACTGTTCTTGCAGCAGCCGGGAATGAAAACACAAGTTCTTATCTTTATCCGGCAAGTTTAAGAGGTGTTATTTCTGTTGCTGCTTCTGATCAGTTGGATAGAAAAGCCTTCTTTTCTAACTATGGTGATTCAGTTGATGTTACAGCACCAGGGGTTGATATATGGAGCACTATTCCCAACAATGGATACGATTCCTGGATGGGGACAAGTATGGCTTGTCCAAATGCAGCCGGAGTATGTGCCCTTATAATTTCCCATTTCCCAAATTTAACACCAAAACAGGTTGAAGAGTATCTGGAAGGTGGAGCAGAAAATATTGATACTTTAAATCCTGGGTTTGAAGGTAAACTTGGAGCAGGGAGAGTAAATGCTTATAGGTCTTTGCTTTATCCTTTTACTTCAGGTGCTAAAATAATCGATTTCCAGATTGTAGAAATAATCGGAGATAATGACAGGTTTTATGAAGGTGGAGAACTGATTGGAATTTTAATCACTGTTCTGAATAAAGGTCCACAACCGGTTAATCACCTCAGGGTTACATTAAAACCTTCTTTTGGATACAGTATTGTTGATAGTATTGTTGAATATAATCAAGTTATTCCTAAAGGTGTCTCTGTCAACATTACCTCTGATACCTTTAAAATTTTACTAAATAATTTAAATGCAAGGGATACTCTTTTATTTGAAATTAATGCATCTCCTCAAACTTTTTATCCTCTTAACAAATTTACTTTCTTTATAGGTATCCCCCAGATTCTTGTTTATTATACAGACAATATAAATAAATTTTATACCTATTACGAGAAAGCAATTTTAAAAATGAATGAGATTTATGGACTTAATATTACTTACGATATCTGGAAATCAAGTGCAAGAGGAATTCCCACTCTTTCCACTTCAATGCCACCAATTGTTATATGGGCTACTGGGAATGACAGTTTAAATGTTCTAAGTTCCTCTGAAATTGACACAATGATAAATTACCTAACCTTAGGAGGAAAACTTGTTTTTACCTCCCAGTTTGCTGCTGAAAATATAAATACTACCCTTGACACCCTTTTCTTTAGGGACTATCTTGGAGTTGATAAGTTTTATGTTCCTCTTGGATCAGGAAAAAATTATGCAAAAGGTCTATCAGGTGATCCTCTCACCAGTGGATGGTTTTTATATCTTGGAAGCTCAAGTGGTGCTGATAATAATATCTCCCCTGATGAAATTTTAAATGATACATTAAATGGAACAATCTGTTTAAAATATGGGACAACTGGTCAATATAGAGGAGCAGGAGTAAGAACCTCAAATACAGTATTTTTTGCTTTTCCTCTTGAATCAGTTCCACTTACAGGTTCAAGTACACTTACCCTTTTGCACAAGGTAATATACGATATATTGAGATATTTTGGCATAGTAGAGGTGAAGGAGAATATCGCAGAATTTAAACAAAAAGAAAGAATTAAATTTTCTTTTATAACCAATTCTAACAGATTAAATAAAATTTTTGAATCTTATTCAAAGTATTCTGTAACAGGTCAAAAGGTTTCAAATCCTAAAAGAAATGGAATTTATCTTTTAAAGAAAGAAAACAAAAATGTTAAGGTTTTAATAATAAAATAAGGAGGTTTAAAATGAAGAGATTATTAATTTTATTTATTTTTCTCTCCTTATTGAGTGGGGGCGAAATACTTCTCATTGACCATGATGGAGGAGGGACTCTTAATAACGGAACCCCTTATGAACAGATTATTATTAATTCCTTTTCCAATCTTGGGTACATTTATAAAATTTGGGATTATTCAGT
>JAUQPS010000175.1 GCA_030550205.1 bacterium
TTGGTGATTCTAATTTTAATCCCCTTCCCTTTTTTCTATCAGGTATTGTAATAACCTTATCAATTTTTAAATGATTTAATAATTGTAAAAAAACAATACTTCCAAATTCACCACTTGAAAAATAGTAAATCATTCACTACATCCACAATTTCCTCCACAACAGCATTTATGATTTATGGCAGATAAAATAATTTGGGAATAATAATCAGGGTCTTCATTAAATTTATTTAAACATTCATCAGAACAAAACATTAGAATATATTCATTAACTTGATATGTTTTTGTATCATCCTTAAATTCAACCTCACCCCAACATACAGGGCATGTCAAAATCGCATATCTTGGTGTCATATGAAAATTTTAAAGCATACTTTAAAATTTAAAACTATGAGATATTTTACTTTTTTAATTCCTTTGGTCTTATTTTTGAGCTTTTGTAGTAAAAATTCTGCTAATACAAAACCAGCGCTTGAATTTCCATATTCTATAAAGGTTGGTGATAGTTGGATGATGAAGGCTATTTATAATGATAGTATATATGATATTAAGTATATTGTAGAACAAGAGACAATAATAAATAATCTTCCATTTTATAAAATCAAAGATACTTTAAATGCTCTAAATAATGGTGCTTTTTATGTTCATGCTTCTGATTCAATAGTTATGGGTTTTTATTTGGATCAAACTCCTCAAAATTTTGTAATTTTTAGAGTAATTCATCCAAATGCAAGAGTTGGGGATATATGGATAGATAGCCTTATATCTAGTTGTGGTTGGATTTTAAAAATTGAAAGTTCATTAAAAGCAGTTGATGTTGTTGAGGATGTTCCAGCTGGTCAAATGAAAGTTTATAAAACTGAGCATATATTTAAGGCTATTCCTCAAAATATAATTGTTGGTAAGATAGAGTTAAGTATAAACAAGGATGTTATTTTTGTAAGGAAGTTAGATATAGATTATGGACTTCACAAAAGGAAGGAGGTTAAACTTATAAGCTATGATAAAAGTTGAAATTATAAAAGGCGATATTACAGAAGAAGAAACTGATGCTATTGTAAATGCTGCAAATGAGTTTTTAAAGCATGGGGGTGGGGTAGCGGGGGCAATTGTAAGGAAGGGTGGAAAAATTATTCAAGAAGAAAGTGATAAAATTGGATATTGCCCTCCTGGTAATGCAGTTATTACAAGTGGTGGTAATTTAAAAGCAAAATATGTAATTCATGCAGTTGGTCCTATCTGGAAAGGTGGAAATTATAATGAAGATGAGATTTTATATAATGCTGTAAAAAATTCTTTGATTTTAGCGCATAATTATAACTTAAGGAGTATTAGCTTTCCTGCAATTAGCACAGGAATTTTTGGATTTCCAAAAGATAGAGCAAGTAAAATAATACTAAAAGCAATTTTTGATTTTATTAAAGAGTTTGAAGAAAAAACATCTATAAAGCTAATTAGAATTTGTTTATTTGATGATGAAACTTATAATATATTTTTAAAAACATATGAAAGTTTTAGCATTTGAGACATCTTGTGATGAAACATCAGTTGCAATTGTAAATGATTTTGATGTTATTATAAATTTGACAAGGCAACAATTTATACATAGTGAATTTGGTGGTGTTGTTCCAGAACTTGCAGCAAGAGAGCATATTAAATATATATATCCTTTAACAAAAATGGCTCTTGAAAAGGTAAATTTATCCGAAATTGAAGGAATTGCTTTTACATATGGTCCAGGTTTAGCAAGTTCTTTACTCATTGGAATTACATTTGGAAAGACTATTGCCCAAGCTTTAAAAAAACCATTTATTGGGATAAATCACCTTGAAGGTCATATATTTTCAATTTTTATAAATAATAGAGATTTAGATTTTCCATTTTTGTGTTTAATTGTCTCTGGAGGACATACAGAACTTGTTTTAGTGGAAGATTTTTTAAAATATAAGTTAATTGGTCAAACCTTAGACGATGCAGCTGGTGAAGCTTTTGATAAGGGTGCGAAAATGTTATCTCTTGGTTACCCCGGAGGTCCTATTATTGATAAATTATCAAGAAATGGGAATAAAAACTTTGTAAAATTTACAAAGCCTAAAATTAAGTATGGAAAATATAATTTTTCATTTAGTGGGATAAAGACCGCATTAAAGCTATATTTGGATAGTAAAAGTGAGAATTTTATAAAAAAGCATTTATCAGATATTTGTGCAAGTTATCAAGAAGCTATAATTGATATATTATTAGAGCCTACAATAAAGGCTATGGAGGATTTTAAAATTGATAAGCTTGCTGTTGTAGCAGGGGTTTCTTTAAATAGTAGATTGAGAGAAAAATTTAAAGAGTATATTAAAAATGTATATTTTCCATTGCCTGAGTTTTGCACAGATAATGCAGCGATGATAGGAGTAGCAGGAGTGCATAGGCTAAAAGTAGGTTATAAAAGTTCATTAAGCATTAGTGCAGAACCATCACTTGCGCTTGTTTAGAATTTGTTAAGGACACTTCCTAATAATTTCAATATGTATTCTAGAATAACTTCTGCGAGCGTGATTGGAGTTGAGGGTTTTTTGGTGGATATAGATGTATATATATCAAATGAATCTTCTTCTAAT
>JAUQPS010000176.1 GCA_030550205.1 bacterium
ATGTTTTTTTAACCGGAGAGACTTCTTCAACTAATTTTCCCACTTATGATCCGGGTGGAAATGCTTATTATCAGGGAACATATGGTGGAGAATGGGCTGATGCCTTCATTTTAAAATTTGATAATTTTGGTGTTAGAAAATGGGCTACTTATTATGGTGGAGATTCTGCAGATGTTGGCATATCAATTACAACGGATGCAAGCGGTAATGTTTTTTTAACAGGAGGAACTCGTTCAGCTAATTTTCCTCTACAGGACCCAGGTGGAGGTGCATATTATCAGGGAACAAAGGCTGGATATAGTGATGTATTCATTTTAAAATTTGACAATTCAGGTGTAAGGAAATGGGCTACTTATTATGGAGGAAATTATAGAGAAGGTGGCTATTCAATTACAACAGATGTAAGTGGTAATGTTTTCTTAACAGGAAGGACTGAATCAACTAATTTTCCTACACAGGACCCAGGTGGAGGTGCTTATTATCAAACAAACGCAGGAGGAGATGATCCATTCATTTTAAAATTTGATAATTCAGGAGTAAGGCTATGGGCTACTTATTATGGAGGAAATGATAATGATGAGGGCACATCAATTACAACAGATGCAAGTGGTAATGTTTTCTTAACAGGAATAACTTGTTCAATTGATTTTCCTACATATAATCCGGGTGGTTATGCTTATTATCAGGGATATGTCGGAGCTTGTGAGGCATTTATTTTAGAATTTAACAATTCAGGTGTAAGAAAATGGGCTACTTATTATGGAGGAAGTGATGGTGAGTGGGGGGTCTCAATTGCAACAGATGTAAGTGGTAATATTTTTGTAACAGGAATTACTTCTTCAAATGATTTTCCAACATTTTATCCGGGTGGAAATACTTATTATCAGGTAGTATATGCAGGAAATGGTGATGCATTTATTTTAAAATTTGAAAGCAGTATTTCAGTTAAGGAAAATTTAAATTCTTTTAAGGAAAAAAATAATCTTTATGTATTAAGGAACTCAAAATCCCTTGTTTTAGTTTTTGATATAAAAAATCCCTCTGAAATAGAATTAGATTTCTATAACATAAATGGTTCATTAATTGAAAAGAGAGATTATGGGTATTTTGAGAAAGGGATGCAGAGGCTTGAAATAAACTTATCTGGAATTAATAAGAACACCTATTTTATAAAGGTTAAGATGGGAAAATATACGGAAACTATAAAGGTTTTAAATGTTGAATAAAAGATAATAGAAAATTTTATGTAAGAGTTTGTTTTTCATTAAAAATAGCAACTTTTATAGTCCAAAATTTTTAATTATTTCGGCAAGTTCAGGATTTTTCTTTATTTATTTACAAATAAGTCTTGGGTGCTGTTTTTCTATCCCATATTGCAAATCCTATTGTAAAAGCTACAATCCCTGCAAAAGCAGCAACAATCCCAATAAAAATATGAATAATTTTATAAAATCTTCTTTCAATTTGATAAAATTTTTTTAGTATATTCCTTGAAAAATCACATAGTTATACAGGTATTTACAGGGTTCTAATTAAATTTTAAGAGTCAGATTAAGCCTATTCTCCTAAGATTTTTACAACAACTCTTTTTCTTCTCTGCCCATCAAATTCAGCATAAAAAATTCTCTGCCATGGACCTAAATCAAGTTTTCCATCTGTAACGGGAACTATAACTTGGTGATGCATTAAGAGAGATTTTAAATGAGCATCAGCATTATCTTCACCTGTTAAGTGATGTTTATAATCTTTTTTATAGGGAGCCAATTTCTCAAGCCAATCTATTATATCCTCCATTATTCCTGATTCATAATCATTAACAAATACAGAAGCCGTAACATGCATTGCTGATATAAGACAAAATCCCTCTTTAATTCCACTTTTTTTTACAATATCCTCTATTTTATCAGTAATATGAACAAGTTCTTTTTTCTTCTTTGTATTAAACCATATATACTCTGTATAGGATTTCATCAATTGAAATTATATTTTTAAATTTGATTTTAAAACAAATTTTTTTTATAATTTTTTAAAAGGAGAGTTAAAATGGGTCTAATAAAGTTTTTAATAATTTTTCATACTATAACTGTAGATGGAAATATAACAGACTGGATAGGAACTCCTCCGTTAAAAATTCATGATTATACATTTTCTAATGGTGAATTTATTTATAAGGGAGATTTAAATGATTATAGAACAGACCTTGGAAATACTTTATATCTTGATTTAACAGAATTTAGATTAACATGTGATAATAACTGGATGTATTTTTTAATAAAATTTCAGGATATTGGACCATCAGATAAGGATTCAATACATGTTGAAATTTCTCTTGGAAATCCTGCTGATCCAACATCCTATAACTGGATAGGAGATGATGCTCAACTTGGTCTTTCAAACAGGGCACTTGCAGATAGAATAATAGCTCTTCATTCCACCTCGGAAGGTAATTTTGATATTGAACTATGGGATGGTGGTATATGGTATTCACCACCTACTTCAGGATATCTTGCTGTTATTAGTGATGTTAATGATTGTATTGAGGCAAGAATTTCTTTAAATGATATTGCAGATGGCTCATTACATTTACCTTCTGCTATTAGAATAACTC
>JAUQPS010000177.1 GCA_030550205.1 bacterium
CTTAAAGCTTTTTGGAATGTTAAAGGAGTAGCCAAATCTGCTCCAATTATAAACAAATCATTTTGAATAATTTTTAATTTCTCATCAATTTCTTGATTTTTTAAAATACTTCTTAAATATCCTATAAAACTATTTAATTCATCAACATCCCCATATGCCCAAACCCTTGAACTATCTTTATATACTCTACTTCCATCTACTAACTGAGTTTTTCCATCATCACCTTGCTTTGTATATACTTTTGTGATTCTCATGCTAAAGCCTGCTTACATTTATTACAAATACTATCTTCTAAGTCTTCAAACCACATCCAACATCTTTCACATTTCTTACCAAGAGCATGTGAAACCCCAATTTCTAATCCTTCAAATTCCATTTTAACATCACCTCCATTTTCAAATTTTATTTGTGAAACTCCAATAACTTCTTTTAATTCTTTTTCATATTGTTTATAAAATTCATCATTTATATTCAAATATAATAAGGCATCAAGATTTGAACCAATTAACTCATTTTGTCTTGCTCTTTCAAGCACAATAAATGCCTTTTCTCTTATATTGAATAATTTTTCAAAAATCTTTTCTAATTTTTCATCAATCCAATAGGACTCAATTTTTGGAAATTTTTCTAAGAATACACTTTCAAAATCCTTAAATGGTAAATGTTGATATGCTTCTTCACAAGTATGTGATAAAATTGGAGAGAATGCTATTAATAACCCTTTTAACATTATGTATATTACACTTTGGGCAGATCTTCTTTCTAGGGAATTTGCTTTATATGTATATAATCTATCTTTTGTGATATCCAAGTAAAATGCAGAAAGCTCATTATTTATAAAATCATAATAGCTTCTAAAAACTTTATGAGTTTCAAAACTTTCATAATAATTTTCAATTTCTCTTATAAGCTTACCATATCTGTGTAATATGTATTTATCAACTAAAAGAAGTTTTTGATATTCTAATAAATCTTCTCTTGAAAAGTCATATAAATTTGAAAGCATAAATCTATAAGTGTTTCTAATTTTTCTATAAGCATCAATAATTCTGCTTAAAATCTCATTACCAAGTCTTATATCTTCACTCCAATCACTTGAATTTACCCAAAGTCTTAAAACATCTGCTCCATATTTATCTATTATTTCAAGTGGAGAAATAACATTTCCCAGTGATTTGTGCATTGCTCTTCCTTTTTCATCAAGAGTCCATCCATGTGTTATAACAATTTTATAAGGGGGCTCATTTTTTACTGCAATTGATAAAATTAAGGATGCATTAAACCAACCCCTATGTTGGTCTGAGCCTTCAAGATACATATCGGAAGGAAATTTTAAATGCTCATGATTTTGTAATACAATTAATCCTGTGGAACCAGAATCAAACCATACATCTAATATATCATATTCCTTTTCAAATTTATCTCCTTTACAATATGGACATTGGAAATTATCAGGTAAAAAGTATTCAAGAGGTTTAGTTAGCCATACATCTGAGCTTTCTTCTCTTGTTAATTTTGCAACATTTCTAATTATCCTACTATCAAGGATAGAATTATTACAATTTAAACATTTAATTGCTGGAATAAATACACCCCAAACCCTTTGTCTTGATATTACCCAATCTGGTCTTTCTTTTACAGAATTATAAATTCTATTTATACTTTCCTTTGGATACCAAACAACATTTTTAATACTATTTAATGCTCTCTCTCTTAAATCATTATGTGATAAATTTAAAAACCATTGGCTTGTTGCCCTAAAAATTAAAGGATTTTTACATCTCCAACAAAATGGATAACTATGAACTATCTTTTCTAATTTATAAAGTAAATTCTTTTCTTTTAATCTTTCAATTGCTTTATTTCCCCCTTCATAATAAATTAAACCATTTATATTTAAAGGATATTTTGTTTGATTATCTGCTTCAATTGTAAATTTACCAAAATCATCAACTGGTGAAAATACTTCTAAATTATAGATTTTTGAAACTTCATAATCTTCCTTTCCATGACCTGGCGCTATATGAACAATCCCTGTTCCTTCATCCGTTGTTACAAAATCACCAAATATAGCAGGTGATATTAAGTCTTCAAATAAAGGATGTATAAATTTTTTGTTTTCAAAATAATTCCCTTTTACTTCTTCTATTATTTCATAATCTCCATCTAATACATTTAAACGGTCTTTTGCAAGTGCAATTTTTAAATTTTTGTGTTTAACAATTGCATAAATTATATCTTTTGAGAATGCAAATGCTCTATTTGAAATTACGGTCCAAGGGGTTGTTGTCCAAACTAAGATATAAAGCTCATCATCTAAGGATTTTGCTAAAAAGTATAAAGATGGGTCTTCTTTCTCCTTATATTCAATTTCTGCAAGAGATAATGCGGTTCTACAATGATAACACCAATGTATAGGCATTCTTTGTCTATAAACATATCCTTCATCTACTAAATATGCCAGAATTTCAAGTTCTGTTGCTTCATAATTATTATCCATTGTAATATAAGGATTTTCCCAATCTCCAATTATACCAAGTCTTTTAAATTCTTCTCTTTGGATATTAAGCCATTCATTTGCAAAAATTCTACA
>JAUQPS010000003.1 GCA_030550205.1 bacterium
CACTCTTTGTATAACAAAGAATAACCTCGGTCTGTTCAATGAATTTACTTGGTTTAATTTCTCTTTTAGTATTAAATCCTAAAAAGTTATTTATTTCTGCTGAAAAATTTTCAACACCAAAAATATCATTCATTAAAAATCTAAGTAAATAGTTAGCATTATTATCCAAGTGAACAAAAATAGTTCCTTGTGAATTAAGTATCTCCTTTGCTTTTACAAGTCTGTTTTCCATTAATGTTAACCAAAAACTATCTTTAAGCCTATCTCTATAAAAAAAATCCCTTCCTGTTTTGAAAGGAGGGTCTATATAAATTGTTTGCACTTTCTCTTTAAATTTTGGTAGAATTGTATTCAATGCCTGATAATTCTCACTCTTTATAAGCCAACCATCTAAAGATTGGTCCAAATTATCAAACAAACTTAAAATTTCAAGTTCCAAATCCTTAAAGTATTTAGTATCAATTGGTAAGAATTGATATTTCCCGCTTAATCGCTTTCCAGTTAAATCAAATTCTAAAATTTCTCTTCCTTTAAAATTTTCATCAACAATTCCTAATTCTTTCCACTCTTTAACCTGTTCAGGAAAATTCTTATGATTAAGTATTTTTTCAATAATATTGATTCCCATAGGTTTTTTAGCAATTCTATCAAGCGTAATTACATAATTGGAATTAAAAACAAACTTTGGCTTATTCAAAATTTTTACTAATTCCTCTTCAAATTGTGATATAAAATCAATAATTTTAAGAGCAATATCTTTCAATATCTGAACTTCTTTTATTTTGTATTCACCAGAAAATACATATTGATAAAGCCAAATATTAAATTGCTCTTTTAAGAACTCTCTGGGATTTTTGTTTATGAAGTAATCAAATTCGCTTTGTTTTTCAAAAGTTCTAAAAGCTCTTTCTAAAATTTCCTTTGTAATATTTATGTTTTTATTTTTCAATTCCTTAATTATTTTCTCTATATCTGTTCTCTCATTCTCTGAGTAGAGCACCTTTATATGAATTACTTTATTTTCCCTTAAACCAACCAACTTATAAATCACTTCTTTTTTTTCATTATTTATGTTTTGTTGCAATTCACTTATATCAAAGAAAAACTTATAACCATATAGTTCTATGTTTAATTCTCTAAATACACGATATGTTTTTACATAATAAAAACTATTAGTTTTCCACAAGAGCATTACATCCTTGTTATTGTTATAACTAAAATAAATGAAATTATTTTCTCTAAAAATCCTTTTAAAGAAATCACAAAGTTTGTCAAATAATTCATCCTTAAACTCCGGACATTTTTGTAAAGCATTCTCTATATCTTTCCTTATAAGTTTTTCAACTTTCTCGTAATATAAGGACTTTATTTTCATTAGATTTGTAAAACCACTTTCTCCTTCTATTTTTTCTCCTATAAATATGCTTTTTAAGATATCATAAAAAATTTTTTCTTTCATAATTTAAAATTTTAAAGCTTTATTGTAAGGGTTTATTAAAATTTGTAAACTTTAAACTTTTGGTAATTTATGAAGAATTTTATATTAGAAGTTGGAACAGAGGAATTACCTGCTCTTGAAATTGAAAGTATTGCTTATCAATTTAAAGAAAATTTAATAAGTTTATTAAAGGAAGAAGGATTTAAATTTTCAGATTACAAAGTATTTTCAACACCCAGAAGATTTGCAATTTTTATAATTGATTTATCAGAAAGGGGGGAAGATAAAATTATTGAAAAAATTGGACCCCCTTATGAGGTTGCATTTAAGGAAAATAAACCTACACAAAGTGCTATTAAATTTGCTCAATCAATAAATGTTAATATAGAGAATTTATATAAAGTTGAAAGAAATGGAAAGTTTTATATAGCAGGTAAGCAAACTATAAAGGGAAAAAGTTTAGAAGTATTTATATCTGAAAACTTTGAAAAAATTCTTAAAAACATTAATGTTAAGAAAAGTATGTTTTGGCTTGAAGATAAAAGCTTTAAATTTTCAAGACCAATTAGATGGATATTATGCCTTTATGGAAATAAAGTTATTGAATTTTCATTTTTAAATTTAAAAAGCTCAAATTATACTTATGCACATAGAATTTTATCAAAAGGAAAAATTATAATTGAAAATGCTGATGAGTATGAAGCTATTTTAGAAAAGAACTTTGTAATAGCAGATAGCCAAAAAAGATATAATAAAATTTTAAATGAGATTAAAAAATTGGAATATCAAGCATATTTTGATGAAAATTTATATAAAGAGATTAATGGGCTTGTAGAGTATCCATTTTTGGCATTATGTGAATTTGAAGAAGAATATTTAAAGCTTCCTGAAAAAATTATAATAACCGCAATGAAAGTTCACCAACGATATATTGCTTTATTCAAAGATGGAAAATTAACAAATAAATTTATTTCAATTTCAAATAACTATGTAAATGAACAAATGAAAAGAAATTTCTCAAAAGTTTTAAGAGCAAGACTTGAAGATGCAAAATTTTATTTTGAGAATGATATTAAAAAATCTTTAAATTCATACTTTGAAGATTTAAAGGATATTCAATTTATAGAGAATGCTGGAAGTGTATATGATAAAATAGAAAGAGTTTTAAAAATTTCAAATTCCTTTGAAAAAATTAAAGTAAATAATCCATCTTTATTAATCTCAAAAAATCCATTAAAAACTTTAAAAATTGCCATTTATCTTTATAAAATAGATTTAGCTTCAAGTATGATAAGAGATGGCAAAGAATTTACAGAACTTGAAGGTTATATATCAAGCGAATATGTTAAACATCTATTAAGAAAGGAAGAAACAAATGAAATTTTATTAAGAATTACAAGCGAAAAAATTGATATAGATGACATAAATTATATATCAGATGTTATATATGATTGGACACTTTTTGAAAAGCCAAAAACTATTGAAGGAGTTATACTTGGAATAATTGATAGAATTGATAGTATTATAACAATTTTATCAACAGGTTATAAGATAAAAGGGAATTATGACCCCCTTGGTTTAAAAAAATTAACATATGAGCTATTTAAAATAATTATAGAAAATGATGTAGATTTTAGTTTAAAAACATTAATTGATTTAGAAGATGTAATAGAATTCTTATATCAAAGGCTTGAAAACTATTTAGTAGAAAAGCTTAATTTTGAGCATGAGTTAACAGACGCAGTAATTTCAATTAAATTAGATAATATCAATGAGGTTTATAAAAGGGTTGAATTTTTAAATAAAGTGAAAAAATCTAATTATAATAAATTTTCAGACATTATTTTAGCCCAAAAAAGAGCTTATAATATCATCAAAGACAAAGAGCTCACTTATTCAGTTAATGAAAAACTATTTGAAAACTCTTATGAATTAAATGTTTATAAAGCTATAAATGAATTTTCACCTTTAATTGAAAACTACTTAAATCAAAGGAATTATGAAGAAGTTTTTAGAATTTTAGCAGAGCTAAAAAATTATATTGATGAATTTTTTAATAATGTATTTGTGATGGTTGATAATGAGCAAATAAGAAATAATAGGCTTGCCTTAATAAAATTAGTTAAAAATTTATATGATAAATTTGCTGATTTTTCAAAAATTCCTATCCAAGTTTAAAATTTTAGAATGTCAAGAACAGACTTTATCCTTTGGTTTGACCAGATTGGCTCTAAGGATATAAAGTTAGTTGGGGGTAAGAATTCTTCCATTGGCGAAATGTATAATACTCTTACATCTAAGGGAATAAAAGTTCCTTATGGATTTGCAATTACCACAATAGCCTATGAATATTTTTTAGAGTATAACAAATTGAAAGATAGAATTAAAAAAGTTATAGAGAACTTGAATAGAGATGATATAAATGATTTAAGAAGAAAAGGTGAAATTATAAGAAGCTTAATAATATCAGGTGATTATCCCCTTGATTTAAGAGAAGCTATTGCTAATTCATATAGGAAGTTATGTGAGTTTTATAAAGAAGGAAATGTTGATGTGGCGGTTAGGAGTTCTGCGACAAGTGAAGATTTACCACATTATTCATTTGCCGGTCAGCAAGATACTTATTTAAATGTAAGAGGTATAGAAAATATATATTATTATGTGAAGAGGTGTTTTGCTTCACTTTTTACAGATAGAGCAATTGCTTATAGAGAGGACCATGGTTTTGAGCATTTTGATGTGAAAATGAGTGTTGGTATTCAAAAGATGGTAAGGTCAGATTTAGCAAGTAGTGGTGTTATGTTTACATTACATACCGATTCAGGATTTGAAGATATTATAGTAATTGAAGCAATATATGGACTTGGTGAGGCTATTGTAAGGGGTGAAGAAATACCTGATGAATATATTGTTCATAAAAAAACTTTAAAAGAGGGTTATAAACCTATTCTTATGAAAAAAATGGGATTAAAAGAGCATAAGCAAATATACGATGAAATTCATGGTGGAACAAAATCTGTTCTTGTAAGAGCTAATGAAAGAAATAAATTTTGTTTAAGTGATGAGGAAATAATTAAGCTTGCGAAATGGGGTATTTTAATCGAAGAGCATTATCAAAGACCTATGGATATTGAATGGGCAAAGGATGGCTTAACAAATGAAATTTATATTGTTCAAGCAAGACCAGAAACAATTCATAGAGGTGAAAAGAAACAAAAAATTGATATATACGAGCTAATAGAAAAGAAAAAGCCAATTTTAAAAGGTATAGCTATTGGGAATAAAATTGCTACTGGTAAAGTTAAAATTCTATATTCTCCTGAACAAATGTCTGAATTTCAAAAAGGCGAAATACTTGTTACAGAAATTACAAATCCTGATTGGGAACCAATTATGAAATTAGCAAGTGCTATTATAACTGAAAAAGGGGGTAGAACATCACATGCAGCAATTGTTAGTAGAGAACTTGGTATTCCAGCTATTGTAGGTGTTAAAGATGCTTTAAAAGTTTTAAGAGATGGAATGGAAATTACAATAAATTGTGCAGAAGGAGAAGAGGGTTATATTTATGAAGGTATTTTAAAGTATAATATTGAAGAAGTGAATTTAGAAAAGTTAGAAAGACCTAAAACAAAAATAATGATGAATATTGGAAATCCTACGGAAGCTTTTAGACATGCATTAATACCAAATGATGGAGTAGGTTTAGCAAGAATGGAATTTATATATGCTAATTGGATACAAATTCATCCATTAGCACTTTTAAATTTTGATAAGCTTGAAGATGAAAATTTAAAACAAAGAATTTTAGAAATCGCTGTTGGTTATAATTCTTTAATAGATTTCTTTATATATAAATTAGCGGAAGGTATTGGTTCAATAGCGGGGGCATTTTATCCAAATGATGTAATTGTAAGGTTTTCTGATTTTAAATCTAATGAATATGCAAAACTTATTGGAGGTTATTTATTTGAACCAAAAGAAGAAAATCCTATGATAGGATTTAGAGGAGCCAGTAGATATTATTCAGATATGTTTAAAGAAGCTTTTAAAATGGAAGTTCTTGCCATTAAAATTGTAAGAGAAGAAATGGGCTTAAAAAATGTAAAAGTTATGGTTCCATTTTGTAGAACACCAGAGGAAGGAGTTAAGGTTTTAAAATTAATGGAAGAGGCTGGTTATCCTCAACATAAAAATGGACTTGAAGTTTATGTAATGGCTGAAATTCCTTCAAATATCATTTTAGCAGAAGAATTTGCTCAAATTTTTGATGGCTTTTCCATAGGTTCAAATGATTTAACCCAATTAACCTTAGGAGTAGATAGAGATTCTGCTCTTGTTTCACATATATTTGATGAAAGGAATAAAGCGGTTTTGTATATGATAGAATATCTTATTAAAAGTGCTAAAAAGTATAATAAAAAAGTTGGAATATGTGGTCAAGCTCCAAGTGATTATCCAGAGATTGTTGAATTTTTGGTAAAATGTGGAATAGATAGTATTTCTCTAAATCCTGATGCTGTGCTTAAAACTACATTAATGGTCTTAGAATTAGAAAGAAAGTTGCTTTAAAATTTATTTAAATGATTTCAAAAGTTTGTGTATTTGGAATAGAGAAATTACTTTCTTTTAAAAATTTAATTTCTGCAAATGTTGGAGATTTAGTAAATGTTAAAATTAAAAACAAATTAGCAAGAGGTGTTGTTATTGAAAATGTTGAAGGTGATGATGAAAATTTAAGTGAGATAATAAGTAAGGAAAATTATTCAATTGATGAAAAAGCTATTGAACTTGCAAAATGGATAAGTAATTATTATGAATGTGAGCTTTATAATGCCCTTAAACTATTTTTACCACCTAATAGTTTATCTACGAGCAAAGATTATATTAAACTTTCAAAAAGAGGATTGTTAAATTACATAGGACAATTATCAGAGCTTGAAAAGAAAATTATAGAACTATTAAAAGATAAAAATTATGTTAGATTAAGCAAATTCAAACCAAAACAAATGCTAATTATCCAAAAGCTTATAGAAAAAGGAATTTTGATAAAAAAGCAAAAAATTAAAAAAATCACTTCTTCACAAATCCAAGATATTATAAATTTATCTTATGAAGTAAAATTACCTAAAAAACCAAATTTAGAACAAGCAATTGTATTATCTAAAATTTTAGATGGAAAAAAATATTTATTATTTGGTCCAACAGGTAGTGGTAAAACAAGTATATTTGTATGGTTAACACAAATGGTATTAAAGGAAAATAAGGGGGTTATAATTTTAGTTCCAGAAATTTCTCTTTCACCACATATAGCAAGAATTTTTTATGAGAAATTTAAGGATTTGGTTGCAATATATCATAGTTCATTTACTCCATCTCAAAGAACTTATTTATGGAATGAAATTAAAAAGGGTAATAAGAAAATTGTAATAGGTCCAAGGTCTGCTTTATTTTTACCTGTTCAAAACTTAGGATTGATTATTGTAGATGAAGAGCATGAAAGCTCATATAAGCAAGATGAGAAAAAACCGTATTATAATGCAAGAGATGTGGCAGTTGTAATGTCAAGTTTATATAATGCAACTTTAATTTTATCTTCTGCTACTCCTTCACTTGAAAGTTATTATAATGTTTTAAGAAAAAAGTATAAACTTCTTAGGCTAAAAAATAGAGTAAAAGGCTATATTTATCCAGATATTGAAATTATTGATTTGAAAAAAAACAATACATTTTTATTTCTTCCAAATGTTTTAAGTGAAATAAAGAGCACGCTTGAAAATAATAAAAGTGTTATGATATTTTTAAATAGAAGGGGTTATTCACCTATTTTATTATGCCAAGATTGTGGATATATATTTAAATGCTTTAATTGTTCTGTAAATCTTGTTTTTCATAAATCAAGTAAAGGAAATTATTTAGAATGTCATATGTGTGGCAAAAAATATAAAGTTTTTGAAAAATGCTTAAATTGTAATTCATATAACTTGAAAGTAATTGGATTTGGAACTCAAAGAATTGAAGAAGAATTAAAAAATATATTTAGCAATTATGAAGTTTTGAGAATTGATAGAGATACAATAAGAAATAGAAAGCAATTAGAGATATTAAATGAGAAAATTTATAAAAATAGTTCAAAAATTATTATTGGAACACAAATTATAGCAAAAGGCTTTGATCTAAGAGATGTTAAACTTGCTATTGTTCCAAATGCAGATATAGGTATTGCTGTTGCTGATTTTAGAAATTATGAAAGAAACATTCAACTTTTAATTCAATTTATCGGAAGAATTAGGACAGGTGGGAAAGTTTATATTCAAACATATGAGCCAGAAAATAAGATATTTGATTTTGTTAAAAATATAGATTATGAAGGATTTTTAAACTATGAACTTGAAAAAAGAAAAGAATTAAAATTTCCCCCATTTTATAGATTAGCATTAATAGAAGCAAAATCAAAAGTTGAAGTTTTAGCACAAGAAAAAATATTTCAAGTTTATGAAATAATAAAAGATGAAGATATTGAAATACTTGGACCAGCTCCCGCTCCTATTGAAAAATTAAAAAATTATTATAGATGGCGCATAATTTTAAGAGATAAAAATTATAAAAAAATAAAATCAGTAATTCAAAAAATTAAACACATTCCTGGATTAAAAATTGCTATTGACCCATATGATTTACTTTAAATTATTCTCAATCCTATAAATTTCCCAATTATAAGAAGTTTTTAAAATAAGCTCCATATCATCATATTTTGGAACAAAGTTAAATAATAACTTCATTTTTTTATTGTCCGCTATTAAAATTGCAGGATCTCCTTCTCTTCTTTTTGTAAATTCATATTTAAAAGGCTTTAATATCTTATTTGCTAATTCAACAACTTCAAGCACACTATAACCCCTTCCATAACCTAAATTTATAATTTCACTTTTTTTATTTTCTAATAAGTATTCAAGAGCTATTTTATGCAATTGTGCTAAATCTAAAATATGAATGTAATCTCTAATTGCTGTTCCATCTTTTGTAGGATAATCATTCCCATATATTTCAAGCCTATCATAAAACCCCAAAATTGTTCTAATTATTCTTGATATTAAATGTGTAGGTTCTTTTTTGTATTGTCCAAGTTTTCCATCTAAGCTAGCGCCAGCGGTATTAAAATATCTTAAAATAATATATTCAAAGTCATAAACATTTTTTAAATCCATAATTGCTCTTTCAAAGAAAAATTTAGACCATCCATAAGGATTTAAAGGCTCAATAGGATGAGATTCATCAATTGGTAAGTATTTAGGATTTCCATACACTGCTGCAGTTGAAGAAAATATAAAGTATTTTAAATTTCTTTCTAAGAAAAATTTTAGCATTTTCAATGATTTGTAAAAATTATTTTCATAGTATTTAAATGGCTCTTTACAAGATTCAGGAGCTATAATATACGCAGCACAATGAATTATAACATCTGGCTTAAAATTTTCATAAATATCATTTAAAATTTTTTCATCCCCTATATCTCCAACAACTAACTTATGACCTCCAACCGCCCAAATATGTCCCTCTTCAAGTGAATCTAAAACTAATAGCTCATATTTATCTTCAAGTGCTCTTAAAATAAAACTTCCTATATATCCTGCTCCACCTGTTATTAGTATTCTCACTTTACTCTCTCTTTAAAAACTTTATATATTTTTAAAGTTCTTTCTCCAATAACAAAATTATAATTATCAATACTATTTACAGGTAATACTTCAGATGTAGTGCTAGCTATAAAACATTCTTCAATTTTTTCTATTTCATTTATAAAAATTGGCCTTTCAACTACTTCAATTTTTAATTCTTTGGCTATATCAATAACTTCACTTCTTGTTACACTTGGCAATATCTCATTAGTTAAAGGATGTGTAATTAATTTTCCTTCTATAAATGCAAAAAATACACTTACCGCCCCTTCTGTAATTTTACCATTTTTTATAAATAATGCTTCAAATCCACCTTTACTTTTAGCATATTGCTTTGCAAGAACATTAGGTAATAAATTTAAACTTTTTATATCACATCTTGCCCATCTAATATCTGGATATGTAAATAATTTTACTCCTTTATATCTAATTTCATCCTCAATTGGCTTAAATACTCTAAAAACTATAAAGAAATTTGGCTTTACATCTTCTGGTGGAAATTCATGAATTCTTTCATAAGAACCCCTTGAAACCTGAATATATATTTTTATACTATCCTGATTTAATTTTTTAATTCCCTCAAAAACAATATCTTTTATCTCTTCCTTTTTAAAAGGAATTTTAAGCTCAATCTCTCTTGCACTATAAAACAATCTATTTATATGCTCATCTAACTTAAATGGCTTTTTATTATAAGTTATTATAACCTCATAAACTCCATCTCCAAAATTTGCTGCTCTTTCTTCAATTGGCAAATATGCTTCTTGTGTCCATTTATTATCTATAAAATAGAGTTTCATACTTTGAAAATTTTAAAGTGATAAAACATCAATTATCTTTTTCAGAAAAATCCTTTGGCTTAAAATTTTTACTATTTAAAATTTTTACATCTTTTCCATCCTTATGCTCTATTACAAAAAATCCCTTCTTTTCTGCTAAATTCTTAATATCCTCTGAAATTTTTATTCCTGCTATTGCCCCATAAAGCTTGTAATTTCTATATTCTGGGTAAAATTCAAGAAATCTGTTTATATTTTTTTCTAATTGCTTTAAACTATTTTCTCTAACGGTTGTTTTTGTCTCAATTATTATTACAAAATCTCTTCCTACCGCTAATCCATCTATCTCATAATTATCTCCATCTTTCGTTTTTACAGAAGAAGGTTTTACAACAGGTCTTATTATTTCTAATCCATATTCCTTTGCTGCATTTTCAAATCCATCTAAAATTATCTTTTCAGTATAATCACTCCATATACCATTTAAATCACTTATTGCTTTTGTTAAATTTTCTATTTTCTTTCTATCTTCCTCAGCTCTTTTTCTATCTTCTTCTATTAGCTTTCTTAACTCTCTTATAACTTCTATATTTTTTTCATAAAGTTGCTTCAATTCTTCCAATTCCTTATCGCGCTTATTCTTTCTTCTTTTCTTCTTCATATTGATAATTTTAAAGCTTTGAATAATTTTTATTTTTTAATCCATCAAAAATTATTTTTTCAAGCTCTCTTAACCTTTCCATTGCTTCTTTATGCTCCTTTTCTCTCCTTTCCCCGTACTCTTTCTGCATTTTTGCTAAATAATCTAATGTGCCAATTACTTCTAATAAAAATCCTGGAATTTGTCTCATCTCTCTACCTAATAAACTATATTCATCCATAACAACACTAATATAAAAAATAACTTTATTAAGAATAAAAGCTATAATTTCCAACTCTTGCTCATTTTTATACTTGTGCTCCAAATCCATAGGCTCACTTTCATAATAACCCTCAATAATACTTTTGTATACAAGTTTTACAGGTATAGATAAATTTTGGGGACTTGTCTCTATCTTAAAAGCAGAAAAAATTGGATTGTTTGCGAGAAGTTTTGACATAAAAGCATTATCAACAGTTTGTTCTTATCATAATATTTTTCAAAAACAATCCATCAATAAAAATTTCCTCACTACCTACTTTATAGCAACAAATTGAACTCTATTATTATTTTCATCAGCTTTTCTAAATGAAAGATGTTCAAATGCAAAAACATCCTTAAAATTAATTTTTAAAGAACTTATAATTTTTTCTATTTCAAATGCCTTCTCTAAAATTTCAAAGTTATACTTCTTATATAATTCATTTTCAAGTTCTTGAAAAATTGTGATTTTTAATAAGCACATATCAGGCTCAATAAACTCACTTTTATAAATTATATATAAATTTTTAACTTCACTAACTTTTAAATAATCATTCCAAAGTGTTTTAAATACATAAATTGTGTTTAAATCAAATGTAAAAATTCCACCAATTTTTAAAACTCTATAAGCTTCTAAAAATACCTTTTTAAGCTCATCTATATCATTAACATTATTTAAGCTATCAAAAGTAGAAATTACAACATCAAACTGCTCATTTTTAAAAGGAATTTTAAAAAATGAAGCATTCACAAGATTTTTTAAATTTTTTTCTTTTGCTAATTTAAGCATATTAAATGACATATCCAGTCCAATTATATCATAGCCTTTATTCTTTAAAATAATATCTAAATTGCCAGTTCCACATCCCAAATCCAAAATTTTCTTTTTACCTTGAAATTTTTTAATTATCTCATCAATATAAAATGCCCATTCCTTATAATCTACATCATTCATAATTATATCATAGAATTGTGCTATTTCATTGAAGAAATCCTTCACTTTTGAGTATTTCATAAAATTCCTCCTCACTAATAATTTTTACATTATATTTTTGAGCCATTTGTAATTTTGAACCAGGATTTTTACCCACAATTAAATAATCTGTTTTCCTACTTACACTATTTGAAACAATCGCCCCTATACTTTCAAGAAATTTTATAACTTCTTCTCTTGTGAATTTTGAAAGTTCTCCTGTTACTACAACTTTCTTATTATAAAAGAATTTAGAAGTCCTTGTTTCCTTCTTCTCTTCAACAATTTTAAGACCACTATCTAAAATTTTCTTTATAATCCTTTGATTATTTTCATCTTTTAAAAATTTTAAAACATTCATAGCAATTTCATGTCCAATTCCTCCAATAGATGTTAGTTCGACATAATTACAATTTAAGAATTTTTCAAGAGTTTTAAATTTATTGGCAAGTGCTTTTGAATTTGCCTTTCCAATAGATGGTATTCCAAGCATCATTATAAATTTTTCAAGTGTAATTCCTTCTTTTACTTTTTGAATTTCATTATATAATTTTCTACTTGAAATTTCCGCAAAGTTTGGAAGTTTCATAAAATCTGCGACTGTTAAATAAAAAATGTCTGCAATATCCTTTACTAAATTTAATTTTACTAAATTATTTGCAGTAGCTTCTCCAAGACCTTCTATTTCAAGAACTTCACCTATATACTCTAAATGACTTGCTAATTTAGCAGGACAAGAAAGATTTATACACTTATAATAAGCCCCATCTTTTATAACTTGACCCTGACAAACTGGACAATTTTTTGGAATTTCTATAATTTTTTCATTTCCTTCCCTTCTCTCTTTTATAACACTTGTAATTTCAGGTATAACTTCTCCTGCTCTTCTAACATATACCCAATCTCCAATCCTTATATCTAAATTCCTTACAATATCAAAATTATGCAATGAAACCCTTGATACAACCGCTCCACTAATTTCAACTGGCTCTAATATAGCAACAGGTGTAATTATTCCCATTCTTCCAACTTGATATATAACATCTATTACTTTTGTAGTCCTTTCAACTGCTGGAAATTTTCCCGCAATAGCCCATTTAGGTGATTTTATAGTCCAACCAAGCTCATTTTGAATATAAAATTGATTTACTTTAATTACAATACCATCAAGTTCAAATGGAAAATTATCTCTTTCTTTTAACATCTTTCTATAAAATTCTATTGCTTCTTTTTCATCTTTACAAATTGCTATTGGTTCTGATACTTTAAATCCAATTTCTTTTAAAAATTTCAATACTTCAAATTGATTCTGAAAATCCAAATTTTCATAATAACCAATCCCCCATGCTATAAATGTTAATTTTCTTTTTGCAGTGATATTTGGGTCAAGTTGTCTTAAAGAACCTGCTGCTGCATTTCTAGGATTTGCAAATGTTTTCTCATTCTTACTTAATAACTCCTCATTTAATTTTTTAAAGTCTTGCTTTGAAATTAAAACTTCACCCCTTACATCAATTCTTTTAACATCCTTTAATAACCTTAATGGAATTGTTTTAATTGTCTTAGCATTATTTGTTACATCCTCCCCTTTTAAACCATCTCCCCTAGTAATTGCATATTTTAATATAGAATTTTCATAAACAATTTCAAGCGATGTTCCATCAAATTTCGGTTCTAATATAAATTCTGCCTCTGGAAAATCCCTCTTAATTTTTTTAATCCATTCAGAAATCTCTTCTTCATTTTGAGCATTATCCAAAGAAAGCATTTGTTCTTTATGTGGTAATTCCCTAAATTCCTTAGATGGAGCAAATCCTACTCTTTGAGATGGAGAATCAGCTCTTATTAAAAATGGATATTTCTTTTCAATCTCTAATAACTCTCTTTTTAATTCATCATATTCTGCATCTGAAACTAATGGATTATCCAAAACATAATAGTAATAATCATACTTATTTATAAGTTCTACAAGCTCATTATATCGCTTAATAATCTCTTCCATATTTAGATAAGCTCAATAGTTGGCTTATTATTTTCAATTTTTAAATATCCCATTTTTGCTTCTCTATCATGCTCAAATGCCATCAAATAATTATACTTTAAAATAAGGTTATAAATCCTATATCTTGCATAAAGTGTATCCACAGGATATAAATCATAGCCCATAACATATGGATAAGGTATGTGATGAATAGTAGGAACTAAATCCGCCATAAATATAATTCCTTTATTATCCCTTTCAATTAAAACAATTTGATGACCTCTTGTATGTCCTCCTGTTAAAATTAAATAAATTCCATCTTCAACTTTATAATCACCCTCAACAAGTATAATTTTATCCTTTAAAGGTTCTATTCTCTCTTTAATATAACTCGCTCTACTTCTTAAATGTGGAAAGTTTGCATCCTGCCATTCATAAGCCTGCACAATTACTTTTGCTTTTTTAAAGTTATAATTTACATAGCCTGCCATATGGTCAAAATGTAAATGTGTTGCTATTATATAATCAACATCTTCTGGTCCAATATCTAAATTTTCAAATAAATTTTCTTCTTTTACATCATAAATATCTTTAAATTTTTCATCCCAATTTTTACCAATTCCAACATCTATTAAATATATATTTTTATTCGTTTTAACTAATAAAGGATGACTAGCCATAGGAATTCTATTTCTTTCATCAGGTTTAATAAGCTTTTCCCATAAAACCTTTGGAACAACTCCAAACATTGCCCCACCATCTAAAGAGAACTTTCCACCATCTAGTTGATAAATCTCCCAATCCCCAAGTTTTATATATCTCATTTTAGTTCTATCTCATATATACACATATTTTTCTCTTTTACTAACTTCGCTATTAAATATCTTGATAAGTATTCAAACATTTTCCCTTCATAAACAGACTTTGCCTTGCTTGTATGATCAACAAAAATATAATTATGCTTTATATTTGCTACAAATGTCCAACCCTGCAAAGATAACTTATATTTTAAATCTTTCATTAAAAAAGCTAAATTCAAAACTTTAAAATTCTTCACACTAACTAAATTAGCATCTTCAAAACCATTTTTATCTAAAATTAAAATTTTTACATTCTTAAATTCAGCAGTGCAAATAGTATTGTTTTTATCAAGCTTTGCTCCATTTAATTCATTTAAATTCAAAAATAAATTTAAAAATATCATTGCTTTTCCCCTTTTGAAGGCCTAAATGAATATATACAAAGACGATCTTTTAGATATTTAACAACAAGATATCTTGTAAAGAAGTTTAAAGTAAGACTATCAACTTGAAATTTCATTCTACTTTCTGGATCTATATAAATTTCTATATCATCACTTTTTATAATTCTAAAAAACTTACTTTCTATTGCTTTTGTAAATATACTTTTTTGAATTTTTTCTAATTTTTCAATTTTAAAGTGTGATATTACATCAAATGTAAAACCACTTGAAAATACTTCTTCTGGAAAAGCTCCTGAAAACTTTCTAAATTCATCCTTACATATTTGGTTATCTTCTTCAAGTTTTCCTCCATCTAAAACCATAAATTGAGTTATAAAAATAAAAAGCATTTTGAAAATTTTAAAGGTAAATATTTACATATTTGTATCTTCAAGTGCTTTACTACAAGGACAATTTCTTTCTACTGGTATAAAATCAAAGGCATTTAAAATAATACTTTGAACCTTATATAAATTCTTATTCATATTTTCAATAACTTCTTTTGTTGTTAATTTTTTCCCTTCAATACCAGCTGCATAATTTGTAACAACATTTATTCCAGCATAACAAATTTCAAGCTCCCTACTTAATATAGCTTCACTTACAAGTGTCATACCTACAACATCCGCTCCCATCATTCTAAACATTTTAATTTCAGAAGGGGTTTCAAGCCTTGGACCTTCTGTTTGAACATAAACCCCAAAACTATGCACATCTATATTTAATTTTTTTGAGCTTTCAATTAAACAATTTCTTAAAATAGGACAAAATGGTTCACTTACATCAATATGTATAACCTTTTTACCATCATAAAATGTATTAACTCTCTTTGAAAAATCTATAAAATCAGAAGTAATAACAATTTCACCAGGCTTTTTTGTAATACCCCCAACCGCAGAAACTCCAATTATTCTTTCTACATTTAACAATTTAAATCCATATATGTTTGCTCTAAAATTTATTTTATGTGGTGGAATTGAATGCTCTCTTGAATGTCTTGATAAGAAAAAAATCTCAAAATTTTTATATTTTGCATATATATAATTATCTGATGGTTTTCCAAATGGTGTATTTATTTCAATCTCTTTAATAATTTCAACCCCTTCAATTTTATAAAGGCCACTTCCTCCAATTATTCCAATTCTCATCCTTCTAACTTCCTTAAAAGTTCTTCTTTTTTCATAAAAACTTGAATTTGATAACCTTCTGCTATTTTCTTCCCATCCTCATTATAACCTTCTATATCACATATAAATTTATTATTTTCAACACCTCTTAAAATTGCTTTAATTTTTACTTTTTTTCCAATTTTAGTAGGTGCTAAATGTTTTATACATATACTATAACCAATACCTTGCTCATCATCCTCTAAATACTTTTCAAGTAATCTTCTTGCACAAAGCTCTGCATGATAAACAAGGCTCCATGTAGAATATAAATTATGAATTAAAACCCCTTCAAATTCTGCTCTCATTCTTTCATCAGTCTTCACTTCAATCTCAAAATAATCTCCAATTTTATAAGGTTTCACTTTTTCCTTTTTGCAGGTTCTTTATTTTCATGATTTACAAGCCAATCCCCACTTCTATATGGCTCATATTCCATATGCATTGGAAAATCTTTTCTTAAAGGATGTCCTTCATAATCTTCTGGTAATAATATCCTTCTTAAATCTGGATGTCCTTCAAAAATTATTCCAAATAAATCATAAACTTCTCTCTCATGCCAATTTGCTCCAAAAAATATATCACTAATAGTTGGAATTTTTGGCTCATCCTTTGGAACAATACATTTTATAAATTCTTCTTTATTTTCATTTAAATTTCTAAAAAGATATACAACCTCAAAATTATTATTTCTATCAATAGCGGTTATAAATGACAAAAAATCATATCCATTTTCCTTTAAACTTAAAGCCTCCTTTCTAATTTCCTCTTTTGGGATAATCCTCATAGTTTAAAATTTTATAGCACTTTAAAATTCTCAATATGCTTCTTTTAAGAACAAGATATAAAAGAATTCATTTTGTAGGTATTGGTGGAAGTGGAATGAGTGGAATTGCAGAAGTATTACATAATATGGGATTTATTATTACAGGTTCTGATATTTCAAAAAGTAATAATACAATAAGGCTTGAAAATATGGGAATAAAAATTTATTATGAGCATAATCCTGAAAATGTATTAAATAAGGATATTGTAGTATATTCTTCTGCAATAAGTTTTGATAATCCAGAATTATTAAAAGCACAAGAATTAAATATACCAGTTATACCAAGAGCTGAGATGCTTGCAGAAATTATGAGAGTAAAATTCTCTATTGCAGTAAGTGGAGCTCATGGTAAAACAACTACTACAAGTATGATTGGATATGCTATAAAGGAATTAGATCCAACTATTGTAGTAGGTGGGATATTAAAAGGGATTGAAAGTAATGTAAAACTTGGAAAAAGTGATTTTATTGTAGTGGAAGCAGATGAATCAGATAAATCATTTTTAAAGTTAAATCCTTCTATTGCAGTAATAACTAATATAGACAAAGAGCATTTAGATAATTATAAAAATTTAATTGATATAAAGTTAGCATTTTTAGAATTTGCTAATAGCACACCATTTTATGGAGCGGTAATTATAAACATTGATGATTTAAACAATAGAGATATAATCCCATTTATACAAAAGCGCATAATTACTTATGGAATTGATGATAATGCTCTTATAAAAGCAAAAAACATAGAATTAAAAGAACTTGGTTCTACTTATGATTTATATATAGAAAATAAATACTTCTCAAAAGTGCATTTAAGAGTGCCAGGAATTCATAATGTTAAAAATTCACTTGCCGCTATTGCAACCGCATATGAATTAGATTTAGAATTAAATAAATCTATTGAGAATTTATATGAATTTACAGGAGTAAGAAGAAGGTTTGAAATTAAGGGAAATTTTGGAAAAGCTTTAATTATTGATGATTATGGACATCATCCAACCGAAATTGAAAATGTTATAAATACTGCAAAAACTTACTTTAAAAAACCCTTACTTATTGTATTTCAACCACATAGATATACACGCACGAAGTTTTTATATAATGAATTTGCACAAGCTTTAAGTAGGGCTGATGAAATTATATTACTTCCAATATATTCAGCAGGTGAAAAACCAATTCCTGGCATAAGTTCAGAGCTTATTTATAATAAACTAAAAAATTTAGGAGTGAATACAAAAATATTTGAAAATAAAGAAGATGTAATTAAATATCTGAAAAAATATAAAAATTCAGACATTATTATTTTAACCTTAGGTGCAGGTGATGTTTATAAAGTAGGAGAAGAACTTTTAAAAGAATGAGAAAATTACTTTTTGTTTTTATTTTATTAGCCTGTCAAAAGCAAAATGTATTTATTTTAGGTTATTATCCAAGTTCTGAAAGTGAAAAAATTATAGAAGACTTAAAACCCCTACAACAATACTTAGAAAGAAAACTAAATATGAAAATAAAACCATTTATAGCAACCGATTATACAACTTTAATTGAAGGCTTGTGTTCTAATAAAATTCAAGGAAGTTTTTTATCTCCTTTACCTTATATAATTTCAAAAAACAAATGTAAAACAAAAATGATAGTTACATCACTAAGAAGTGATGGCTCTATTTATTATAAAACTTATTTTATCGTTCATTCACAAAGTCCATATAAAAATTTAATTGAATTAAAAGGAAAAACTTGGGGCATTCCAGATATAACATCTACAAGCGGTTATTTATATCCTGTTTTAAGAATGAAAGAGCTTGGTTTAAACCCACAAAAGGATTTTAAAATTATTCAACTTACAAGTCATGAAAATGTAGCAATTGCAGTATATAATAAAGAAATTGATTTTGGAACAATATATTCTGATGTAAGAGTTTTATTAAAAAATGAATATCCTGACATATTTGAAAAGACAAGAATAATAGATAGTATTGGACCTATACCAAATGATGGTTTTGTCGTATCACCATATTTAGATAATAAAATTGTAGAGAAGTTAATAGAAGCATTTCTCGAGCTTCCAAAAGATAGTATCGTATTTAAAAAACTAAAAGCATATGGATGGTATGGAATAGTATTAGCTAATGATAGTTTATATAAAACCGTTGAAAAGTTATATTTTGAAGTTTTGAAAAAATAATGATGGAGAAAGAAAAAATTGAAATTATTTTAGAAATTATTAAAAGGGAATTTGAAAAATGGCCAAAAGAATTAGCAACAGTTAAACAAATGATTGAAGTTCATAACAATGAGCCATTTAAAAGTTTAATAATGGCAGTTTTATCAACCCAAACAAAAGATAGTATTACATCTAAGGTTTCAAAAGAACTATTCAAAATAGCTCCTAACTTTGAAAAAATAATAGAATTAAATGATGAAGAACTTGAAAAGATATTAAAACCTATATCATTTTATAAAAGAAAAGCAAAATACATCAAAGAAATTAGCAAGATAATATTGGAAAAATATAATGGAAAAATACCCTCTGAATATGAAGAATTAATTAAACTACCTGGAATTGGAAGAAAGGTTGCTAATGTTTTTTTATCTCATGTTTATAAAAAGGATGTAATAGCGGTAGATACTCATGTTCATAGAATTGCTAATAGATTAAAATGGGTAAAAACAAAAACACCAGAACAAACAGAAAAAAAATTATATGAAGTTATACCAAAACATTTATGGAAAGATATAAACTTATATCTTGTTGCATTTGGTCAAGCAATATGCTCATACAAACCAAAATGCAATATATGTCCTATTTTTGAGCTTTGTCCATATGAAAGAAAAAATATGCCAAAATAGAAAGAGCAAACTCAATTAATAAATTAAAAATTCTAAAAAGAACACTTATTTTATTTGAAAATTCAATATCAAAAAATTTCAAAAGCATAAATATCATAACTCCTTCCCTAACACCAATTCCAGCAGGGGCTATTAAAGACAAAACTCCAATATTATAAGAAATGGGAAAAATTAAAAAAGAATAAAAAATTGTTATATTTTTATTAAAAGCTAAAATAAAGAAATATAATGAAAAGCCAACAATTAGCCATAAAAAGAGAAACATCAAAAGTATAATAAAAAACTGCTTAAAATTCAATTTTATTTTATATTTTTCAGGAAGAAAAACAAAAATTAAAGGTGAAAGAAAAAAGATAAAAGCAAAGATGAAAAATAAAATGTTGTTTTTTATTTCATAAAAATAAATAAGGAGCATTGGAATGGCAGAATATATTAAAAAAAACTGATTTAACATTTGGGCTTTTGTTACATTTTTTAAGTCTAAATTTAAGCTTTTTGAAAATGCTAAAACTAAGGTAAATATCCAAAATCTTCCAGGCAAATACCTTCCAAGAATAGATAAAAATGAAATATAAAAAGCCCTTTTATATGACAAATCAATAGAAAACAACTTATAAATATATTTTAGAATAAAAATAGAAAATAAATTGAAAGCTAAAAAAAAATTCCAGATAGCATAAGATAAAGCTTATTTGATAAAATAAGAATTTCTCTAATTTTTTCAAAGTCTTTAAATGCAAAATATAGCATAAATCCAAATAACAAGAATGAAAAAATTGATAAAAAAGCTCTAATTTTATTCATTTAATAATTTCAACTCCAAGATATTTAATTAAAGGTTCTGGGACTTTTATATAACCCTCTTTTGTTTGATTATTTTCAATAATACTAATTAAAACCCTCGGAGTAGCAAGTCCTGAACCATTTAATGTATGAACAAATTCCTTTTTTCCATTTTTTCTCCTTACTCTTATATTTGCTCTTCTACTTTGAAAATCTTCAACATTACTAATTGAGCTTGCTTCTAAATAATCCTTTTGTCCAGCACAATAAACCTCTATATCATAAGTCTTCGCAGAAGCAAAACCCATATCTCCTGTGCATAATAAAACAACTCTATAAGGTATATTTAAGCTTTGTAATACTTCCTCAACATCCCTTACCATTTTCTCATGCTCTTCATAAGATGTTTCTGGTAATGTAAATTTATATAATTCAACCTTATTAAATTGATGCATCCTTTTTATCCCCCTTACATCTTTACCATAAGCTCCCGCTTCTCTTCTAAAACAAGGAGTATAAGCAAAATAATAAATTGGTAATTCTTCTTCTTCTAAGGTTTTATCCATAAATAAGCTTGTTAAAGGAACTTCTGCAGTTGGCACTAAATACAATTCATCCTTTTCAATATAATACATTTCTTCTTTGAATTTTGGTAATTGACCGCTATTATACATTGTCTTTTCATTCACTAAAAATGGAGGAATAATTTCTTTATATCCATTCTTTTTAGCAAATTCTCTAAAATAATTTATTAAAGCCCATTCAAGCTCCGCTCCAAGCCCCTTATATACAACAAATCTTGAACCTGCTATTTTACCACCAATTTCAAAATCAATTATATCTAATTTTTGGGCAATTTCCCAATGTGGTTTTGGCTCAAAATCAAATTCAGGAATTTTACCCCATGTCCTTACTACTACATTTTCAGAGCTATCCTTTCCAATTGGAACAGAGCTATGTGGTATATTAGGAATTAAACTCCAATAATAATAAAACTCATTTTCTATTTCTCTTCTCTTTTCTTCTAAACTATTTAATTTTTCATCTATTAATTTTGCTTCTTTTAATAATTCATCTATATTTTCTCCTTTTTGTTTTAATTGTGAAATTAATTTTGACTTTTCATTTTTTATAGCCCTAAGCTCATCAACCTCTTTTATAATCTTCCTTCTTTCTTCATCAATTTCTAAAACTTTTTCAAGAATTTCCAAAGAATAACCCCTATTTATTAAACTTTCTCTTAACTTTTCAAGTTTATTTCCTTTTATATAGCTTAAATCAAGCATAGCAAGGTTTAAAATTTTAAACTATGAGAGATGAAACTTTTTATGTAATTCAAAAAAAAGATGAAATTTATGGAGTTGTTAATATACCTATATATTTAAGCTCTACATTCAGACAATATGAACCTTCAAAACCAATAAAATATGAATATGCAAGAACACAAAATCCTACAAGAGAAATAATGGAAGAAGTAATTGCAAAAATAGAAAATGGAAATTATGGATTTTTATTTTCTTCTGGAATGAGTGCTATTGATACTTTATTATCAATTTTAAAACCACATGAGCATATTTTAGTAGATATTGATATTTATGGTGGAACTTACAGAATTATAGAAAAGCTTTATAAGAAATTTAATATACAAGTTGATTATGTAGATTTTACAAACATTGAAGAAGTAAAAAAATCAATAAAAGAAAACACAAGGATGTTAATTTTAGAAACAATTTCAAACCCCCTATTAAGAACTCCAAATATCTTAGAAATATCAAAAATTAAAAAACATACCTTATTAGTAGTAGATAATACATTTGCAACACCATATTATTTTAAACCTTTAAATTATGGAGCGGATATTGTAATTCATTCAATTACAAAATACCTTTCTGGACATTCAGATATTGTAATGGGAGCAATTATTTTAAATGATAAAAGTTTAGCAGAAGAAATTAAATTTTATCAAAATTCAAAAGGTGGAGTTCCTTCACCATTTGATTTATTCTTATTATCAAGAGGTTTAAAAACATTACATATAAGGATGGAAAAACATACAGAAAATGCTAAAAAAATTTTTGAATTTTTAAAGAAACATGAAAATGTAGAAGATATAAGATATCCTGGATATTCTGGAATGATAAGTTTTAGAGTAAAAAAAGATATATTTGAATTTACAAGAAAATTAAAAGTTATAACCCTTGGGGAAAGTCTTGGAGGGGTAGAAAGTTTGTTAAATGTTCCATATTATATGACCCATGCAAGTATGCCAGAAGAAGAGAGAATAAGAAGGGGAATAACAAAAAATTTGGTTAGACTATCAGTAGGTATTGAAAATGTAGAAGATTTAATAGAAGATTTAAATCAAGCTTTGAGTTAAAAATTCAGAAATTAAATAAGTTGAACCTGTAATTATAATAACTTCATATTCACTATTTATTGCATATTCAAATGCTAATTTAACACTTTCAAAAATTTTATAATTTTTTAAATAATTTGAAATTTCAAAAGGTTTAAATAATCTTGGATTTTCTAAATTTACAAGAAGAACTTCAAAATTTAAAAGAATTTTTGAGATATTTTCTAAATCTTTATCCTTTGCTAAGGAAAATATAATAATAGGTTTCTTCTTATAAAGCTTTAAAGCATTATTTATTACTTCAAGGATTGAAACATAGTTATGAGCAACATCTAAAATAATTTTTTTATTAAATTTTTCAAAAACTTCAAATCTATAAGGAATTCTAACATTTTTAAAATATTCCTCTTTAAAATTTAAATTAGTAATTTTTTCAAATGCCTTAATAGAAAGAGCACAATTATAAGCTTGAAAATCACCTATTAAGGGTGTTTTAAAAACTCTATTATCCATTTTAAATTCAACTCCACTTATAGAACTATTTAATAATTCAAAATCCACAAAAATTAATTTAGCATTCCTTTCAATTGATATTTTTTTAATAACTTCAAAAGCTTCTTTCTCTTGATAAGATGTAAAAACTAAACTATTTTCTTTTATAACACTTGCCTTTTCAAAAGCAATTTTATCTAAGGTATTTCCAAGGATATGCATATGGTCATAATGAATTTTTGTAATAATTACATTACTTTTATCAAAAACATTTGTAGCATCAAGCCTTCCACCAAGTCCTGCCTCAATTACACAATAATCACAATCATTTTCATAAAAATATAAGAATGCCATTGCAGTTAAAGTTTCAAAATATGTTCTAAAATGCTTCTTTTTATGCTCCATATTATCATAAACCTTATAAAAAAGCCTAACAAAATCATCTTCACTAATAGGATTTAAATTTAACATAATTCTTTCTCTAATATTTAGTATATGTGGAGAAATATATGTTCCAACCTTAAAACCTGCATTTATTAAAAACCTTGAAAGATAAAAACTAACAGAACCTTTCCCTTTCGTTCCTACAATATGAATAACATTTTTTAATTTTTTATTTGGACTTCCAAGTTTTTCTAAAAATTCTTTAAATATCTCTAAATCCCTTGGTATCGTTCCAATTTTCTCATAATTTACAAATGAATTTAATATATTTAAAACTTCTTGCATATTACATTATTTTTCTATAACTCCTATGATAATAAATTAAAGGCTTCTTATCGTTTAACATCTGAACATTAACAACTTTACCAAAGAAAATAATATGATCCCCCATTTCTAAATGCCTATAATAAATGCATTCAATATAACCAATAGCATTTTCAATATATGGAATTTTAAGAGAAGCACTTTTAGGATATTCCAATTTAAATCTTTCAGCTTGGGAAATATCTTTATTTGAAAAGAATTTTGAAATTTCTTCTTGCTCTTCATTTAATAAGCTTATTGTCCATCCAATTGCTTTTAAAAATACATTTAAACTTTCTGCATTTTTATCTATGGAAATTAATGTAATTAAAGGTTTTAAAGATATACTTTCAAATGAGCTTATTGTTAAACCTGCTAATTTATTATCTGTGCTTTTACCAATTGCTATAAATACCGCTTGGGGAACATTTCTCATAAATTCTTTAAATTTTTCTCTCATTTTATTTGAAATTTTAAGGTTAAAATATACAATGCAATAGCAACTGCATTGGAAACATTATAAGAATTTACTTTAAAGTTATATTGTCTTAATGTTATAATTTTATCAGACATTTCAATTAATTTTTTCCTAATCCCATAATGCTCAGACCCTACAATAATTGCTAATTTTTCACTCTTTACATCCAATTCTTCTATTAATATTCCTCCCCTTTCAAGCGAATAAACAGGAATTTTATTCTCTTTTAAAATTTCAATAACTCGCTTTAAATTATCAGAATATGAAAAATTTATATAAAATATTGCTCCCGCAGATGCTTTTATAACACTTGGTGTAATTTTTGATGATTGAGTATAAGTAGAAACAATATTTTTAACATTTAAAACAAATGCACTTCTAATTATTGAACCTAAATTATAAGGGTCTTGAATTCTATCAATTATTAAAAGAATTTTATTTTCACTATTTAAAAAATTTTCTAAATTTTCAGATAGTTTACAAACAGGTTCATTTATTAAATAAGCACAAACTCCCTGATGATTATCATCACTTACTATTTGTTCAATTTTAAATTTACTTACAAGTTCATAGTTTATATTTTTGGCTTTACACATATTTAAAATTTTCTCCTTTTCCTTCAAATTCTCATATATTAATACTTTTTCAATACTTGCATTTGAATCTATTGCACAAATTACTGGATGCTTTCCATATATAACCATAACTTTTAAAATTTTAAGGTTGTTTAAATCAAAAATTCGTTTTCCACAATATAAGTTATTGAAAATAAAAAAATTAATTTAGTTTTCCACATGTTTATAAGTCATTTTGTGGAAATGTTTAAAATCCCTTTTATTTATCAACAATAAATATCATTCAAAAATAAAAATTTAATAAACTTTTCCACATATAAAAAACAAAAACAATAAACTTTTCCACAATAAAAATTTATTATTAATCAAAAATTTAAAAATGTTTTCCACAATTTGTAAAAAAGTTTATGTTGAAAAATTAAAAATTTGACTTTTAAACATAGATTTCAACAATTTTTTCCACAATTTGATATTTAATTTTCAATAACTTAATAAAGTTTTCCACATATATATATTACTACTTTAAAATTTTCAATAGTTGAAAAAGTTAATTTTAATAATTTTAATAGGAGTTGTTTCTTGCACAGATGCGGGACTTCCTGGAAGTCCAAGGATTTTAAAACTTGAAGCAATTTCAAATGGTGATAGTTTAAGAGTTTATTGGAGTTCCATTGAAGGTGCTGATTATTATAGAGTTTATGTTGATGATAAGATAATTTATGAAGGAAAAGATACATTTTTAAATTTAGGTTATACTCAAAACTTTAAAGTTGAAACAATAGGATTAAGTGATAAATTAAGCACAGATTATAATTTAACTGATAAATTTTATATTGATTCCCTATTTGTAATTCCCCAAATGGAGGTTCTTTCTTTTATATTTCCAAAATTTACAATTTATCCAATAAGTGATAGCTCAAAATATCAACAATTTGTTTTATTTTTTGCACAGGATTCATCAAAGATAAATGTTCCAGAATTTAATAAAGATTCTCTTAAAATTTTTTCAGCAAGTTTATATTTTAATAAATTAACAAGACATAAAATTGCTTATTATAATAATGAAAAAGTTATACCATTTCCTGATAAAGATACGTTAAATTTGATTTTTAAAAAGGATTATGTGCTTTGGTTTAATCCTGACACAATAGGATGGGATGCTCAAAGGGATTATTTTATAAAATTTAGAATAGATACATTGATTTTTGAAGTTGATAGTTTAAATGATACAACTTACCGATTAAAATTTAAGTATGATGTTAGAATAATTTCAGGTTTGAGATGGTTTTAAAAAAATTAAGAATTCTCATTCTTATAATTATAATAGGAGTTTTAGGTATTTTGAATGTTTGGATAAATAATGTTATTTATTATAAAGCTAAATATATAGATGAGCTTAGGGATGAGAGGGACGTATGGTATATAAAGTATATGAATGCTATAAGTGAATATTATAAGCGGAGATGGAATTATGAAGTTAAGGATAGTTTTAATTCTGGTATTCTTGATAGTTTGGTATCTGATAGCAATAGCAAAATTATTCCACATTCAAATAATAGATAGACAATATAAACAAATTGCAAATAATTTATTTAAATTGAAAATTTCAAGATTTCCAAAAAGAGGAACTATTTATGATAGAAATTTAAGACCAATTGCTTATAGTATTCCTGTTTTAGAGCTTTATCAATACTTAGATAATATTGTTGATTATTATGGGATTTTAAAATCTTTGAATATATCGCCTGATACTTCAAAGAAATTTCCGAAATTATTATCAAAGGAAGTTCCAATAGAATATAGAAAGTTTATAATTTCACCAAAAGAAAGAGGTTTATTTGCAATAAAGTATTATAAAAGGATTTATCCATTTTATGAAATTTCACAAAACATAATAGGTTTTGTTGTAGATACAATTGGTATGGAAGGGCTTGAAAAAGCGTTAGATATATTTTTAAGGGGAAAATCTGGTTATGAAGAAATTTTTCAAAGTGCTGATGGAAACAGGTTTTTATTACCTTATGGTAATAAAAATCAACCAATAAATGGTTTGGATGTAATTACAACCTTAGATATGAAAATTCAAGAAATTGCTTATAGATATTTAAAGGAAACGATATTACAAGAAAATGCAAATTGGGGATTTGTAATTGTTTTAGACCCAAGGACTGGTGAAATTTTAGCTATGGCAAATTATCCAAATAGTTATAAAAATTATGCTATTCAGTTTATGTATGAACCTGGTTCTACATTTAAAATTTTTACATTTGCAAAAGCACTTGAATTAAATTTAATAAGTGATAGTGATAGCGTTTATGTGGAAAAAGATGGGATTATTATAGATGGATATAGGATTAAAAATGTTGAAAAAACACAAGGCTGGATAAGCTATAAGAAAGCTTTAAGTTATTCTATAAATTCAGTATTTTCTCAATTAGGTATAAAGATGGGAGGAATTCAATTATATGAAATAGCAAGAAGGGTGGGTTTCGGTATAAGAACGGATGTTTCTTTGAATGGTGAGACAAATGGTATATTAAAAAGAAGATATAGAAATATAGATATTGCTAATTTTGCAATTGGACAGGGATTTTCTATAAATGGGCTTCAAATGGCTCTTGCTTATAGTTGTATAGCAAATGGTGGGTATTTAATAGCTCCAAAAATTGTTTTAAAGATAGGTGATAGTTTATATAATAAAACTTATACTGTAAGAAAGTGCTTTTCTGATAAAATAGCTAATAAGTTAAAAGAACTTTTATTAGATGTTGTAGAGAATGGTTCTGGTAAGCTTGCAAAGGTAGAAGGGTTAAAAATTGCAGGAAAAACTGGAACTTCACAAAAATTTATAGATGGAAGTTATAGTGATGATAAAGTTATTACTTCTTTTATTGGATTTTTCCCAGTAGATAATCCAAGATATTTAATTTATGTAGTATTAGATGAACCAAAGAAAAATAAATTTGGCGGAACTTCTGCTGCTCCCTTATTTAGAAAAATTGCAAAGGAGATAATAAGCCTTAAAATTTGAAAAATTATGAGACTTTTTCAGTTCGATACAAATTCAAGCAAAAGTAAAAAGGTAAGTAGAATTAATGATATTGACCTTACTAAATGGAAAGAATATAAGGAAATAATTACTGATAGTTTGTGGATTTTTGATAGAAGAGATAATTCTGGTGCTCATCTTGGATGGTATTGGGGTAATTTTATTCCACAAATTCCACGCCAATTGATGCTAAGATATACAAAAAGAGGTGATTGGGTATTGGACCCTTTTCTTGGAAGTGGTACAACGTTAATTGAATGTAGAAGATTAGGTAGAAATGGTATTGGAATTGAATTAAATCCAGATGTTGCACAAAAAGCAAAGCTATTAATTGAAAAAGAAGAAAATCAAGATAAAGTGATTACAGAAGTGATAATAGGAGATAGTAGAACATTAGATATAAAATCAATTTTGAATAACTACCAAATTAATAGAGTTCAGTTTATTATTATGCATCCACCATATCATGATATTATTAAATTTTCAAATGATAAGCGAGATCTTTCTAATGCTAAAAATTTAGAAGAGTTTTTGAGGATGTTTGGTGAAGTTGTGGATAACGTTACCTTATACTTAGAAGATGGAAGATATTTTGCTTTGGTTATTGGAGATAAGTATTCCAAAGGAGAATGGATACCTTTGGGTTTTTATTGTATGCAAGAAGTACTAAAAAGGGGATATAAGTTAAAGAGCATAGTTGTAAAGAATTTTGAGGAGACAAGAGGAAAGAAAAATCAAAGAGAACTTTGGAGATATAGGGCATTGGTAGGCGGTTTTTATGTATTTAAGCATGAATATATTATGTTATTTCAAAAAAGAAAATAAAGGTAAACTATGGCTTTGTTGAGTGAAAAAGAAGTTTTAAATTTAAAACTTAATTCTATTCCTCTATCTCAATTAAAGGAGTTGGCTTCATATCTTGGTATATCTTACAGGGGAACAGCTGCTGATATTATTAAAAAGATAATAAAAGAAAAACCGAATCAAAAAAGTATTGATGAGTTCATTAAAAGAAAATATCAAGAAAAAATAGAAAATAGAAGAAAAATTATTTCTGATGAAGATTTGAAAAAAGAATTGATGAAAGTTAAAACATTTTCTTGGGGAGTAGTTCAGGGTCAATTAGATCAAAAGATACAAACTAATTATGTAAGAAAATTTTTTCGATATGAGGATCTATTAAATCATATTAAATTAAATCTTTACAAAGAAATTACAAATTATGTTATTTGCACTTGGTTTAATCATTGGACCACAGTTTTAATAGAAGAATATGTAAACACTCATCCCAAAGTGGTTCCAACTCTTAAAAATATAAAAGGTATTGATTTTTTCTTTTATAATCAACCTTTTGATTTAAAAGTTACTTATTTACCTCGTGGTTATGATCCAATAAAGGCAATTGAGAATCCCTATGATTTAATTATTTGGTTATATGAAAATCAGGGTGCTCAAAGATTTGGAGCTGATAATCGCTTATTTATTGTTCTTCTTGATAAAAATAATCCTGAAAAAAGTTGGGAATTAAAAAGAGATTTTGATTTTGTATTTCAAAAAATTTACGAATTTTTCAATAAGGAAACGATTTCGGAAAAGGATGAAATAATTTTTACTTTTAAAAAGAAGACCTATTCAACAATAGCTAAAATATTATTAATAGTAAAATAATGAAAATAAATTAACCTTTTATACTTAACTTTCCTTCTGCTTTAAATCCGATTTTTGCATGTGTTCCATCACAAAATGGTTTATTATTTGATCCTCCACATCTACATAAATAAATCACTTTCTTATCTATTATCTCTTCTTTTCCTTCCTTTTCAATTACAAACTTATCTCCTTCTATTTCAACTTTATATGGTCCATTTTCCAAAGGTTCTATTCTGATCATACGAAAATTTTAAAGTTTATCCTAAAAACATCCTCAAATAGTTTTTCATTTAAACAATTTGAATAAATTTTTCCATCTTTCATTAAAATAAAGTTTTTAAAATACTTTATAGCTAAATGGATATCGTGAATTGTTAAAAGAAAAGCTCTATTTGAATTTTTAATATATTCTAAAATTTTTATTTGGAAATATGGGTCTAAATGTGAAATTGGTTCATCAAGGACAGCTAACTTTGTATTTGAGTTTATAATCCTTGTTAATCTTACTCTTTGAACCTCACCAAGTGAAATTTCATTCATTTTTTTATTTAGTAATTTTTCTATTTCCATTAAATCCACATTTAATTTTATTCCCGATAATTCTAAATATGTCTTTACTCTTATTTCTGGTTGATATTCAACTTGTAATAAAAATGAACAATTTTTAATAAGCTCTTCTTGTGGAATTGTTTTAAGTTCTTTTGAAAATAATTTTATACTACCTTCATAATTTATAAGTTTTAAAAGGGTTTTAAAAAGTGTTGTTTTTCCACTTCCATTTGGTCCTAAAATTGCTATTTTTTCATTCTCATTAACTTCTAAATGCTCAATATAAATTTTAAAATTTTTATAACCTGAAATAACATTTTTTATTTTTAACATTCACTTTTTAGTATTTCAAGTGCTTCTTCTAATTTCTTAAATCCTAAATCTCCTTCCTTTCTTTTTCTTATTGAAACTCCTTCATTTTCAACTTCTTTCTTTCCAACTACAAAAACATATGGAATTTTATGTATTTCTGCATCTCTAATTTTATATCCAACAGTTTCTTTTCTTTTATCAATTTCTACTCTAAATCCATTCTCCTTAAAGAAATTATAAACTTTTTGAGCATAATCAATAAATTTATCAGATATTGGAATTATAACAATTTGTATAGGTGAAAGCCATAGTGGAAATTCTCCTGCATAATGCTCAATTAAAATTCCCATAAATCTTTCAATTGAACCAAAAATAGCTCTATGTATAATTATTGGAGTTTTTTCTTTTCCATCTTTATCTACAAATGTTAAATTAAATCTTTTTGGTAAGTTAAAATCTAATTGAATTGTAGTGCATTGCCACTTTCTATCTAAAACATCAAATAGATGGACATCTATTTTAGGGCCATAAAATGCTGCTTCTCCTTCTAAAATTTTATATTCCAAATTTAATTTTTCTAATGCTCTTTTTAAAGAATTTTGAGCATTTTCCCAATCTTCTATACTTCCCATATATTTACTAAAATTGTTTTTATCATAAACTGAAAGCCAAATTTCAAATTTTTTAAATCCAAATTTATTTAGAATCTCCTTCATTAAATCAAGAACTTCACTTACAACTTCTTCAACTTGATAAGGAGCACAAAATATATGACTATCATCTTGGGTTATATTTCTTACTCTTAATAAACCATGTAGTGTTCCACTTCTTTCATATCTATAAACAGTAGCAACTTCAAATAATTTTAATGGTAAATCTCTATAAGAGTATTTTTTTGATTTGTAAATTAAGATATGGGCAGGACAATTCATAGGTTTAACACCAAAAGATTCATTTTCTGTTTCCATAAGGAACATATTTTCTTTATAATAATCTAAATGTCCTGAAATTTTCCAAATATCAGTCTTTAATACATGGGGAGTCCAAACAAGCTTATATCCTCTTTCTAAATGTTTTTGTTTTGAAAAATCTTCAAGAATTTTTCTTAAAATAGCACCTTTTGGATGAAAGAATACAAATCCACTTCCTGCTTCTTCATAAAAATCAAATAATTCAAGTTGTTTTCCTAAAACTCTATGATCTCTTTTTTTCGCTTCTTCCAATTTATTTAAAAATTCATTTAGCTCTTCTTTATTAGGAAATGATATACCATAAATCCTTTGAAGTTGTGGATTTCTTTCATCTCCTTTAAAATAAGCGCCACTTACACTTAAAATTTTAAATGCTTTTACAAGTCCTGTTCTTGGAATATGGGGACCTTTACATAAATCCACAAATTCTCCCTGAAAATAAACTGAAACTTTATCTTGATTAAACTCATCAATTAATATCACTTTATAATCCTCATTTTTACTCTTAAAGAATTCTTTTGCATAATTGCTATCCCATTCCTCCCTTCTTGTATAATAATTACTTTCAATAATTTTATAGCATTCCTCTTCAATTTTCTTTAAATCATCTTCATTTAATGTTTTTCCATTAAAGTCAATGTCATAGAAAAATCCCTTTTCAATAGGTGGTCCTATTGTTAATTTTGAATTTGGAAATAATCGTTTTACCGCTTGAGCTAATATATGTGCAGATGAATGCCAAAAAACTTCTTTTCCTTCTTTACTATTAAAATCTAAAACTTCAATTTCTTCACCATCTTTTAATACTTCACCAACTTTTCTTGTTAAATCAAATAAAAATCCATCTTTCCTTTTTGCTACTAAATAATTATGAAATACTTCATCTATTTCAATTAAGCTCTTATTTTCATCAATTTCAAAAATTTTTTCAGAGTTATCTGGGAATTTTATTTTAATTTTCATAGTTTTATTCTCGTTTCAAATGGAACTTGATTTTGAATTACATAAGCAGCAGGACATTTTTTATTTGCTAATTTTCTAATCTCTTCAATAATTTCTTTATTAGCATTTGTTTCAATTTCAAGCTCAATTGTTATTTTTTCTACTACTGGACTATCTTCAATATCAAAAACACTTTTCATATTAACATCTACATAACCTATTGCTTTTAGTTTTTTAATTTCAATACCCATTTGGCTTGCAATTGTCATAAATGTAGTAGAATAACAACTTATCATACCAAAAGCGCATATTTGAACAGGATTTGGGGCATTACCATAACCTCCACTTATTGGGGGTTGATCTGTTGAAAGTTCTGTTATTCCATTTGGATATTCTATTTTCCCCATAAATTGAATTTTTTTATCAAATATCCATTCACCTTCTACAATAAATGACCTTTTTTCTGGTAGCTCATTATTTAAAATTTTTTCTCTTGTAATTTTAATTGATTCTATATTTACATTATTCATAGTCTGAAAATTTTAAGGGAGGAATTTTTTATTGCTCCTCTTCAATATCCCTTAGGATTTTTTCAATCATAGGTTTAATTAGTGGTAACTCCTCTTTAATCACCTTCCAAACTATCATATGATTGATACCAAAATATGAATGTACTATTTTATCTCTGAATCTTGCCATTTCTTTCCAAAGTACTTAGTAGCTTCTCCTATTATATGTATCTGCCATAATACTGCGCTTTTTACTTTTTCATCAAATAAAAAATCTTCAAACTCCATTTTTTCAACAAAATTTTCCCTATTCATACATAAATTACTTCTTTTAGTATTTTTTCTTTTAACTCAGGTCTTATTCCTTCCTTTTCAATTAAGTCAACCTTTCTTTTTAAAAGCTTTTGAATATAAAGCTCCAACTCAATAAACTTGATAAGACCTGGTATTTCTTCATACTCTACCAATATATCAACATCACTTTTTTTATTTTGTTCTCCTCTTACAAAAGAACCAAAAACTCCAATTTCTTTTACCTTATATTTTTGCTTTATTTCTTCTTTATGAATTTTTAATATCTCTATAATTTCTTGTAAAGAGCTTACTGATTTTTTTCTTGCCATTAGTATTCAGTTTTTATTTTCACTCTAAATGGAATAGGATTTTGTATAATATAGGCAGCAGGACACTTTTTATTTGATATTTCTTTTATTTTTTCAATTATTTCTTTATCAGCATCACTTTGAATTTCCACTTCAAGATTTACTCCTTCAACTACTGCTGTATCTTCGATATTAAGAACGCTTTTTAAATTAACATCTACATAACCTTTTATTTTAAGTTTTTTAATTTTAATACCCATTTCTGCTGCTACTGAAACAAATGTGTAAGCATAACAGCTTATCATACCGAAGGTGCATATTTGAACGGGATTGGGAGCATTTCCATGACCTCCCATTGCAGGGACATTATCCACAGGAATTTCAATTTCACCTTGTGGATATTCTATTTTACCTATAAATTGGACCTCCTTATCAAATACCCATTCACCTTCTACGATATAAGGTCTTTTCGCAGGCCACTCATTTCTTAAAATTTTCTCTCTGGTTTCTTTTATAGCTTCTACGTTTACATTATTGATTATCATAACTTGAAAATTTTAAAGCTTTAAAATTTTGGACTATGGCAAATGAGATTGACCCTCAATTATTAGAAATCCTTGCTTGTCCTGTATGTAAAGGAGATTTGGAGTATAACAAAGAGGAACAAAAACTTATATGTAATAATTGTAGATTGAAATATCCAATAAAAGAAGGTATTCCAATAATGCTGGAGGAAGAGGCAGAAAAGTTTTAAAAGTTTATGATTTTCATTTTAAATTATTATGAATTTGAATTTTTATTTGAAATACCAAAAGCTTATAATCCAACCATATATAGCTATAAAATAGCGATACCTCCAAGTGGCTCATATGAAATTAGTTATGAAGTTCTTGAATATAGTAAGCTAAATGTAAAGGATGTTTTTAATGTTTCAAGTGATAATGTTTTTCAAGTAGAAAGAAAACAAGCTATTGATGTAGATTACATAGAGCTTAAAGTAAATCCATATTATTTAGTAGATAATCAGCTTTATGTGAGAAATAAAATCAAATTTAAAATTAAATTCAATTACAATAATTTAAATAGCTTTGGAAATTATAATCCAAGTCATAGAGAATTTATAAATTTTCCATTTCCAAGAGAATGGATTAAAAAGAGAACCTTTTCAAATCCTCCTGATTTCTTTTCACAAGCTCAAATGTGGGTAAAGATAAAAATTAAAGAAAGGGGTATATATAAAATAACTGCCCAAGACTTAATTAACATCGGAATACCTCAAAATTTATTATCTATAAACAATTTAGCTTTATTTGCTAAAATTGATACTTTTAATAGTTCCTTAACTTATGCAGATAGTTTAATAAAACAAGTTCCAATAATTGTTTATGATGAAAATTTAGATGGGATATTAAATGGCAATGATTATATTTTATTTTTTGGAGAGGGTATTGAAGGTTTTAGAAGTATAAATGGCTCTATAAAGTTTTATAGAAATCCATATGATTATTATAACTATTATATTTTAGGGATAGCTTCAAATTTACAACCAAAATTTATGATTTCAAATAGTTTAAATTATAATCAATTAATATATTCAACAGGCATTTATAGACATGATACTGATTTAGTAAATACTGGTAAAAAGGGTAGAGTTTGGCTTGGTGAAGAAATAACTTCAACAATTAGCTTTGATTTTAATCTTGATGATATTGTTTCAAATAATGGAACACTTGAAATATCAATGGTGGGTTCAGAGCCTTTATCTGCAAATGAATGTGGAAATGCTAATTTACAAATTTTATTAAATGGTCAAGTAATTGATAATAATTTTCAAGTTATTCAAATTCAAAGAAATACAAAATCTTACAATGTATCAAATTTACAATCAATTAACAATTTAACAATAAACATTATTAGTGCAACTTGTCCTAATCCAAAAGTTTATTTAGACTATTTTGAAATAAGATATAGTAGGAATATTCCAAATGATGGTAGTGTATATTTTAATACAACTGCTTCTGCCAAAATTACAAATAATGCTCTTATGGTTTTAAATATAACAAATCCATATTCACCAATTATTTTAAGTAATTTTTCAGATGATGTGGTGCCTGGTAGTATTTACTTTATAGCAAATGATTTTAAATCTCCAATTTCTATTGAGTTTATGAATATAAGTGAAAATTTATATAAACTTTCTAATGTTGAATATATTATATTGGGTCCAAGGGATTGGAAAAATGCATTAAATGATTATATGGATTTTAGAAAAAGATATTTTCCAATTGTTTGTGGTGTTGATTTTTGTATAGATTCAATAAATATTCACAATGTTAAATATGTTTCAATTGAGGATATATTTGAACAATTTGGATTTGGTATGAAAGATCCTGTTGCTATTAGAAATTTTCTTTATACTTTATATAGAAATTCTCCAAGTTTGCTTTATGGTTTAATAGTTGGAGATGCAACTTATGATTATAAGGATATTTTAAAAAGGGGTGGAAATTTCTTTCCTGTTTATTATGATTTTAATGAAAGTTTTGATATTAATACATCATTTGCTGGTTCTTTTGATGATTTTTATTTTGATTTTTCAGGTGATAAATATGCGGATTTAAATTATGGGAGGTTTCCAGCAAGAGATAAATCTGAAATTGTAAATTACTTTAAAAAGGTTATAGATTATGAAATAAATAGATTTTTCTCGGATTGGAAAAATAGAGTTTTATTAACAGCAGATGATTTTAAAAATGGTAGTAGCACATGTGAAAGTAGTTGGCATTTAATTCCATCTAATCAAATTCAAAAATACTTTATTCCATCTAATGTTATAGTTCATCATGTTTATATGCATGAGTATCCAGAGGAGGGTGGTAAAAAACCCATTGCAAATAAAGATTTTATAGATAAATTCAATAATGGTTATCTTTTAATAAATATATTTTCTCATGGTAATCCTTCACAGGTTGCAAGTGAATTGTTATTTTCTTTGTTTGATGTTCCAAAATTAAATGCATATAATAAACCACCATTTGTTTTGATATTAAGTTGTAAGACAAATGTTTTTGATAGAATAGATGGTGATTTGGCTGGTCCAAAGGGGCTTGGTGAAGCTATAATTACCCATATTGGAGGTGCAATTGGTATTTTATCTTCAACCGCTCTTTCATTTGTAGGAGGTAATGTTGCTTATGCTCAACAAATTTTTAATGCTATAAAGTCAAATAAGCTTTATCCTATGGGTTATCTTTCAAGACTTGGTAAAAATAATTGGTATTATGTTTTATTTGGAGATCCAAGTGTTATGATTGGTTATCCAAGTGTTGATAATAATTTAAGTTTTCCTGATAGTGCATTTGTGGGTTCTATTTATAAAGGTTCATTTTTAAATACAAATAATTATAGTGCAAGTGTTAGTTTATTGCCAATAGAAGTTCCTGTTACTGATGTAACTTGTAATCCACCACGAACTTTTAACATTTTAGAGCCACATTTAATTATATACAAATCATTTGTTAATAATGATTCTTTAAAGCTATATATACCAAAAGATTTAAGTCCAAATAGGAAATTACAATTGAGAGGTGTTTATAAATATGCTAATAAGTTTAAGGACTCTATAAGCATTGGTTTTAAGTCTGAACTAATTGAAATTGATACAATTGGTCCTAATTTAAAATTGCTTTATTATTCAAATGAAGTTAATGATAGCTCAAAATTTACTCCAAAAGCAAAATTTACATTTTGGGCAAGTGATGAGCATGGAATATATTTAAGTCCAGGTTATAGAGATGTTGAAGTTTATATAGATGATAGAGAAGTTATAAAATTAACAGATAGATTTATTTATGATGTTAATAGTTATACTACGGGAATTGCAGATTTTGAAGTTGATTTTTCAAATAATCAAGGATGGCATAAATTAACATTGAGAGCATTTGACAACTATAATAATTTCTCTTCAAAGGATTATTATCTTTATTTTTCGGACGAAAATTTAAACATTTCAGATTTTCTTATTTATCCAAATCCATATAAAACTGGTCCTTTATATTTAACATTTACTTCAAATAGTCAAGCCTTTGCCCAATTTAAAATTTATACAATAAATGGTGATTTGGTTTATATAAGTCCAAAGGTTGGCATTAATGCTGGATTTAATAGTCTTAAATATGAAGGCAATAATCTTGGTAGTGGTATTTACATTGCATTATTAGAAATGACTAAGGACAAACAAAAAATTAAGTATAAGAAGAAATTTGTAGTAGTAAAGTAGATTAAGACAATTTTAAAGCCTATCATAAATTTTTTTGTTATTGAAAATGATTTTCATTTTCAATTGCTTTAAAATTTGAAGGGAGGTGAAATATGAAAATTAAAATTTTGGTTCTTGGTGGAGGAACAGGTGGGTTAGTTGCAGCAAACAAAATTAAGAAACTTTTAGGAAATGATGTTGAAGTTACCCTTGTTGATAAAAATGCTTATCACGAATTTATGCCTGCTTATCCTTGGGTTGCTCTTGGTATGCGTGAGCCTGATCAGATAAGAAGACCATTTTCAAATTTAGAAAAGAGGGGTATAAATTTTATACAAGCAACTGTGGAGAGTATTGATCCTGCTAATAATAAGGTAAAGACGAGTGTTGGAGATATAACATATGATTATTTGATTGTTTCCTTAGGTGTAGAACCTATGCCTTTACCTGTAAAGGAGAATTATGCTCCTTGGAGTTTAGAAGGGGCTTTGAATTTGAGAGAAGCTATTAAGAAGTTTAAGGGTGGAAAGGTTGTTGTGGGAGTATCTTCTTTGTATTATCCTTGTCCTCCTGCTCCATTTGAAGTTGCAGGTCAAATAGAATTTGCTTTAAAAGTTAAAGGCATTAGAGGAAAGAGCATGATTGAAGTTTTCCACTTTCATCCGTTACCTCTTGCTCCTATGGGTCCTGTAATTGCTGGGAAAATTATGGAAATTTTAAAATCAAAAAATATAACTTTCCATGGAAGTTTTGAACCTATCGCTTTTGAAAATGGAAAGGTAAAAGCAAAAGATGGAAGGGAAATTGAATATGATCTTCTTGTTCTTGTTCCATCTTTTGCCCCTAATAAAGTAGTGAGAGAATCTCCTTTGGCAGGTCCAAATGGTTTTCCTGAGGTAGATAAAATTACGTTCCGTTCTATTAGATTTCCTAATGTTTTTGTGATTGGTGATGTTGTAAATGGTTCTCTTATGTTGCCTCCTGCTGGTGTAGTAGCTCATTTCCAGGGAGAATATGTTGCTGGTGTTATCGTTTCAGATTTAAAAGGTGCTTATATTGGTGAACCATTTAATCCAGTTGCTATGTGTATTATGGACTTTGGGGATAATGCTATACTTCCACAATGCTCATTTGATAAGGTTTTAGCAGGAACAGGTATGCCTTCTTGTGGTGTTATGGCAGTAGGTAAATGGGTCAGAATAGCTAAAATACTTTTTGAAGGCTTTTGGTTTGCTACGTTGATTGAATAAGGAGGTGAAATATGGAAAGAATAGATCATATTGAAGAAATTCTTGAAAAAAGTGGAATAACTTTTCTTGCTCAAATGAATTTTGGAGAAACACTTAAAGATAATTTGGGTTTAATTTTAGACCCTAAGAATCTCTATATAATATCAGTATTAGCTCGTTTTGTAGAACAAGCACCAACATTAGAAAAATTAGCTGATATGCTTGAAAAGATGGAAAAATCTGGTGCATTATCATTCTTTGGACATGTTTCTGAGAATTTTGGGGAAGGATTGGGGATGGCTATGGATCCCCAAGTTTTGAAATTATTCTCTCATTTAGCAAATATATTAGATATTCTTTCTCGTATCGAGCCTTCTGCTATAGGTATGTTAGCATCAGCAATTGAAAGAGGATTATCAGAAACTTTTAGTTTAGATGTTATAAAGGATCCACCTAAATTGGGTTTAGTTGGTATATTGAAACAGCTTTCAGATCCTGATGTTCAAAAAGCACTTGGAATTATTTTCCTTTTCCTTAAAGCCTTAGGTAGGGCTTTTAGTCATATGGGTGAGGATATAAAAGCTATGGAGGATATGATAGCAAAAATGATGCCTAAGAAATAAAACTGCTTTAAAATTATCTAACTTACTGGGCGGTTAGCTCAGGGGTTAGAGCGCTCGTTTGACATGCGAGAGGTCGGAGGTTCGAATCCTCCACCGCCCATTTTGAAAAAAATTCTCATTTTATCTGCTAATTATGGAACAGGTCATTTAATTGCTGCTAAGGCAATAAAGCAATTACTTGAAGAAGAAAATGAAGTAGAAATTATTGATATAGTAGAGGAAGGCTATTTTCTTGAAAAAATTAGCTCAAAAGCTTATATTTGGTTAAATCGTCATTCTCATTTATTATGGAGATTTATTTATTATAACCCTATAAGCAAAAGTAAAATTTTAAGAGTTTTATCCAAAAAGTTAATAAGAGACAATATTTATAAAAAAATAAAAAGCTATAAGCCAGATATTATTATTTCAACTCACTTTTATGCTACTGTATATGGTATTAAATATAAGGCAGAATATCCAAAAACAAAGTTGTTTGTTTGTATTACGGATTATGAGGTTCATCCATTTTGGATATATAATGAAGTTGATCTATATTTTTTGCCTTCGCATTTTTCATTACAAAATTTTAAATTGACAAATTATGTTATAACAGGTATTCCATTAAGAAGGAACTTTTGGCAAGAATTAAATAAATATGAAATAAGAAAAAAACTTAAAATTGAGACAAATAATTTAGTAGTTTTATTAAACCTTGGTTCTCATAGTGTTCTTCCATTAAAAGATGCTATCAAATATATTAATTTATTTAAAGACAAGTTATATTTCCTAATAATAGGTGGCAAAGATAAAGTGAGATATGAAAAAATCCAAAATGCATTAAATCAAATAGGTGCATATTATAAGTTATATAGCTTTACAGAAGATATTCATGAGCTTATGTTCGCTTGTGATTTTTCTATTACAAAGGCAGGAGGATTAAGTTTATCAGAGTTAATTTATACAAAAAGACCCGCTATTTATTATAAAAGCTTGCCGGGTCAAGAAGAAGGTAATGAGAAGTTTATAAGAGAATATGGTTTAGGTTTTACTGCGAAAAATTTTTCTCAGCTTTTAAAGTTTACGAACCTCATAATTGAAAATCCTTCTATTTTAGACTATTTCCAATCCAATTTATCATTTCAAAAAGAAAATATGAACTTTTTCAGAATTAGGCAAATTGTTTCACATGAAACATATGCTTTATAATTTTCGCTATGACAAAAATTGCTGTTGTTAATCAAAAGGGTGGGGTAGGGAAAACCACAACGGTTGTAAATTTATCTACTGCTCTTGCACTTGAGAATTTAAGAGTTTTAGTTGTAGATGGTGATGCTCAAGCGAATGCTTCAAGTGGTTTTGGCATAAATAGAAGAAATGGTAAAAATTTATATCATTTACTTATTGGGAAAGCGAATATTGATGAAGTTCTTGTTAGAGTTGAATCTGCTAATTTAGATTTAATTCCTTCTTCACCAGATTTAATAGGGGTAGATACAGAGCTTAGAGGGAAACCCAATTGGGAATTAGCATTAAAGAATCTACTTGATAATATATCTTCAAATTATGAATTTATATTTATTGATGCTCCACCATCTCTTGGAACACTAACTGTTTTAATTTTATCTGCTGCTGAATATATTTTAATTCCTGTTCAAGCAGAATATTATGCACTTGAAGGTGTTGCTCAACTTCTTGAAACTGTTCATTATGTAAGAAGAACGATAAATCCTAAATTAAAATTAATGGGCTTTTTAATAACGATGTATGATAAACGCACAAAATTATCTGAACAAGTTGAAGAGCAAATAAGGGGGATATTTAAAGAGATGGTTTTTAGTAATGTAATACCAAGAAGTGTTAGATTAGCGGAAGCACCAAGTTATGGAATTCCTGGTGTATTATTTGACCCCTTATCAGTAGGAGCTATTGCTTATAGGAACTTAGCAAAGGAGATTTTAGAAAAATTTGTTAAAAGGGAGGCGAATGTATGAACAAGAAGGCGAGAGGTTTGGGAAGAGGGCTGGCAGCAATTTTGCCAGGAAGTGAATCTTTGGAAGATTTACAATTAATAGATATAAATGCAATTGAGCCAAATCCATATCAACCAAGAAGAAAATTCTCTGAAAAAGAATTGAAGGAGCTTGCAGAATCAATAAAGGCTAATGGACTTTTACAACCTATTATTGTAAGACAAATATCCGAAGATAGATATCAGATTGTGGCAGGAGAAAGGAGATGGAGAGCTTGTAGAATTGCAGGTTTAACAAAGATCCCAGCTATTGTTAAAGATTTAGAAGATTCTGAGATGCTTCAACTTGCTCTTATTGAAAATTTACAAAGAGAAGACTTGAATCCTGTTGAAGAAGCTTTAGCATATAAGCAGTTAATTGAAAAATTTGGATTTACACAATCTGAAATAGCTCAAATTGTAGGAAAAGATAGAGCAACTATTACTAATACTTTAAGACTATTAAATTTGAGTGAAAAGGTTTTAGAAATGCTAAGAGATGGTAAAATTACAGAAGGACATGCAAGAGTATTGCTTAGAATAAGTGATTTTAATGAGCAAGAGGAATGGGCAAGAAGGATTGTTGAAGAGGGGATTAGTGTAAGACAACTTGAAAAATTGATATCTCCAAAAGAATCTAAAATGGAAAATGATAATTCTTGGATAAGGGAAATAAGTGAAAAATTATTTAAGAATGTTGGGCTTAAAGCAGAAATTAAAACTACAAAGAGAAGAGTAAGAGTAGTATTGGATTTTAAAAATAAGGAAGAATTTGAAAACTTTTTAAGGAAACTTGGATTATGATAACTATTATAATTGCATTAAATGAAACGTGGATAGATATTTCTACATATTCCAATAGGATTTTTGACCCGCAGTATAATATTACAAACTTAAAAACTAAAAAATTGATTTCCACTAATATAAATTTTTGGCTTTTGGATAGCAAAATTTATTCTCTATTTTTGGGTTATAAAAATTTTGGATTTAATTTAAGATATTTTGACTTTGGAAAATTTAGTTATCAAAATGAATTTCCAAATGACGAGCAAATTTTTACATTTTCTCCATTTAGTATATATACATCAATTGGGAAAAATTTTGAAGTTGAAAAGAATTTGTTTTTTGGATTTAGTTTTGGATATTATGAAAATCGCATTTTAAATGATGTTTATGCTTCTCCCTTTATTACCATTAGCTCTCAATTTATGCCAATAAATTATTTAAGCTTGTTTTTTTCAATTGAAAATTTTAGCTTTAAAAAGTTATTTTCAGCAAATCAAATTGAATTACCACATGTAATATCCTTGGCATTTCTTTTAAATTTCCATCAAATTAATATAGGAGCAGGGATTAATAAATTTTATAATTTTGAAAAATTTTTATCTTTTGAATATGGACTTAAATACTTAAACATAGGCATTATTTTTACACCTGATTATGATTACTCTAAAATTTCAGGCTTTATGAGATTAAAATATAAAAGTTTGATTTTTGGTTATAGAGTATATATACCAAGTTATTTAAATTTTGCGAATACAATAAGTATAAACTATGAAACCCCTTGATTTTGAAAAGCCATTATATGATATTTTAGAAAAGATAAAGGAGCTTGAAGCAAATCCAAATTTAAAAGATAATGTTAATAGTTTAAAAATTGAAGCGGAAAAGTTAAAAAATAATATATATAGTAATTTAACAAGATGGCAAGTTGTTCAAATAGCAAGACATCCAGATAGACCAAAATCCATAGATTATTTAAATAATGTATTTGATGAATTTTTAGAATTACATGGGGATAGACTTTTTTCAGACGATAAAGCAATTATTACAGGTATTGCAAAAATAGAAAAATTTTCTATTGCTTTTATAGCCCAAGAGAAAGGTAGAAGCACAAGTGAAAAAATTGAGAGAAATTTTGGTATGCCACATCCAGAAGGTTATAGAAAAGGTATGAGAATTATGGAATTAGCAGAAAAATTAAAATTGCCATTAATTACATTTGTAGATACGCCTGGTGCATATCCTGGTGTTGGTGCAGAAGAAAGGGGACAATTTTCTGCTATTGCTTATTCAATTATGAAAATGCTTTCATTAAAAACTTATACAATTTCTTATATCATAGGTGAAGGAGGGAGTGGGGGAGCATTAGCGATTGCTGTAGCGGATAGAGTTTTTGCTTTTGAATATAGCATATATTCTGTAATATCGCCAGAAGGTTGTGCTTCAATATTATTTAGAGATGCAAGTAAAGCATCAGAGGCGGCAGAAGTTCTAAAATTAACTGCAAAAGATTTATTGGATTTTGGTGTAATTGATGGTATTGTAAAAGAGCCTATTGGGGGAGCACATTGGGATCCAAAATTAATGTATTCAACTTTAAAAGAACATATAATTTCACAAATAGAAGAGCTTACTAAAATTCCATTAGAGGAAGTTTTGGAAAGGAGATATAAGAAGTATAGAAATATGGGAATAATCTATGGATGAGCTTGTAATAAATACAATAAGATTTCTTTCTATTGATGCAGTTGAAAAAGCAAAAAGTGGCCATCCAGGAGCTCCTTTGGCACTTGCTCCTCTTGCTTATATTATTTTTGATAGATATTTAAAATTTAATCCGAGAAATCCAAGATGGTTAAATAGGGATAGATTTATCTTATCAAATGGACATGCAAGTATGTTGTTATATTCAGTTTTATATTTATATGGTTATGATTTGGATATTGAGGATATTAAGAATTTTAGGCAATTAAATAGTAAAACACCTGGTCATCCAGAATATAATTTAGATATTGGAGTTGAAACAACAACAGGACCACTTGGTCAAGGCATTTCAAATGCCATAGGCATGGCACTTGCTTATAAGTATTTAAGTGCTTATTTTAATAGAGAAAATTATAAAATTTTTGACCATAATATATTTGTAATTGTAAGTGATGGAGATTTAATGGAAGGTATTAGTTATGAAGCATGTTCCTTAGCAGGTCATTTTGGATTAAATAATTTAATTGTATTTTGGGATAATAATGGTATTACAATTGATGGAAAAACTAATTTAACTTGGAGTGAAGATGTTAAAATGAGATTTAAGGCTTTCAATTGGGAAGTTTTTTCTATTAATGATGTAAATAATTTAGATGAAATAAAGAAAACTATTGATTTAGCTTTAACAGTTAAAGATAAGCCAAAATTTATAGAAGTAAAAACGATAATTGGATATGGAACAAGAAAGGCAAATAGTGAAAAATCCCATGGAGAACCCTTAGGAAAAGAAGAAGTAGAGTATGCAAGGAAATTTTTTAATTGGAATTATAAAGAATTTGAAGTACCACAAGAAGTTTTAAGTTATACAAGAAGGAAAGTTTTTGAAGGTCAAAAGCTTGAAGAGGAATGGAATAAATTATTAAACGAGTATTTTAAAGTATATCCACATATGAAGGAAAAATTTAATGAATTTTTAGAAAAAAGAATAGATGAAAAAGTAATAAATAAGCTTAGAAATATAGAGAAATTTAAGGGTGAAATTGCTACAAGAAATGCTTTTGGGAAAGCACTTGAAACAATATGGGAAGATTTGGACTTTCTTATTGGAGGTTCTGCTGATTTAAGCACTTCAAATAAAACTTATGTTCCAAAGCTTGGAGATTTTTTAAAAGATAATCCTCTTGGAAAAAATATTCATTTTGGTGTTAGGGAACATGCTATGGGTGGAATTGTAAATGGTATTAGTCTTTATGGTTTAAGGGCTTTTTGTGGAACATTTTTAATTTTTTCAGATTATATGAAGCCTGCTATTAGATTATCTGCACTTATGAAACTTCCAGTAATTTATATATTTACACATGATTCAATTGGACTTGGTGAGGATGGACCTACACATCAACCTATTGAACAATTAGCGGGTTTAAGAGCTATTCCACATTTAATAGTTTTAAGACCAGCTGATGCTAATGAAACAATAAAAGCATTTGAATTTGCTATAAATTATAAAGATGGACCAGTTGCTTTAATTTTAACAAGACAAAATGTTCCTACAATTGATAATTTGCCTTGTGATAATTTAATTTATGGAGCTTATGTAGTAATAGATGATGAGAGACCAGATGTTATAATATATGCAAGTGGTTCAGAAGTTTATCCAAGTTTAAAGGCTTGTGATATATTAAGAGAAAATAATATAAAAGTTAGGCTTGTTAATGTGGTTTCTTTTGAATTATTTAGAAAACAAGATGAAAATTATAAAAATTATATCCTTGGTAAGAATTTAAAGAAAGTTTTGAGGGTTTCAGTTGAAGCATTAAGTGGATTTGGATGGGAAGAATTTGTTGGAATTGATGGTCTTAAAATTTGTATGAATGATTTTGGTAAATCTGCTCCTTATAAAGAATTATTTGAATACTTTGGATTTAGTGCTCATAAAATAGCTGAAAAAATAATAAAAAAAATAAATTCTTCACTTTAAACTTTCCAATATGCTATTTTTCCTTCTTTTAGACTTACCAGATGACCCTAAGGTATTATATGAAATTGGCTTAAAATCATTTAACAATAAAGATTATAAAACTGCTGAAAAAGTTTTTAAAAGAATTATTTATTCTTTATCTTTCAATGATTATACAGATAAAGCTCAATATTATTTAGCTTTAACATATTTTAATAAGAAGCAATATGACCTTGCAAAGATTGAAGCGGAATTTTTTGTTAATAATTTTAGGTATAGTGAATTTTATCCAGATGCTCTTATTTTGTTATCTTTAATTTATTATAAGCTTTCACCAAATCCACATAGAGATATAACCGAATTGAATAAGGCAATTGAACTATTAGATAGAGTAAAGTTGAATTATCCAGAATATTCAAAAAAAGCGGATAGTGTTTTATATTTAATTAGGGAAAAGTTTGCTCAAAAAGTTTTAATTTCTGCTAATGTATATAGGAATTTAAATAGGTTACAATCAGAAGCAATTTATTTGGAATATTACTTAAATAATTATGTTGATATTCAACCTGATTCTGTTGGATATAGACTTATGGAGATATATGAGATTTTAAATGAAAGAGAAAAATTAATGAAATTAACGGATTTTATAATAAAAAGTGAATATTTTTCAAATTGGATTAAAAAGTTGGCACTTGAAAAGCGTGAGAAATATGGCAATAGCAGTTCTTGGAGGTAGATTTGATCCTATTCATATTGGTCATTTAATTATAGCAGAAGATTTATTAGATATGCTAAATGTTGAAAAAGTTATATTTCTTTTAAGTTATAATCCTCCTCATAAACAAGTATTCTGTAGCTTTGAGCATAGATTTAATATGATTAAAATTGCTATAAGGGATTTTAAAAAATTTGAAGTTTGGGATATTGAAAAGAAATTAAACTTAGAGAAAAGTTTTAGCTATTTGGTTTTAAAAGAAATTTTAAAATTTATAAAAGAACCTATTTACTTTGTGATTGGTTCGGATCAGTTTGAAGTTTTTAAAAGTTGGTATGAATATGAAAAAATTTTAGAAATTGTAAATGTGGTAGTTGTCCAAAGACCGAATATAAATTATAATTATCCGCAAGATTTAATACCAAAAGTGAAAATTCTAAATAATAGAATTATTGAAGTTTCATCTTCTGAAATTAGAAAAAGAATTAAGGAAGGGAAGGAATATAGATTTCTTGTGCCAAATGGGGTTTATGAATATATTAAGGAAAATCATTTATATTATTGAAATACTAAAATTTCAATTCTTCTATTTTGTTTCCTTCCTTCTTCTGTTGAGTTTGTTGCTATTGGTTTGCTATCTCCATATGAAGTAGCAGAAATTTTATCTTCTTTAATACCATTTGAAATAAAATATCTAACAATTACAGTTGCTCTATGAGCAGCAAGCTCCCAGTTTGTTGGATAAATATGTTTATTTGTTTGAATAGGAATAGAATCTGTATGACTTTCAATTTTAATTTCAGAGTATCCTTTTCTTTTTATTTCTTGTATAATCTCATTTAAATAATTTTTACCTTCTTCTGTTAGCTCATCTGAACCAGGTTTAAAAATTTTATCAGTTTGAATAACAATTTTTGTAAAATTTTTATTAGTTGAATAACCTGAAATACTAATAAGTTTTTTGTTTTCCTTTTCAACATCATAAAAAGCCTTTTTAATAGGCAAATACTCATAATAATAAAAATATAATCCAATGCCAGTCATTATTAAAATAATTAGAATAAGAAACCAATTTAAAAATTTCATATTTTTATAGTATTTACTGCTTCAACCATATTCCTTAATTTTTCAAAAGCAACTTTCCAACTTCTTGTTCTTAGACCACAATCAGGAGCAACAAAAATTTTATTAGGATCCTTTACAATATCCAAAACATATAAAATTCTATCCCTAATTAATTCAACTGGCTCTATAAAATCCGTATGAACATCTATTACACCAAGTCCTATAACAAAATTATAATTTTTTAACTTTTTGATAATATCATAACCCTTTCTTACATCTTCACTTGTTCCAAGTTCTGTTGTATCTCTATTTGCATATTCAAAGTGAAATTCATTTATTATACCTTCAAGTTTTTCAATATGTGGAAATAGTAAGTTATAATCAGAAAAACAAATATGAACAGAAAAGAAAGCTTTTCCTTTTAAATCATTAACACTATTTATTAAGCCATCTATAAATAAATCAATTTCATTTATCTTTGTAGTAGCAGCAGGTTCATCAATTTGTAAAAATTTTGCTCCATTTTCATATAAAACTTTTAAATTAGGATATATAATATTTTTTGCCATGTCTTCTACAAATTTTTTTCTTGCTAATTTCCTATTTTTTAATCCTTCTTTTGTTCCAATTTCAACTCCCTTAATATAAAATTCGTCAAATGACCAATCTACAAGTGTATATGGTCCTGTTATAGGGATTTTTATTGGTTTATTTGTAAATTTTGAGATTGTTTTAAATTCATCAAGATGATAAAATTCTTTTAGTTTCGGTTCTTTTATAACTGCTGCCCTTCTATAATATTTATTATCAAAACTTCTCACATGTCCATAAAATTTGAAACCTTCAATTCTTCTAATAGGATATTCATACATTTCAACTCTATGTTGTTCTCCATCATATAAAACATCAATTCCGGCTTTTTCTAAAAGTTTTGTTGCAAACAATGATGAATAATATAAAATTTTATCTTTTTCTTCTTGTGTAAAATTCTTTCTCTTATTTAAGATGTCAAATAGCTCTTCAACTTTCAATTCTAAAAAATTAGCCCAATATTTTGCATCTTCTATATCTTCATCTTTTAGTGGAATATTATTTATAGCTCTTACTCTCCAATTTGGTTTAGCCAAAGAACCAATTTCATGGGTTAAGAGGGGTTTTAACATTTGAAAATTTTAAGGTTTCAATTTTTCTACTCCTTTAATCACATTAATTTTAAATTTTTTAGCATGCTCTAAAACTTTTTTTGAACGCACAAAAGATGTAATAATTAT
>JAUQPS010000178.1 GCA_030550205.1 bacterium
TTAAACTCTAAATTTACATCTTTTTCTGGAACTAATACAATATCCAAATCCTTACTTTCAATTCCAAGCAATTTATCTCTTACACATCCACCAACAAAATATAATTTCAAGTTTTCCTTGTATAAAAGTAAATAATAATTCCCAAAAATGAAACAACTAAAATAACATATGGAAATATCCAAAGAAAGTTAAAAATACCTTCTTTTGGTGGCTCTGATAAAACATTTTCTCCATATATTGAAACAAAATAATCCAAAATCTCTTTTTCACTTTTTCCTTCTTTTAATAACTCTCTAATTTTATTTCTCATATCAATTGCTAACTCACTTTGAGAATATGCTACACTTTCACCAGGACAAACAAGACAATTTAATTTTTTAGCAATTTCAAAAACTTTATTTTCTAAGCTTAAACTATCCAAGCTTAACGCAATAAGAAGAACCATATTAAAACCCCAACTATAAGAATTAAAATTATTGGAATTAAAACAACTAAAATATTAAATTTGGGTTTTTCTTCTATAAATTCAAATTCTGTTTCACTATCATCTGTAATTGGAACAAATTGTGTTATTTTTCCTCTTTCTGTTTCTTCTTCTTGAACAATACCACCTCTTACAACTTCATTTTTTATATCTGTTTTCTTAAATTCAATATAATAATTTTCAACAATATTTGTATTTAAAATGGCATTTGCAAATTCATAAGCACTTTGAAATCTTTCTGATGGAATTTTATTTAATGCTTTTAATATAATTTCATCCAATTCTTTTGGAACATTAGGATTATAATAAGACGGAGGTTTTGGATTTTCAGAAAATATCTTTCTTTGAAGCTCCCAAATATCATTTCCAGTAAATGGTAAATTACCTGTTAATGCTTCATAAAAAACTACACCCAAAGAATATAGATCACTTCTCTTATCAACTTTACCTCTAAATTGTTCAGGAGACATATATTCAGGTGTTCCTGGAACTTTTCCTTTTTCTTTATCTTCTGTCATAAGTGTAGCTATTCCAAAATCTAATAAATACACTCTTTTCTCTGGTGTAATCATAATATTTCCTGGCTTAATATCTCTATGGATAATATTCTTTTGATGAGCATAATCAAGTGCTTTTAAAACTTCTAATACAACATAACAGGCTTCCTTCACATCAAGTCTTCCTTCTCTTCTTATAATCCTTTCAAGTGTCTCCCCATTTACATAATACATCACAATATATAAGCTATCATCTATGGCACCAAAATCATAAACTTTCACAATATTAGGATGTTCCAATTCCTGAGCAACAAGCCTTGCTTCTCTAAAGAATAATTCCTTTGCTTTTTCATCTTTTGAATATTGAGGATATAGAATTTTTATAGCTACTTTCCTTCTTACAATAGGCTGAATTGCCTCATAAACCTCAGCCATTCCACCAGATGCTATTTTCCTAACAATTTTATATTTATCTGCGATATACGTCCCTATCATTTTCTAAATACTCCTTCTAAAAAGGCTTTAAACTGCTCAAAAACATTAGCATCACTTTTTATAACTTCTATTGCAATACCCGTTATATTATCCTCCCCTCCTCTATCATTTGCCAATTTAATCAAAATTTCTACTGCCTCTTTTGGTTTATAATTTTTTAAAATATCTCTCAATTCATCTTGTGAGAAATATATATATAATCCATCAGAACATAATAAAAATTTATCCCCATTCATAACATTTCCAACATAAAGCTTTGGCCTTATAATGGGTTTATGTCCAAGTGCTTTTGTAAGCACATGTTTTGAAGGATGTGTTTCTGCTTCTTTGGGAGAGAGTGCTTTTTTTCTAACAAGTATTTGAGCTTGTGTATCATCTTCCGTTATTTGATAAAAGAATCTATTTGCTCTTAATAAATAAGCTCTTGTATCACCTACATGAACAATATAATACTTTGATTTATAGAAAAATAAAGCGGTAAATGTAGTCATTGCTCCATAATATTCATCAGAATTACTAATTTCATAAGCCCTTTTACTTGCTTCTTTAAATGCGGATTCTAAAATAAATTTTGGGTCATTATAATGATTTATTAAATTTTTTAATTTTTCAATAAATGTTTGAGTTGCTTCATAACTTGCCTTATCGCCAGACATTCTTCCACCAAGTCCATCCGCTACTATAAACAAACCAATAGAAGGGTCCATTGCAAAAAAGTCTTCATTTTTTGGACGCTTTCTACCCAAATCCGTTATGCCATAAGCCCTCCCTCTCATATAGCCCACTCAGAAATAACTTTATTTAACACTTGTTCATATCTTGAAAGTAAAGCAAGAATAATTCCAAGGGCACTTTTCTCACGATTTGTAATAATATGTAAATAAAAATTGCTATTTCCTATTGGTTGAGTAATAATAAGATATGAATTGCTGATAGAGATTATTGCTCTTGATTTATCAGTATTATTTAAAGCACTTATTACTCTATCTTGAAATTTTATAGATTCTACACTATAAGCAGCAGATATTTGGATATCAACATCTGGAACTTTTTTTTCTTCAACAACTGTTAATCCCTCTTCACCCTCAACAAT
>JAUQPS010000179.1 GCA_030550205.1 bacterium
AACAAGAGGATGGGCTGAAAATGGAACATATTTATGGACAGCAGTATTAACTTACAATGTAGGTATAGGAACATCAACACCTGCTTATAAACTTGATGTAGCAGGTGCTTCAAGAATTCAAGGCGATTTATATATAAATTCATGGCCTATAAGGGTTACATCTACACCAACTGTTGGTTATGTTTTAAAATGGAATGGGAGTGCTTTTGTTCCAGCAACAGATGAAAATAGCGGGGGAAATGTAAGTGGCTCAGGCTCACCAACTCAGGTAGCATTCTGGACAGGAACATATACAATTGGTGGAAATAGTAATCTATACTGGGATAATACAAATGCAAGACTTGGTATAGGAACAAGCACACCTTCTTATAAACTTCATGTAATAGGGTCACAGGCAACTGGTTCAGGAACAGGTCTTATTCACGCTGTAAATACTGCTACAAATAATGATGCTGCTGGTGTTTATGGACAATGTTCAAGTACTGACTGGTATGGTTATGGTGGATATTTCAGAGGTGGATGGATGGGAGTTTATGGAATTGTATCACCAACTGGTTCTAATTCTTATTACGGAGTCTATGGATATGTTTACGGTGGCTCGGGAGTTAATTACGGAGTTTATGGATATGGTGCTGGTTCCTCAGTTGAAAATATGGGTGTATATGGCTCTTCATATTCTCCTGGATGGGGTGTGTATGGGTATACTAATGATCAGAACCGATGCGGTGTAGCAGGACAAAATGCAAATACATCAGGCACAGGAGTTTTTGGATTAGGAAACGGTCTTACATCTTTTTGGAGGTTAAATGCAGGTTCAGGTGGTTCATTTACAGGCACACAATTTGGTGCAGTTGGCTTTGCTACAAATACAACTGGAAATAGAGCTGGTGGATATTTTGCCACTACTGATAATAGTGCTTATGCCTATGTTGGTTTAAACTGGTCAGGTTCTATTTATAAAATAAATGGAACTGGTGCTGTAGCGACGATTATGGATACAAGAAATGGAAAGAAAAACCTCTTTGCTCCTGAATCACCTGAAGCTGTGATTATAGATTATGGTGAAGGAAGACTTATAGAAGGAAGAGCTAAAATAAAACTTGACCCCCTTTTCCTTGACTGCATAACAATAAATGAAAATAATCCAGTCAAAGTATTTGTCCAGTTAAAAGATGATTGCAATGGAGTTTATGTAAAAACATACAATGATGGTTTTGAAGTTATAGAACTTAAAGGCGGGAAATCAAATGCAAATTTCAGCTATATGGTAGTAGCAAAATGGAAGGGATACGAAAAATTAAGATTCCCTGACGCACCACCACCTCAACCTGCTGTAACACAAAATATTTCACAACCCACTCTGCCCGAAGAAAAATATAAAAAATAATATAATTAAAAAACTTGAAATTCTATTTTAAAAAATATATAATTTTTTTAAAGGAGGTAAAAGTATGATTATGCTTTTTATTCTTTTTATGGGTGGTATAAAAGAGGGGATAAATTTTTATGAAATCCCCAGGGAAAGGGAAAATATCACTTTTGAGGTAAAGGAATTCAAATTCAAACCCTTCCTTCTTAATAGTTCCAGAAATGCCTTAAAAATTAGGGGAAATGAAATGATCTTTAATACCTTGAGTTTAATACCATCCTTTATGAAAATGGAATACGGTGATATAATTTATTCCTTTAAAGAAAGAAAGGCAAAAATTCCTGAAATAAGTTTTTATTCCTATTGTGAGATAGAATTCTGGAATAAAATATATCCTGAAATTGAAAATGTAAAGCAGAGAATAAAGGAAATTTCAAAACAACCTGATGCTTTAACCTTTGAAAAACAGAAAGAAATAGAAAGAATAAAAGGGGAATTCCATGAAAAATTTCTTGAAAAAAGAATTGAGGTTATGGAAAATCTCGGGAATCAGGAATTAAAGGAAAAAACATACGAGGCATATAAAAAATATATGAATTTTAAAAGAAAGGGGGAGGAAAAATGAAAAGAATTATTCTTCTGCCTTTAATAATCCTTTTATTTTCTCAGACAAAGAAAGAAGAGGCAACTTATCTTAATAAAATTGACCAAAAACTTTTACAGAAACTTGAAAAGATGGCTGATAATGAAAAAATAAAAATCTATATTGATTTACCTAATGTTGACTACTCCTATGTTGCAACACTTCCAACTGGAGATGAGAAAACTGAATATATGAAGAATTATGCCTATAAAACACAGGAACCAATAGTAAATTATCTTAAATCTAAACTTGGAGAAATAGAAAACTTATATCAGGGGTGGACTGCAAACAGAATATTTGCCACATTACCTAAATATATTATCTTTGAACTTGTTAAAAAATTCCCTGAAATAGTAATGATACACGAGGATGAATACAGAATATGGATACCACAAAATTACACACCCCATATCCTTTCTGACTTTTTCCCTGGTGAAGATTATGTTTCAGGAAGCATTCAGAATATTAAAGCTGATGAAGCATGGAGAAGGGGATATAGAGGGAAAGGAATAATTATAGGTAATATGGATACAGGAGTTGATGGAAATCA
>JAUQPS010000180.1 GCA_030550205.1 bacterium
ATAGTGAGTTTATTTCAAAGATAAATAAGAAAATTTTAAAAGATTTTAATTCTGCTTACAATCATTTACACCTTTTTATGGGTTATGATGGAGAATTAAATGTAAAAACTTGTAAAATAGGATTAGAATTAGCAAAGAAAATAATAGATTGGGTTGCTAAACAGGTTGAATTTATCGAAGAATAAAAAGCTTTAAAATTGTAAAACTATGAAAGTAAAAGATTCAAAACCAAAAGTAATAGGCAATCCATATAAATATCTTGAAAATGCCAAGATGATTTTGGAAGAAAAAGCAAAAAGAGAAGGTGAATTTTATAAATATCGCAAATATGTTAAAATGGCTGGGCATATTGCTTGGGCAGGAGTTCTATTAGCTCTTGATTATTTACTTGAAAAGCATAATGTTAAAATAAAGGGTAGAAAGGATATTGGGGATTATATAGATTTTATAGCAAAAAGAGATAAAAAAATTTTAAATTATTTTAATTCCGCTTATAATTATTTGCATCTTCTTATGGGTTATGATGGAGATTTAAGCATCAAAACATCAAAAACAGGATTAGAATATGCTAAAAAAATTATAGATTGGGTAGCAAGACAGGTGGAGTTTGTAGAGGAATAGTTTTAAAATTTAAATATGATTTTCATGTTCTTTTTTGTTGAAGATGTTTATTTGTCAGATGTTCCAGGTGTTGAGGTAAGTGTATGGGTTGAAAATCTTGAAATACCATGGTCGCTTGTTTTTCTTCCAGATGGAAGAGCACTCGTAAGTGAAAGACCTGGAAGAATAAGAATTATTGAAAATGGAAAACTTCTTCCTGAACCATACATGAAAATTGATGTTAAGCATATTGGTGAAGGAGGATTGATGGGACTTGCAGTTCATCCTAATTTTCCAAAAGAGCCTTTCATTTATGCAATGCATACTTATGAAACAAAAGATGGTAAAATTTTTAATAGAGTTATAAGAATTAGAGATAAGGGTAAATATGGAATTTTTGATAAAGTTATAATTGATAGTATTCCTGGTGCAAAATTTCATAATGGTGGAAGAATTAAATTCGGTCCAGATGGTATGCTTTATATTACAACGGGTGATATATTTAGAGGTGAGTTAGCACAAAATTTAAAATCTTTAAATGGTAAAATTTTAAGATTAACTCCTGATGGAGGAATTCCAAAAGATAATCCATTTCCCAATTCTCCTATTTATTCTTATGGTCATAGAAATCCACAAGGTTTAGCATGGTATCCAAACACAAAAGATTTATTTTCATCTGAGCATGGACCTTCGGGAGAATATGGTTGGTCTGGACATGATGAGATTAATATAATATATAAAGGAAGAAATTATGGCTGGCCAAGAGTAATAGGTAAAGCTGGTAAGAAAGAATATGAGGACCCTTTTATTTTTTGGAAGGAAACTACTCCTCCAGCTGGTATGACTTTTTATAAAGAAAATCTTTTTGTAGCAACATTAGCAAGTCAAGCTTTAATAAGAATTAAAATAAAAAAGTTAAAAAATGGTTATGAAATTTTAAGAATTGAAAGATGGTTTGCTTTTGATAAAACACGAGGAAAATTTGGAAGATTAAGGGATGTTGTAGAAGGTCCAGACGGTAATCTTTATATACTTACGAGTAATAGAGATGGTAGAGGAATACCAAAACCAGGAGATGATAAAATTTATAAAATAACCATTAAGAAAATTGACTAAAATAATTTGACAATTTGAAACTTTAAAATTGTGCTTTATAATTTTGAAACTTTATTAGATTAAAATTTGAAAAGAAAATTTTTAAAAGGTTAATTTAATTTAACTTTAACCTGGGGGTGGAACATGATATGGTTAATAATAAGCCAAGTGATAAGTGTAAATCCCTTTACGATGTGGAGGGATGTAAATAGACTAAGTGTGGATATATATGACCAGAAATATCAAGATTGTCAAGAGTGTGTAAATGAGCTAATGAATACTATACAGAGTGCTTTGAGGAACAATGTAAGAGCTATACATTGGGATGATTTCAAGAAGGTTATATACATAAAGCTAAATAGTTACACTGAGGAAGATTCAATAATAGTAGTAAAGGTTTTAGAGGAGAAGGGGGTAAATGGCTATGTTGTTAGTCATTAGTGCTCAAATATGGGCAGGATTAAAAACTTATGGTGGAACTAACTGGGACCAGTTGTGGGGTAATGACTTTTATGGGAGTAATATAGTAGCTAATCTATTTTCAATGAGTTATAAAGTGGATGCTTCAACAGGTGCTGATTTTGTAGTGATCGTATCAACTGCTTCTGGATCACCTGTTTGGGAGAGAATTGTAGGAAAATCAAATATGAATGAATGGAGTTATAAGATAACATATGATAATAGTGGGAATCCTATAATAGGTGGTGCAAGTTGTGTGCCTTCTGGTGGTCCATCTAATTGTCAGCTTTCAACAAGTGATAGAGCATTTGTTGTTAAATTAAATGGAAGTAATGGGAATTTTATATCTGCAAGAGATATAGCTTCTAATTGGGGAAGTGCAGATTGGATAAGGATTATGGGGATAA
>JAUQPS010000181.1 GCA_030550205.1 bacterium
GAAAGCACATCTGAAACTTTATCCCATTCTTCTTTACCTTCTGGATCATATTTAAGAAAATAGTAATAATCAAGAAAGTTATTAAATCCTCGCTCTAAGGCAAGAGGAGTAAGTTTATCTGCTAAAATATCTTTTTTATTTTCATCGTAGTATATTCCAATTTTTTCCTTTATCATATCTCTTATAAGTTGAAAGGAATTTCCAGGAAAACTTAAAGATTCTTGAAAAAACTTCATAAACTTTTCATCTCCAACTTCTGCCTTACCAGATTCTTTATTTCTTCATCTTTTTCCCTCTCAAGATATTCTTTTAATGTCTCATAAGAACCAATATTTATTATGGATAGTATTGCCTGAATTTTTACCTCTCTATTTTCGTCATTTAGAAATTCCTTGATATACTTAACAGCATCCTTCTTTTTCATCTCTAAAGCAAGGACAAAATTTTTACGAAGTATAGGGCTCAAATTCTTAGATTCCTTTATAAGGGGCTCTATAAGATTTTCTGGAATTTGAGAAAGATATTTAATAGTTAAATCTCTTTTCTGAGAATCTAAACTTAAAGATAGTAGAGCCTTTAAACTTTCTAAAGTCCCTATCTTAAGTAGGGAATAAAGTCCTTCAGATATTACATCCTTATCTTCTTCAGAGGCTATACTCCATAATATATCGTTTATAGGTGTATTAACTCCCTGATTTCCTAAGGCTCTTAGTGTTTCAATTTTTATAAGCTTATCTGAAGATGACAAAAATGGAAGCAATAAGTTTATAGACTCAGGATGCTTTATCTTTCCAAGAGCTCTTATTGTTGAAGAAAGTATATCTTTATCTTGTACTTGTAAAAAATTTTTCAAAATTGGCAAAGCTTTTTTATTAGCGAGCTCCCCTAAAGAGTCAATTATTATTATCTTCACCAAATTTGTATCCTCTCTTTTAAGCAATTCCTCAAGAATCTCAAATATATTAGGAGGATTATGAAAAACAAGGGATTTAACTCCATAATATCTCACCCAAGGGGATGAGTCTCTCAAAGCTATCTCAATAAGAGGTAAAGCCCTTTCAGTATCTAAATAAACTAAGGATTTAGCAATTACTTCTCTTACTTTTCTTTTCTCCTTCTCTAAACCAGCTTTTAAAATATTTATAACCCTTTCATCTTCAAAGAAAACTATATTTTCATATACTGCCTTTCTTATATCTTCATTCTCATCCTCTATCGCTTCAAATATCTCCTTCTTACACTCATCAAAACCAAAATATCCTGCAATTTTTATAGCAGATTCTCTTTCATATACATTATCACTCTTTAAAAGTTCTTTTAATTTATATGGAAGATCAGGATGTCCAAGAGAATTTATTGCAGAAATAACTGCTTGCCTTATATAAGGATTAGGATCTCCTAATTTTTTAATAAGAGGCTCAAAAGCTCTTTTATCTCCAATCTTAGCTAAAGCCCCAGAACAAACTACTGCTAAATCTTCCTCCTCTTCAAGTATTTCTATAAGATAAGGGACAGCAGTCTCATCTCCAATTCTTCCAAGAGCTATGATTGCTAACATTTTTATCTCTTGGTCATCACTTTTAAGCTTTTCAATAAGTAGAGGGACAATATTCTTACCGTACTTAACCAAGGTTTCTACAACCTCATTTTTAAGATTTGGATTTCCTAATAACTTAACAACAACTCTTTCTACTATAGGTTCTTTTATCTCTCCTAAAATAGGAATTATATTTTTTAATGTCTCATCAGGGAGATTTGAAATAGAATTAACAAGATTTTTAATACCCTCTGGGTTTATATTCTCTTTTATTATTTTTAATATATATTCTCCCTCTTGAAGCTTTTCATTATAATTTTTATAGATCTTACCTATAGCTTCAATTGTTTTTTCAATATTCAGTGTATTATTATTAAGATAATTTACTAAAACCTTTACCGAATACTCATCTCCTATTTCTCCAAGAATTTCTATCACATAGGGAGACAATAAATCATCATCAACCAAAGGATGTATATAAGGAAGAATAGAAGGATCTTTTATCTCTTTAAGAGCCTCTAAAGCAGGAATACTCAAATAAAAATCCTTTTTCTTAACAAAGTCCAGAAGAAAAGGAATAGCCTTTTGAGATTTAATTTTCCCTAAACCCTCAATAGCTGTAAATATTACATTCGAATTTTTATCAGAAAGAGCAGAAATCAAAATATCTTCAACCCTTGGATCTTTTTGATTTTGCAATAACTGAATAGTATAAATCCTTAAGTCAGGATCTTCATCTTTCAACATCTTAGTAAGAGCATCTATAATATCAATTTTTGTAGAAGATAGTACTTTTATTATGCTATTCAATACGCTTAAATTATGATGTTCGTTCTTCATCTTTTTTAAGAGTTCAACTACCATTTCATTTACAGAATCTTTTATCTCTTCTATAGCTACTTTCCTTACCCTCCAACTCTCATCTGATAATGCATCTAATATCTCTTCTTTATCTTTCTGAGAAAGTTTTCTAATAGCCTCCATCCTTATTTTTTCATCTGGATCCTTTAATTTAGCTTTAAG
>JAUQPS010000182.1 GCA_030550205.1 bacterium
TTTTGGCAACTATTATAGCTTCACAAGCTATTATAACCGCTATGTTTTCCATATTCTTTCAGATGGCAAATATAAATATATTTCCAAGAATGTATTTTAGCCATACTTCAAGACATTTATATGGTCAGATTTATTCAAATTTTGTAAATTGGTCATTATTTATTTGTGTTTTATTTGTATTATTTGCATTTCAAACAACAGAAAAAATTGGACATGCTTATGGGCTTTCAGTAGCATTTACTATGCTAATAACTTCTATATTTCTTATAATTCTTCATTATCACAAAAATGAGAAATTTTTTCTTTTGCTTTCAATTATTGTCTTTTTATGGGATTTTATAATTCTTATTTCATCAGTTTTAAAAATTCCAGAAGGAGGCTATATTTCTGTTATTGTAGCAACTATCACTTTATTTATTATTCTTAATTATGTTCTTGGTCAAAGGAAGGTTTATAGTTCAATGGAACCTATTGATTTTAAAGAATTTGAAATTTTATTTACAAGCGCTTATGAAAATTCTAATAAAATTAAAGGAACTGCAGTTTTCCTTGTAAGGGATTATAATAAAATTCCCCCTTATGTAATAAATGTAATGTTCAATCAAGGAATAATTTATGAAAGGAATGTATTTTTATCTTTGATTAAAAAAGAAGAGCCTTTTGGAGTTAAATATGAATTTGAAAAGGAGTTAATAGAGGGGTTAGATATATTTAAAATTGAGTTTGGATATATGGAGTTTTTGGATGTTGAAAAAATTTTAAATGAAGTTGGAGTAAATGAAAAAGTTATTTTTTATGGTGTTGAAGATATTATTACAAATAATAAGTTTTGGATGTTTTATGCATTTATTAAAAAAGTCTCACCAAGTTTCGATAAATTTTATAATCTTCCTTCTCATAAAATTCATGGTATTATAACACGCATTCATATTTAAACATCAAATATAATAAAAGCTATAAATCCTCCATTTTCATTTTTGATTTCCATTTTATGATATGTAGGGCTTTTAATTCCTGTTCCAATTTTATGCTTTTTAGAATTATATATTTCACCCTTTGCTTTATAAGTAAGTTTATTATTCTCAATAATTACATCAAAACACTTTAATATAATAGCTTTTGTATCAAACTCAAAAAGTAATTTTTCTAAAAATAAATATAACATATCAATGAGGTTTTCTGCAATTATCTCACCTTCAATAATTTCTTTACATTCCACTTCTTCTAAATTTTCACAAATAATTTTAAACATTCCATAACCTGCTTTTTCAAATACTTCATTTAAACTACTTGCCCTTATAATAATTCCAATATCTGCTGTATGCTCAATAAATTCAATCATATATCTGTGCCTTAAAAATTCTTATATAGTTTTCAAAATCATTTATATCTACACTTGGGCTTAAATATAATTTTTTAAATGATACTTCAAGAATTTCTTCTTGTGATAATAAAAATTCATTTTCAGAAAGCTCAATAATTAAATTTAAAACTGCACTATCCTTAACCCTTTCAATACCATATGTTTTTATAATATCAATAAATCCAACATTTTTTAAATGTGCTATAAACTTGCCATTATTAAATCCTATAACTCTTGAAAAATTATCCTTTTTAAAAATTACTAAATCATCCGCTATAAAAAAATGCCCTCTATTTAATAATTTTAAAACTAATTCTGTTTTTCCAATTCCACTTTTCCCTTTAATAAATATACCCATTCCAAAAACTTCTACAAAACACCCATGAAGACCAATCAAGTTTTAAATTTTAAAGGGGGACTTGACAATTTAATTTTTAAACCATATAATTTTAGAATTAGGAGGTGTATTATGAGAACTTTAAATAAAATACATCTTGTGTTTGCTATTTTGAGCTTGTTTTCTAATGCTTATGCTCAAAGTAAGATAGTTTGGCTTAGTTATCCTACTGCTGGGTGTATAACTTGTCATAGAATAGCAAGTGTAAAGATGAATGATACATTATATCTAATAGGAAGTTTTCATTATCAAAATAATAAATCAAATCCTTTTATTATAGCTATTGATAGTCAATTAAATGTAAAGTGGTGGGTAGCTTTTTCTAATTCCAATAATATAACTGATTTAAGGATAGATGCTATGGTTAAGATAAATGATAGTTTAGTAGCAATAAGTGGAGGACATTCTTCCACTCACAATGAATGCCCAAGTGGTAGTTGTTCATTTTATGGACTATTTAATATAAAAACTCAAAATTTTATATGGGCTAAATATAGACAAACACCTGCTAGTGATGTTCCACAAGATATTCGTGCTATTGATTTTGATGGGAATAATTTAATAATTGGTGCAGGTCCTGATAAGGGTTATTCTTGGTTTGCTAAGGTAGATATTAACAATGGCAATATAATATGGCAAAAAAATATAATAGGAGGGGATAATGAGTATAGACTTATGGATGGTATATATGATGGAACAGGATATGTATTTTTATTTTGTTGTAAAAGTCCTTCTAGAATAGTTAAAGTTGATGCCACTGGAAATTTAGTATGGGCTAAGGAAT
>JAUQPS010000032.1 GCA_030550205.1 bacterium
ATAGGGGCAAGAGCGCCCCTATCTTATGATAATTTTATCTTCAAAATTATTTGACTTTATAAAATAAATTCCAGATTTTAAGTTCAATTGATAATTCCCTTCTTTATATGAAATAAGCTTCTCTCCATTTGCTCTATAAATTGTAAATGGAACCTTTGAACTTATAATAACTTTATTTGTTTGATATTTAATACTATATGGTTTCTCTTTATTTATTATTTCCTCAAGAACAGAAAGCGTAGTTGTAGAGGTATAACTATAATATGTATCACCTGTATTACCATCCCTATAATCATTTGCCCAACTTGTGTAAATTTTTCCATTATCAACAATCCATCCATTATAATCATGACCCAAAGGATTCTCACTAAATGGATAATTCACTGAGCTAACTCTTTGAGGAGCACTAAAACTCTGCCCCCAATTATTTGAAATTGCCCAATATGTAGCCCATGTTCCTAAGGTAAATGGAGAACAAGAACTATAAGAGCTAATCCTTCCCTGCCATTGAGCAAAAATTTTATCTCCAGAACTTGCAAGCATTGGAAGAATTTGTTGTGTCCCCCCACCACTTGATGCAATGGGATAAGTTTTTAAAGTACTTCCGCTACCTGTCCAAACAGCAACTCTTGCTTTACAATTACCATCCACATAAGATATTGCAACTTTACCATTGCTTGCAGTTATATGATCATGTATCTTTGCTGGTCTTTGATAATTTGGACAAGTTGTATTGGAACCAAAACTAAATCCAGTTCAAGCAATATCTTGAAAGCTATTTCCATTATCAGTGCTTCTTAAAAAACCGACATATATAATCCCATTATTTGCTTGTGAAAAGTCGTTATAAGACATATATATATTACTTCCATCCTTTGCCCAATATCCAACAGTAGAAGGCCAGTTGGTATAACCTACTTGGGTCCATGTATTTCCATTATCCGTTGATTTGTAAATTACTAAATTATAACCTCCAAACTTATCAGTTGTGAAATTTGCTAAAATTGTATTATTTCCAATAGCTAAAAGCCAAGGTTTATCCTTAAAATATGCCCAGTTATCGTTTGGACCCAACGTACTACAAGACCAGTTAGAAGCAGTTGTGCAACCACTCCCGCTTGCGCATCTACAAAAATAAACTTCACCCTTAGTATTATTAGGATTACAATATATCATTCCAGCAAAAAATAATATATTTGGATTATCTGGTTGAATGGCAATTGCAGGGTCCCCTATCCAACAATTTGAATTAGGTGAAGTATAGCGTATGTTACCAGCAAATGTATTTCCACCATCAAAACTCATTGCTAAATAGTTACCAGCATATTGAGAACCATCACCTCTTATCCAAGTTACTAGAACTGTATTTCCTACTTTCTTAACATCAGTCTCTGTATTTTGCATACAAGAGCTCATAGAATAATTGCTCACTTTTATTTCACTTCTAAAAGGTGAATCCAAAACTAAAAATAATAACATTTCACACCCCCTATCTTAATATAAATTTTGAAATATAAATCTCAAAATTATTACTAATAGGAGTAAAAGAAATTTTCATATTTGTTTTTAGATTAGAACTATGTTGAGTAATATATAGCCTTTGTAAGGTCAAAGGAAATCTCCTGCCATTCATTACTTAGCTGAACTTCTTGGTTTATATAACCCTTTGAAGAGTTTATACTTATTCTAAATTTACCATTTCCCTTTACATATAACTTTAAGGTATTTTCAGAGAAATCTACAACATCAGAAGCATAATAGAAACTACAATTCTCATTTGTGATAGCTCTAATTCCAGCAGATTTACAGTTGCCTTTTACATATTGAGGAGTTCCAAAAACTTTTTCAGATGGAGTTTGAGAATATGTCCAATCTATACTCTCAACATGATAGCTCTTACCATAGACCCAAGTGTTTTTGGGTCCTTCTTTTATTGTGATAGGGGGGATCAAAAGCGGTTCAAAGGTTAAAAGATAGAACATATTGGCCAGGGAGGGAATCGAACCCCCGACACAGGGGTTTTCAGCCCCCTGCTCTACCACTGAGCTACCTGGCCAATAACTTTGATAATTTTAAGGCATAAATTTTAAAAATTCAAAAAACATTAAATAAATATCAAAAGGCTTTAAAATTTTTGTTATGCCAAAGATAAAAACTTATAACTATAGGGAAGTGGAAGATAGAATTTATAATTTTTGGCTTGAAAATGAATTATTTAAAGCAAATCCAAAGAATGTTTTAGAAAACAAAAAATTACCATTTTGTATAATGATGCCTCCTCCAAACATAACAGGAAGAATTCATATGGGACATTTATTAAATAATACTATTCAAGATATTTTAGCAAGATATTATAAAATGAAAGGATATGAAGTTCTTTGGCAACCAGGAACAGACCACGCAGGAATAGCTACTCAAAATGTTGTAGAAAGACAATTATTAAAAGAAGGGATAAGAAGACAGGATATTTCAAGAGAAGAATTTATAAAAAGAGTATGGGAATGGAAGGAAGAATATGGAAATATTATTATAAATCAATTAAAAAGGCTTGGAATAAGTGCGGATTGGTCACGATTAAAATTTACAATGGATGAAGATTATTATAATGCGGTAATTTATGCATTTAAGGAATTATATAAAGCAGGTTTAATATACAAGGGACTTTATATTATAAATTGGTGTCCAAGATGTTATACAACATTAGCAAATGAAGAAGTTGAAAGCAAAGAAGTAAATGGAAAATTATATTATTTAAGATATCCTCTTTTAAATTCAAATGAATATATTGTTGTAGCTACTACAAGACCAGAAACTTATTTGGGAGATGTTGCAGTTGCAGTAAATCCAAATGATGAAAGATATAAACATTTAATAGGAAAGAAAGTAAAATTACCACTTATTAATTGGAAAAGGAAAGATTATTATAATAATGAAGTTTCAGAGGAAATTGAAATAATTTCAGATGAATTTGTAGATATAAATTTTGGAACAGGAGCGGTCAAAATTACCCCTGCTCATGATAAAGATGACTTTGAAGTTGGCAAAAAATACAATTTGCCAATGATTTTAATAATGGATTATAATGGGATATTAAATGAAAATGCAGGGATATTTAAAGGAATTGAAAGATTTAAAGCAAGAGAAGAAATTGTTCAAAAGTTAAGTGAAAATGGATATATTGAAAAAATTGAAAATTATAATTATTCAGTTGGAGTATGTTATAGATGTGGAACCATAGTTGAGCCAATTATTTCAGAGCAATGGTTTTTAAAACTAACTTACTTTAAAGATATTGCTAAAAAAGTTGTAGAAGAAGGAAAAATTGAAATAATACCTGAACATGGAAAGAAAATATATTTTAATTGGTGGGATAATGTAAGAGATTGGGCTATTTCAAGACAAATTTGGTGGGGGCATAAAATCCCTATTGAAAATGAAGAAGATGTTTTAGATACATGGTTTAGCTCTGCACTATGGCCATTTGCAACACTTGGCTGGCCCAAACAAACAGATGAATTAAAAGCATTCTTTCCAACAAATATACTAATAACTGGTTGGGATATATTATTCTTTTGGGTTGCAAGAATGATTATAATGAGTTTATTCTTTATGAAAGAAGTGCCATTTAGAAAAGTTTATTTACATGGGCTTATAAGGGATGAAAAAGGCAGAAAAATGTCAAAAAGTCTTGGAAATTCACCAGAACCCTTGGATTTATTTGAAAAATATTCAGTTGATGGAGTAAGAATGGGATTAATGCTAATAACACCAGAAGGACAAGATGTAAAATTTTCTGAAAAATATATGGAAGTTGGAAGAAATTATGCAAATAAAATCTGGAATATAGGAAGATTTTTACATTTAAACATTACAAATGATTATAAACCACTTGAAAAATTAGAAATTGAAGATAAATGGATTTTATACCAACTTGATGAGTTAATTTATAAGGTTAATAAAAGCATTGAAAATTGTGATTTTAATAATACTGCAAAAATTTTATATGATTTTACATGGCATAAATTTGCTGATTGGTATATTGAAACAATAAAAACAAGAGAAGATAAAAACTACGCAATTTCAAATGCCTTATTTATATTTGAAAACTTGTTAAAATTACATCATCCATATATGCCATTTATCACAGAAGAATTATATCAAATTTTATTTAAAAAGAAAAAATCAATAATGCTTGAAGAATTTCCAAATACATATGGATTTAATTTTAGAGAAGATTTTCATAAATTTGAATTCATAAAGAACTTAATCGAAGAAATAAGAGAAATAAAAGGGATATTTAAAGCCCAAACAAAAAAGGATTTAAAACTGCTTATAAATACCCAAGAAACTAATAAAAATTTAATAGAGCTTATAAAGAATAATTTTAGAATTATTGGCTTTCTTGCTGGTATTGCAGAAATTGGAGAAACAAAAGAAAAAATTAAAAATAGTGGGGTTATTGCTTTAAATGAATTTCTTGGGTTTTTAATGTTAGAAAATATAAACATTGAAAATGAAAAAGAAAGATTATATCAAGAGCTTAAAGAACTTGAAAAATTATATAGCTCTATAAAACAAAGGCTTAATGATAATGAATTTTTAAATAAAGCTCCAAAAGAAGTAATTGAAAGTCAAAGAAATAAACTAATAGAGATTGAAGGAAAAATAAAAAGATTAAATAGGATTTTAGAATGAACGTTATAAAACCTTTAATTTTTGAAAATGATAAACTATTAATTTTAGACCAAAGGAAATTGCCATTTGAAGAAGTTTATATAGAAGTTAAAAGTAGTGAGCATATGGCAAAACTAATAAAAGATATGGCTTTAAGAGGAGCTCCCTTAATAGCAATATCTGCTTGTTATTCAATTTTAATAGATGTGTTAAATAATAAAGAAAGGGAAGAATTATTAAAATCTATTGAAATTTTAAAGCATTCAAGACCTACCGCTATAAATTTATTTAATGCTTTAAGCGAAGTAGAAAAAATAATTTTAAATAGTAAAAATTTAAAGGAAGAATTGTATAATTTTGTAATAAAATTAGACCAGGAAGAAAAAGAAAGATGTTTAAGAATCTCAGAAAATGGCTTAAAGATATTTAAAAAGGAAAGTGTTGTTTTAACTTATTGTAATACGGGATTTTTAGCAACAACAGGAATAGGAACAGCCCTTGGAGTTATATATAAAGCATTTGAAAAGGGATTAATAAAAGAAGTTATTATTCCAGAAACAAGACCATATTTACAAGGCTCACGCTTAACTCTTTATGAGCTTGAAAAGTTAAAAATTCCATATAAATTAATAACAGATAATTCAATAGCTTTTTTAATGTCAAAAGGTTATATCGATTTGGTAATTGTAGGGGCAGATAGAGTTTTAAGTGATGGCACATTAATAAATAAAATTGGAACATTAAACATAGCCATATTATCAAAATACTTTAACATTCCATTTTATACTGCATTTCCTATTTCAACTTATGATAACAATTCAAAAATAGAAGATGTTATAATAGAAGAAAGAGGTAAGGAAGAAGTTATAAAAATTAATAATAATTTAATAACTCTTGAAAATGCAAAAGTATTAAATTATGCTTTTGATATAACCCCAGCAAATTTAATAACAGGATATATAACAGATGAGGGAGTAAATTATGGAGGGCGTAAAGAAGTTATTTGATGAAATTTTTGGAACAAGAGGTAAGAATCTTCCACAAATATGGCATTGGTCTAATGAGGTTGAAAGCTATTATTTAATAAAAATTTTAAAGAAAATAAAGCCAAAATTTATACTTGATGCAGGATGTGGTGTAGGATTAAAGTTAGAAAGAATTAGAAATTATAATGTAATTGGCTTTGATTATTCATTTAATGCTTGTAAAATTTGTAAAAATGATGGATTTAAGGTTATTCAAGCATCAATTCATCAAATTCCATTTAAAGATAACACATTTGATTTTATTTATGCATTTCAAGTAATACAACATTTACCAAATTGGGATTACATTAAAATGTCATTTAAGGAAATTTCAAGAATTCTTAAAGAAAATGGATATTTTTTTACAATTAATTATAGGCTTGGAGGAAGGCTAAAAGAACGATATATGCCAATTAATGAAAATAACAATATATTACATAGATGGGCATTTGATGTAAATGATTATATCAATTTAGCAAAAGAAAATAATTTGAAATTAGTGCGCTTTGGAACAATTTTAAATATAAAACCAAAAGGAATTGGAAGATTGCCAATTTTAAAAAATTTCTATAAATTTATTGATTATCAAATTTTTAACTTAAATTACCAAAAAGGACTATATCTTATAGGTTTGTTTAAAAAATGAGTCTTTCAATTTTTCAAGATAAAGAAATTTTTGAAATTTATTTTAACTATGTTAAAAAGAGATATAAATTTAAGGATTTGGGAAATGGTTTTATTATAAGAAAAGTTGGAAAAGTAAAAAGATTACATTATGCAATTGATGATTTAATAGATTGGTGGGATTTGAATATAAGTAAAGATGAAGTTGAAAGAATTTTAAAAAGTGAAATTTATTATAAAGCAGTTTTTAAAAATATCCTTGAAAACTCAAAAATTAAGAGTGTATTAGATAGCTTAACGATAAGACCAATTAATATATCATTTTCAAAAGTTTATTATATAGACCTTAAAGAGCTAAACAGTGAGGAGAAAATTTTAAAAAGTTTATCTTATAATCAAAGAAGAAATTTAAAAAAATATGGAAATAGATTAAATAGAGTAGGTTATGAGTTTTTTAGAGCGGAAAGTTATAAGCCTTACAAGGAGAAAATGTTAGAATTTATTTTAAAAAGGCACGAAAATACGATATTTTCAGATTTTGAATTCCAGAACTTAAAATTCAAAGTTTTGGATATCTTGGAAGAAAAAAGGATGGTTTATACCTATGTAATGAAAATTAAAAATGAAATAGCTTCTATAAATATTGTTTTAGTATCAAATAAAATAGCTTATTGGTGGATAACAGCAATTAACGAGAAATTTTATGAATTTTCACCAGGAAGGATGAGTGTATGGAATATATTAAAAGATTTATTAAAAGAAAAATTTTTAGAATTTAATTGTATGAAGGGTGAATCAGAATATAAAACACTTTGGACAGATAAATTTTATAAGCTTTATAGATATGAATTTGAGCCAAGTATACTTAAAAAATTTTTTTCTTTTATGTTTTAACTCTATGCTTTAAAATTTTAAGTAGTTAGTAGTATCATTGTTTGATTTGGATATTAGTTAGTTGGAATGTTGAAGGAATAAAAGATTCTATTTATTTTAGTTATTCGGAGAAAAAAGTTTATATATTTAAAACATATAGAAACGCTATAATAGATACATCAAAAGTTTTAACATTTGAGGAATACTTTAATACTATTGCTGATAGCTTATTTTATACAAATTATAAAAATTCTATAAAAACTCAATCAAGTGAGCAATCTGGTTTAATATCTACAATTAAAGCACCTATTGAACTTCCAAGAGCTCTTGGATTTCTTGGAGGAAATGAAGCCAAGATAGATATTTCAGGTAATCAATCTATGGAATTTGGAGGTTCAACAAATACAATAATTTCACCTGTTAATTATGGTTCTAATACTTTACCACAACTTCAAATGAAGCAAACAATAAATGTAAATTTAAAAGGAACTATTGGGAAAAAACTTAATGTGAATATAACCCATAATTCTGAAGAATTAGACCAAACAAAAAATAAAGTAAGATTATCATATAATGGTGAAGAAGATGAGGTATTTCAATTAATAGAATTGGGAGATGCTAGTAGCTTACAATTTCCATCCACAAAATTTTCAAGTCTTCCTTTAACTTCTGAAAATTCCTTATTTGGTATAAGAGCAAATACCCAATTAGGCCCAATTAAAAGCACAATAGTAATAGCAAGAGAAAAAGGTCAAGTTAGCTCTAAATCTACAAAAGCAAACTTCCAACAAACAACAGATACAATATATTCAAGAGATTATGAAAAACTAAAATTCTTTTATTTAGATGAACCTGATTCTATAATTGAGCTTAAAGTTTTTATAGATGATAGAAATAATACAAATAATAGTTTATCGATTTATGGAAAGGCTTGTTTTAATGCAGATATAAATACTTATTGTGAAGATGGATATTTTGATTTAGATACAAGTTATATTAAATGGGGCGGAAATGTAATTGAATTTACAAGAACAATAAATGAAAATTATGTAATTGGTGTTTATTATAAAACCGCAACAAACAAAACAGTAGGCTCATTAAATCCATTAGTATTAAAATTAATAAAACCAGAGAATTTATCATCAATAATAGGTGAAAATAACCCTATAAAACTATACTTATGGAAATTACAACTTAAAAATGTCTATTATATAGGTTTTGATAGCACTACTACAAGCTTAAACCTTACAATTTATAAAGATACTGTTCCAAATCCCATTGATGGTGAAAATGGTAAAAAATATATTCAAATTTTTAAACTTGATAATAATAATGATGGTCAAGTAGATTTAAGTTATACAGGTCCAGATGGAAAAATTTATTCAATTTTAGCAAGGGGGTATTTGATATTTCCTGATTTAGAACCATTTCCAGATTCAATTATTTATAAAAAATATAATTTCATTGGTTCAGAAGGAACGAAGTTCTTTATGATAGTCCAAAACGTAAGAAGAAGTCAAAGCATTGAAATTCCACCAGATGCTATACCAAGTAGTATAAAAGTATATGTAAATGGAGTAGAACTTCCACAAAGTGATTATATAATATCAGGAAATAGAATTATTTTTAATAAGTATATAGACCCTAATGCAGATATTGAAATTAGATATGAAACAGGAAGTATATTTCAATTTGGAAGTAAGTCAATTATAGGAATAAGAAATGATTACTATTTTAATGAGAATTTTAGAATTGGTTCTTCATATCTTTTTAGAAGTGTAAGTGCAGGATTTGTAAGACCAGAAGTAAATAATGAATCAAAAAGAACACAAATTCTTGAATTTGATTTTGATGGAAAGTGGAATTTAGATTTATTAAATAAACTATTCTTAAAACTACCAAATTATTCTGGGAATTCAACAATAAATTTAAAAGGAGAAATTGCTCAAAGCATTCCACAAATATCAACAACTAATGAAGCTTATATTGATGATATGGAAAATGTAAATGAAAGTAATAGTATAAGTCTTGGAGGATTTGATTGGCATTATGGCTCATTACCACCAAGTTATAATCCTAATAATTATGTAAAATTTTTAAAGTGGAGACCATTTGGAGTTCCAAAAGGCCAAATATATCCAAATTTAACTGATGATAGAGAAAAGAACTCTATTGAAAATACAATTGGATTTTATTTTGAACCTATGAATTTAAATCAAACAAATAATTGGTTTAGTGTTTTAAGTTTAATTGACAAAACGGGATATGACTTTTCAAGGGTTAGCACAATTGAAATTATTTTAAGAAGTAAAGAAAATCTAATAGTTAGAATAGATGTTGGTTATGATATTCCAGAAGACCAAATAAGAAGAGATATAAATGGAAATTTAAAAGGACCTAATGGAACACTTGATAGTGAAGATAAAAATAATAATTGTTTATTAGATGTTGGAGAAGATGTAGGATTTGATGGAGATTATGATTTTGATGTTAATAATAATTTTGCAGGAACGAAAAATAATGGAAGGCTTGATAGTGAAGGACTTGTAGATTGTTGGAGATTAAATCAAAATTCTAATTATTGGACATTTATATTAGATATGAATCAAGTGCAACCTGTTAGTGATGTAAATGGATGGAAATTTTATAGATTATCATTTTTAGATCCAGATTCAACTTATGGAAAACCTGATATTTATAGAGTTAGATATGTTAGATTGACATTCTTAGGATTTACAAAATCTGATACGATATTTTTAGCAAAATTAAACTTTAAAGGGAATAAATGGTTAGTTGGAACAACATTAAATCCCCCAGAAAAATTCTCAATATCTCAAATAAATACAAAGGAAAATCCAGAATATATTAAACCCCCTTGGGTCAAACAATATATAAATCCTGATGGAACAATTGAAAGTGAAGGCTCACTATTATTAAGCTATGAAAATATCCCACAAAATAAAGAATTTTTAGCATATAGAACAAGCTCACGAGGAAATAATTTGATATTTTATAATAAAATTTCATTTTATATTAGACCTTCACAAAAAACAATTCCCCCTTATCCAAAAGTTATATTTAAATATGGAAAAGATACATTAAACTATTATTTTTATGAATATCAAATATCTTCAAGTGATTGGCAGATTGTAGATATAGACTTAAAGAAAATTGTTGAATTTAAAAAAGAAATTTTAAATAGTGGCAATTTTGATCCTTCACAAGTTTATAAAGGAGAAAACTATGGATTTAAAGGTAATCCAAATTTATTAGATATAAGATTTTATGGAATTTCAATAATTAATGAAAGCTCAATTCCTATCTCTGGTGATATATGGATAGATGAAATAAGAACTACTGAACCAGATAATATAAGAGGATTAGCTATGGAACTAAGTGGAAATATAAGTTTTGGAAACCTTATGAGTTTAAATTTATCTTATACAAATAGAAAGGCAGGTTTTAGAGGTTTATTAGATGAATATCCTTATAATGATAACTTACAAAACATAGGCTTAAGCTACTCTATAAGCTTAGATAGATTAATGAATAAAAACTGGGGCATAAATTTGCCTATCACATTAAGTTATAATTCGCAAGAAGTATATCCAAAATATCAAACTGGAACAGACCTTATAATTCAAGAAAATAAAGAAAAATATGGAACATTTAATAATAAATATTCAATTTCTACAAATTATAAAAAATCTCCTTCAAACAATAAAATTTTAAGATACTTATTAGATCCATTTAGCTTTCAATATAATTATAGTGCTAATTATTCAAAAAGTTATACATCCGCAGATAGTTCCAACTCATTTAATATAAGTGGAAATTATAATTTAATACCTACCATTTTAAAACCACCTAAAATTCTAAATAAAGAAATATATTACTTACCAAAAAGCGTAGGACTTTCACTAAATTATTTAGAAGATTATAAAAAGAACATAAACTTTATATCCAATACATCCCAATTTACACCAAATAGACAAATAGGCGGAGGTTTTAACATCAATTATTCTATAATAAATAACTTAACGAACTCCTACAATCAAAATAGAAACTTTGATAGAATTAAGAATAAATTAACTTCTTTCTCTGAAAACTTTATTAATTCACTTAACTTTTCATTACCATTTACAACTCACAACCTAACTTACAGTGCTAATTATCAAGAATCACAAGTATCAAATGATACTTCAAAAATTTATAATATAAATCAAGGTTCAAGTATAGGTTATAGTTTTTCAACAAGAAATATATTTACAAAAATTAAATTAAATGAGCCAAGTGTAAATTTATCATATGGAAAGAATTATAATATACCAAATCAAAGAAAATCACAAAATTATAAATTTAGATTAGGATTTTCTTCACCTATAATAGATAGCCAATTCACATGGTCTGAAAATTATAGCATAAAATATAGTCAATCTGCAGATTTTGGAAATTTTAGAATTTCTACAGAGCCTAATTATACTTTAAATAGAAGCTATTCAACAATCATTTCCACAAAAGAAGATAAAGTTTATCCAACAATTTCCATAGATATATCTTCTATTCCATTACCTGATTTTATAAAACAATTCATTCCTTCCTCACCAACTATAACCTCAAATCTAAAAATTACAAATTCAAAAACTATAAATTTAAAACCTGACAAATCTATTGAATTAGTTAATAGCTATAGTAGAGATTTTTCACCTCTATTTCAAACTTCATTTTCTTTAAAAGACGGAACAAGTATTTCTATTGTATATAATAATAATATGCAAATCTCAACATTTAAAGATTATAGGAATGCCAAAAGCATTTATACAAAGAATGATATTACAATTAGTTTATCAAGAACAATTACACCCCTTGATAACTTTCCTCTTGTAAGCAATTTAAAAAGTAACTTAAATATAACTTTTAGCTATAATTTAAACACTTCAAAACAAATTAGTATTAATGATAATAGGGAAAATATAGATTTTGATAATTATAGTAGGAATATAAGCTTTCAGGCAAGTTATATATTTAGCAGTAGTATTGATGCCAATTTAAACATAAATCATACAAGAAGTTTAAATAGAATTACCTTCATAGGAAATCAAAACTTTACAATATTACTTAACATAGATATTAAATTCTAAAGGGATTTTTTAATTCTTTCTATAATTTTTGTAGTGGAAAAACCTTCAATATAAGGGACAATTTTAACCTCTTTTACAAACTCTCTTCCAATTACATCTTCTTCTTTATAATCTCCACCTTTTACAAGAATATCAGGTTTTAAAAATTTTATCAAATTATAAGGTGTTTCCTCATCAAAACTTAAAATTATATCCACATATGAAATTGCAGATAATATCTCTATTCTCTCATTTAATGAAAAAATTGGTCTTTTTTCACCTTTTATTTTTTTAACAGAACTATCTGAATTTATTGCCAAAATTAAGAAATCTCCAAAACTTTTAGCAGTTTTTAAAAGTCTAATATGTCCAATATGTAATATATCAAAAACCCCATTTGTAAAAACAATAATTTTCCCCTCTTTTTTTAAATTTTCTACAATTTCCTTTGCTTCTTGCCAACTTTTATATTTTTCCATTAACTAGCTATAAACTTATTTCTATACTTAAAATCTCCATTAATATCAATTATATAAATGCCCTTTTGAAGCTTTATGTTTATTTTGTTTTGTCCTCTGTTTAAATAAACATCCTTTTTAAAAAGCAATCTTCCATCTATACTATATATTTTTATATAAGCACTTCCATTTGTGGGAGCATTAATACCTAATAAGTTTTTTGAAAATTTAACATAAAATATCCTTGACAAATTCTCATTTGTTAAAAGGACATTACTTTCATCTATATAATGATTATAATAATCCGCCATTAAACCAACAGGTTCTTTTTGAAAGTTAAAATAAAATGTTTGAATTTGTAATGAATCAACATCAATAAATGTATCAATTTGAGTATTATCAGAAAACTTTATTCTTATTGGGAATTTTGGTATTCTAAATTTTGCCCAATTTGTAGATTGAACTTGTTCTAAGGTAATATAAAGGTCATAACTTGAACCATTGAAATTCTTTGAAAGTGTAAATTTGAACTTTGGATGACCAGGCTTATATATCCATTGATAAAAGAAATAACCAATAGCAGTATCCTTATTTTCTATATTTAAAAATTCCTTTATATCATTTTCAAAATCAACGATTCTTGCATATGAAAACTTCCTTTTATTTCCATAATAATTAAGAGCTTGAAAGAATTTTTGATCACCTATAGCACTATCATTATAAATTGCCCTAAATAAAAGTCTTAAAGCATGAAGCACTGCAGAACCTTTACTATATGTTATTGCCCCATCGAACACATCACCAAGTGTTGGTCCAGGATTATAAATTGGCTTATTATAATCTCCATAATTAAGATATCTTGAAATATCGCAATGAATTTGTCCCATATATCCTCTACAATTTCCTAGATCTCCATAACCCAAAGCATATTCATCATAAACAGCTTCTGAAAATGTTGCAAAACTTTCATTTATGAATATATCTTTAAAAGTTGCACATGTTACCATATCTCCCCACCACTGATGTGCAAGCTCATGAGCGCTTAAAACTTGATTATTAGTAACTTTTGTAAATGTATTTGTTTGGTCTTCCATAGCCCCACCAAAGAAACCTTCAAATATCTCAACTTCCGCATATTTCTCATTATAAAATGGATAAATTCCATATACATTTGAAAAAATTGTAAGCATATTTGGTAAATATAATGATGGACTATTATTATTTGGTCCTAAGTAATGATAAACTGGCATGTTAATATTATTATAACTCCATGTTTGAGTTTGGATATTAAATGAAGGTGAAGAAGCAAATACAATTAAATATGGAGCAATAGAATAACTTTCCCTATAATGATAAGTTATCCAATTTCCTTCAATTATACTATCAATTAAAATACCATTTGCTATTGTCTTCCAATTATTTTTAACCTTTATTTTTGCTTCAACTGTTTCTGGTTTTTCATATGGTAAATCAAAACTTGGCAACCATCTTCTAAGCCCAAATGGCTCATTATCTGCATATATTATACTATTTTGCTTCAAATC
>JAUQPS010000033.1 GCA_030550205.1 bacterium
TAATAGTTGGATAGAAAAGAAAAGCTTAGATATTAGTTTAAAATATCATGCTTGTGAAGTTTTAGATGGAAAAATTTATGTATTTGGGGGACAAGTTGGAAGTAGTATATCTTCAAAAGTTTTTAGTTATGACCCAAATTCTGATAGTTGGACTTATATAACAGATATGAAAACACCAAGGAAAGGACTTGGAGCTTCAAGAGTAGGAAATGAAATTTATGTTTATGGTGGAATTGATGATAATAATAAAATTACAAATATAGTGGAGGTATTTAGCATTTCACCAATTGCTTTTTAACTCTCTATTAAACATATTTAATATCTTTTTGGGATTTTTAAACTTAAAAGTTTTATTTAGTGTTTTGGATATTAAAACCTTAGATAATTTTTTTGTTATCCAAGCAATATCACTTTCTATTTGTGCTATATTTATTGTAAGTTTTGAAACAACATTTCAAAATTTTATTCCAAAGTGGGATTTAAAGACAAGTAGAATTTTATTTTTTAAAGCCCTTTTTATAACATCAATTTTTTATATTTTCTTTTCTATTATCTACCCAACATTAATTTTTCTTTTCCCATTTGCTATTTTCCCCTTATTTTTAACTTACTTATATTCAAGAAAACAATATACTTTATCAAACATAACAAATACAATTACTTTAATTTTGCTAATTTCCTTAATACTTATTTTTAAACCAAAGGTGCTCATTGAAATTTTCAAAATTTACTTTTTTGTTTATTTATTATCTATAATTTTCCTTATTTTCTTTATAAAACCAATTATTGCTTTTCACTTGGATGTGATTTCAAAAATTTGGGATTATTATAAAATAGCTTTCTTATCGTCCTTAACATCTCCATTGTATAGATATTTAGATAGATTTATACTTGGATTCTTGGGAAATGTTGGTGATGTGTCAGGTTTTAGTTTAGTTAGAAGAATAGATAATACTTTTAGACAAATTTTAAATGCCCCTTTATCCATAGCAACTATTGAAATAAGCTCCGATATTACATATTTTAATAAGTTCTTCCCAAGATATTTACTAATTGCTTTTATTTTGTTTATCTTTGAAATAATTTTAGGCTATTTAATAATTCTATTAGTAGGTGGAAAAGAATTTATAAAATTCTATCCTTCCTTGGTAGTATTTTCTATAGCATTTTTGATATCTGCAATTTTTAGCATTTTGATTATAAAAAGAAGAGTTCAAAATGAGCCAAAACCATTTTTAATTTATAATGTTTCATTTGTAGTTTTATTTCTTATCTTTTCAATAATTTTATTTCCGATATTTCAATCATTATCTATTGCTATAAGTTTTCTTTTAAGCACTATATTTTCAGGATTTTTGGCTTTGATTAAAAAATAATGCTTTAAAATTTTCAAACTTCTCAAAGGAGGTAAAATATGCGTGTAAAAACTGGTTTTGTAAGAAGAAGAAAACATAAAAAGATACTTAAATTAGCAAAAGGATATTATTTATCTAAATCTAAGGTTTTTAGAAGAGCAAATGAGCAAGTCATTAGGTCATTATATTATTCATATATTCATAGAAGGGAGAGAAAAAGGGATTTTAGAAAATTGTGGATTATGAGGATAAATGCCGCAGTTAGAGAATTTGGTTTAAATTATTCTAAATTTATGCATGCTCTTAAAAAGCTTAATATAAATTTAAATAGAAAAGCTCTTTCAGAAATGGCTATAAATGAGCCAGAAGCATTTAAAAAACTTGTAGAGCAAGCAAAATTAGCATTAAATGTATAATTTAGAGGAGATTAAATTAAAATTTATAAGTGATTTAGAAAAAGTAAAAAGTATAGAAGAATTACAAAACTTAAAAAGTTATTATCTTGGGAAGAAAGGAATTCTTAGCGATTTGATTAAAAATTTAAAAAATTTAGCACTTGAAGAGAGAAAAATTATCGGAACTAAATTAAATGAAATAAAAGAAATTATTGAAAGTGAAATTGAAAGGAAAAAGGAAGAGCTTTTGGATTTAGAGGGAGAAAATTATGATATTACACTTTTGGGATATAAAAGGGAATTTGGGAATATTCATCCAATTACGAGAGTATTTAATGAAATAATTGAAATTTTTATAAGTATGGGTTTTAGTGTAGAAAAAGGACCTGAAATAGAAGATGAATGGTATAATTTTACTGCTTTAAATATACCACCATATCATCCAGCAAGAGATATGCAAGATACATTTTATTTAGAGAATAATAAATTATTAAGAACTCATACTTCCCCGATTCAAATTAGAACTATGGAAAAACAAAAACCACCAATTAGAATTATAGCACCAGGAAGAGTATTTAGGAGAGATGAAATAGACGCAACACACTCACCTGTTTTTCATCAACTTGAAGGACTTTATATTGATAAAAATGTTTCACTTTCCCACTTAAAGGGAACCTTAGAAATGTTCATTTATAAATTATTTTCAAATGATATTAAAATAAAATTTAGAGCATCTTATTTTCCATTTACAGAGCCAAGTCTTGAAGTTTTAATTTATAAGGATGGAAAATGGCTTGAGATATTAGGTGCAGGTATGGTTCATCCAAAAGTATTAGAAAATTGTAATATAGATTCAAATATTTATAGTGGATTTGCTTTTGGACTTGGTATTGAAAGAATAGCAATGATAAAGTATAATATAAATGACATACGACTTTTTTATGAAAATGATGTTAGATTTTTAAAACAAATAAAAGGAGGTTGAAGCCATGAGAAGGTTGATTTTATTGGCAAGTTTGGGACTTTGGGCATGTGCTCCGAGTAAAGCAAAAATTATGGTTGTTCTTCCCCTTGAGAAATCTGGTTTGAGCTATGGTATTGATGCCAAGAATGGTATAAATTTAGCTGTTCTTGATCTTCAAGAAAAAAATATCCAATTTGATTATTGCGATACAGAAGGTAAAGCTGAAAAATTTATAGAATGTTATGAAGAAGCTAAAAAGAAAGGAGCAAATGTTGTAATTGGACCTATTCTTACAAGAGAAATAGACGATAAAGCTATTGAACTTATAAATAAATATAAAATCCCTGTTGTTAGCCCATCTATTACAACGGATGAGATATTTAATAAAAGTGAATATATTTTCGGTGTGGCTGCAACTAATTCTATAATTGCTGCTAATGTTGCTTATGTTCTAAGTAATGCAGGTGTAAATGAAGTTATTATTGTAAAAGATCCAACTAGTGAATATTCAAATGATATAACGGAGAGAGAAAAGAAAGCACTTTCAAAATATAATATAAAGGTAGTGGATGAAGTTAATTTTAGAGGTGCAAGGACAGATTTAATAAATGATTTAAAGAATTCTATAACAAAGTTTTCAAAAGCAGAACAAAAACCTGCTCCCAAAGGCAAAAAACAAGAACAAACAACACCAGCACCTAAGAATGCAATCATTTTAAATATATATGCAGTTGATTTAGATAAAATTCTTTTAGATATTAGAAATGAATTAAAATACAATGGAATTTTAGCAGGTCCAGACGCTTGGGACGAAATAAAGGAACAACCAGTTAAAATTCCTGGTGAAAACTTTTACATTGCGCATTTCTTCCCCCTTGAAAATCAAAAAACCCAAGAATTCTTTAACAAATATAAACAGCAATTTAATGCAATACCTTCATCTTGGTCTGCATTAGGTTATGATGCGGTAAGTGTTGTGATTAATGCTATTAGAGAAGCAAAAGCGGTTGAAACCCAGAGAATTATTTTAAGAATGAAATATCAAGATTATAGTGGTTTAACTGGTAAAATTTCTTATGGAGGGGATAATAAACCAGATGATAAATCCGTGGTAGTTATTAAATATAGTGGTGATACAAAAGGATTTTTAAGAAGAACTAATGTAGCGGGTGCAATTGCCCAATAGGCACCTATTGGGTGCCTTCTATGAAAATACTAAAACAACTTCAAGATGGTTCAGATAGAATTTTTTATAGAATTACATTAAAAAACCAAGTATATATTCTATTAAAGGAAACTAAAAGATATAGATTTGAAAATTATTTAAAAGTTGCAAATATCTTAAATGGATTTGCTCCCAAAATTTTTGATTATAATGTAGAAAAGTTAGAAATTATAATGGAGGATTTGGGGGATTTAAGTCTTTTTGATTATGTAAGGACATACAAGGATTATAAAATTTATTATAATGTAATAAGTGTTTTAAGGGATATTGAAAGTATTAAAGCGAATTTGCCTACTTTTGATGAAGAGCATTTAAAATATGAAGTTGATTATTTTTTGAATTATAACCAAGAATACATAGATTTGAAAGATATATTATATGAAAATGCAACTTTTATTTCAACATTTGAATATGTTTTTATGCATAGGGATTTTCAATCAAGAAACATCATAATAAAAGATAATAAAATAAGAATTATAGATTTTCAAAGTGCTCATATTGGTCCAAAATTATATGACCTTTCTAGTTTATTGATGGACCCTTATGTAAATTTAGATATGGATATTATAAATCAACTTTTGAATTTTTATGGAAATATTGATCTTGAAAAATTTCTAAGGATTTCACTTCAAAGGATTTGTCAAGTAAATGCTGCATTTAAAAAATTATCAAAAGAAAAAGAATTTTTTAAACAATTTATACCTATTGCTAAAAGTAGATTTGAAAATTTGATTAAAACTTTAAAATTTTAAAATGCTTTGGGGAAGTGCTATAAGCTCATATCAAGCGGAAGGAGATAATTTTAATAGTGATTGGTGGTTATTTGATAATGGAAAAAGCTCAAAAGCAAGTTATTTTTGGTATAAATGGAGAGAAGATATTAAATTGTTAAAAGAACTTGGTCATAATGCATTTAGATTCTCGATTGAATGGAGTAGAATTTTTAAAACTGAAAAAGAAATTGATTATAAAAGTTTGGATATTTATAAAGAAATTGTAAATGAGCTTTTAAATCATAATATAGAACCAATCATTACAATTTGGCATTTTACAAACCCTATTTGGTTTTATAAGAAAGGAGGATGGCTAAATAAAGAAAATATAAATTACTTTTTGGATTATGTGCAACTTATAGGAAAGCATTTTGATAATGTTAAATATATTATTATTTTAAATGAGCCTAATGTATATGCATTTAAAAGTTATCTTGAAGGCACTTGGCCACCACAAGAAAAAAACTTAATTAAAGCCTTTAAAGTTCTAAATAATTTAAAATCCGCATATTTACAAGCTTATAAAATTTTAAAAAATTCAAGACGCTTATTAAGTGTTAGTCAAAACCTAATTATATTCAAACCATACAAGTATTATAATCCTTTAAATGTCATTTCATCGCTCATTGACAATAAATTTTTTAATTTTTATTTTCTTGACAGAATAAAGCAATTTATGGATTTTGTAGGAATTAATTATTATACTAGGGTTTTTGTAAAATTATTTTCAAATTTTGTATATAAAGAAAATGCTGAAAAAAATTGTCTTGGTTGGGAAGTTTATCCAAAGGGTTTATATGAAGTTTGTAAGGTTGTTTATAAAAAATATAAAAAGCCAATTATGATTACGGAAAATGGAATTTGCACAGATAATGATTTTCAAAGAATTAAATTTATAAAAGAGCATATTTATTATTTAAAAAAGGCTGTTAAGGAAGGCATTAAAATTTTGGGTTATGTTTACTGGTCATTTTTGGATAACTATGAGTGGGCAGAGGGGTTCGGCCCAAGGTTTGGTCTTGTTGAAGTTGATTATCAGACAGGAGATAGGAAAGTTAGAAAAAGTGCTTATTTTTACAAGGAGATAATATATGAGGAAGCCAACACTTAAAAGAGTTATACCGATTGTAAGGGAAATGCTTAGGTTGTATAAAGATCAAGAAAGAATGCTTGAAGAAATAAACACATGGAGAAATGAAGTAATAGAAAAATATGGAGATATACCTGAGCACAAGAAAGCTCTAAGGAAACTGAATGAAATGAAAAGAGAAGTTCTGAAAATGAGAAGGAAATTAGAAGATGATGTTAAAATTCATACGACGATATTTGAATACGTTTATTATATATTCAAGATGAGGAAAATAAAGAAGTTTAAAGGGAAAAATGTCTTCATATGGTTAGAAAATGATGAAAGTATCCATTTTGAATTTGATAATGGAAGTGTTGTAATAACGAGGGATGGGAAAATTATTATTTTGTGAAAATTCCAATTATTACAGGTCAAACTGCAAGCGGTAAAACTGAATTAGCAGAAAGGTTAATAGAGAAATATCCAGATTTAATTGTAATAGCAATTGATTCAAGAAAAATTTATAAATATATGGATATTGGGACTGCAAAACCAAAATTTCCTTATCGGAATAATTATAGAATGATAGATTTAATTGAACCAAATGAGCAATATAATGTTGGACTTTATTTTAAAAATGCACAAATTGAAATAAAAAAAGCAATTGAAAGTAATAAAAAAGTTCTATTAGAGGGAGGAACAATTTTATATTTAAAATCCTTAGTTGAAGGTCTGAGTATATTTCCAGAGCCAAGTAAAGATATTTTAGAATATATTAAATCAAAAAAAATTGATGAGTTATATAAAGAGCTTTATAAACTTGATAAAGAAAGAGCAAATCAAATTCACCCAAATGATAGATTTAGAATTGAAAGAAGCTTAATAGTAATTTTAACTACAAATATGAGTTATAATAAGGCTTGTAAGGAATTTTTTGTAAAGCCAGATTTTGATTATGATATTTATATTATTGAAATTGAAAGAGAAAAACTATATAGAAATATAGAAAATAGGGTTTATAATATGATTAAGGATGGACTTTTAGAAGAAATTGAATTTTTAATAAAAAAATACACGAAGGATGCAATTGGATTAAAGAAGACTATTGATTACTTTGAATTCCTAAATTATTTTGAAGGCAAAATTAGTTTAGATGAAGCTATTAAAAAAACTATTTCAGATACAAAAGATTTTGCAAGAAGACAAGAAAGATTTTTAAAACAAATAAAAAAGCTAAAACCTGTAAGGATAATTAATAATCCTTCTTTATTTAACTACAACTTTTAACTTTTCACTCCCTATTTTCAAAATATATATACCACTCTTTAAATCTACCTTTCCATCTTTTAAACTAATATCTTTTACTTTATTCCCATTTACACTATAAATTGAAACATGTATTTGCTTAATTGATGTAATTTTTATAAAACCTTTACCTACATAAATTTTATAATTACATGATTCAAATTCATTATCACTTACAGGGGTAATAGTGCAGCCTGGTGATTGTGATAAAGAGAAATTGTATGGTGTAAGAGTTAAGGTAGATATTCCTGAGTAGTTTGACAGAGTAATGGATGGAGACCAGTTAGAAAGTGAAAAGTCACTAACGCTTACAGAAAAAGAAACCAAACAATCGCTTGAATCAAGCACAACAACAAAACCATTATGATTATCTACACCTGTTCCTAAATAACCCGACAATAATATCTTTCCTGGTCCTACCGCTGATATTCCTTTTCCTTGATTGTTCGATTGATTCGCAGGTGCTCCATTCCACATCCTTGCATATATAACACTTCCATTATTTTTATTAATTTTGACAACTACAGGATATGCATTTGAACCAATACTAGTTGAACCAGAGGCTAAATAATTACCATCAACATCAAGAGTTATATCGTAAAACCTTAAATCATTATTGGCAGTATAGCGCTTTGAATAAATAATTTGTCCCCATGGACTTATTTTGGCTAAATAGGCCGCGTAGTCTGGTTCAAAAAATCCAATTATTACATAATTACCATCACTATCTTTTATAAGTCTATAAGCTCTGTAGTTATTTGCAATACCTTTTATAAGCGTAGCAGTACTACCATCCAAACTTATTCTATAAATTACAGGTTGCCAATTACCACACCACCATCCTATACCCATAACTACATAACCATTTGCTTCTGGAATTATTGAATAGTTATCATTATAAGAACATCCAAAATATGTAGTTTTTGCCCATATCACATTACCATTTAAATCCATTTTAACAATTGCTCCTTGACTATTAGCATCATAACCATGAACCGAAACTAAAATATTAGAACCATCATAAGCTAAACCATGTGCTATACCTTTTAAGGGGAAATACTTAGCCCATACAAAGTTTTTCGTATTTAAATTAAACAAACCTACAAATGAACAATTTGTATTAGCACCACAGCCGCCATGCCCTCCACTAACTGCAATAAGAGTATCATTAATTTTCTTAATATCACTAATATCAAGAGAGAGACTTGGGTTAGAACTGAAAGCTTTATACCATTCAATAGTTATACCTTGTTTTACTTTTATACCCATTAGCATAGGTCTTATGCCACTATGAAGTGAGCCAAGTATATATATGCTATCGTTCATCTTTAAAATTGGTGTATTATGGCAAGTTAAACAACCAGTCGTATTGTATTGAAACCATATAAGCTTACTTGTTTGACTTATCAGCATAATAACCAACATATTCTCACCTCCTTTAATCTACTATAAATTTCTTTGTTTTGTTTTCATATATCATTATATAAACCCCTTTATTCAACTTTGTTTTGTAAAATCCACTTTTATAATAACCTATAATTCTTCCATTTAATGAATATATCTTAAAATCATAATTTGAACTTATCTCTACAATGTTATTATAAACTTTAATTTGAGGTTCTTTTAATTTTTCTTCTATATCAACAGGTGTAACACAACTATAAGTTTCATTATCGACACTTGAAACTGATAAAACACTTAAAACAGGATGCCAACAATCCCAACCAGCGTTGTTGTTTATAGAGAATGTGGCAGAGGTTGCATTAGCAGGTATCCAAGTTGTAGCATTTCCAGTAAAAGCATCCCACAATGAACCATTACTACAAGGCCCATTTGGTCCTGTTAAACCATCTACATCACTAGTTATAAGATTACTATTCAAATAAACATATTCAGCAGATGATTCTCCAAAATTTTGTCCATTACCTATGCTTATAGAGTATTTTGCATCAACAACAGGGTTTGTAGCGGTAAAGTTAGTATGAGTCCAGCTAAAACTGGGACCATTACAGGCAGGTTGTTCATAATCACCTGTATATATTGTAATAGTCCTTTTTATTTCAGAAGGATTACAATAAATAACAACAAGTGTAATACCTTCTAAACCATCAGCACCAGAAGCACATGCTAATGGTGGAAATGATGTTAAACTATAAGTTCCATTTCCAGATACATAACTTGTAACATCTCTATAAAATAAAGCATTCCTTGGAGTACCCCAACAAGATGTGCAATCTTCTGCTATCTTTATTCCTGTTATTGGATGACCATTAAAATTACCGCTTGAAGCATTATTAGCATCTTCCTCCGCCCAAAATAAAAATGCCTTTACAATAGTAGAGCCAGCAGGTATTCCTGAAATTGTAATAGAACCACTTCCAGTAGAAGCTAAGCTTGTAGCACCTATAACAAAGTTCCCTTTTAATACTTCCCTATAAAATAGTGTAAATGGTGTATATAGTATTGAGTTATTATCATCTTTTTGGGGATTATAATAGTTGTATTGGGAACAACCTGTTGATGGGACTAAGTCCTATTTTTCACTTCCAAGCTCACTTATTATTAACCATATCATGTTTCACCTCCGGGTTTAAATTAAACTTCATAAAATTTTTCTTTTCTAATTATTTTTAATTTAATAAAGTTTCAAAATTATAAAGCATAAAAATTACAACCTTAAAATTTTCAATGCCATTAAAACTACTATCCCCTGCTAAAATTAATATTGGTTTGTTTATACTACGAAAGCTAAATAATAATTATCATGAAATTTTAACAATTTTTCATAAAATTCCATTTTATGATGAAATTGAAATTAGTGAAAGTAAAAAACTTGAAATTGAGTTTACAAAGGATAAAGAAGTTTTTTATATTGAAAATAATACAATTTTAAGAGCAATTAATGAGCTTTCAAAAGCTATTGGTAAGAATTTTAAATTAAGAATTAGAGTTTATAAGAGAATTCCAATAGGTGGAGGACTTGGTGGAGGTTCCTCTAATGCTGGAATTATTTTAAAATTTTTAAATTCATTTTATAATTTAAATTTGTCAAAAAATGATTTAATTGAAATTGCAAGTAAAGTTGGTTCAGATGTTCCATTTTTTGTAATTGATAGTAATAGTGCTATTGGTAGAAATAGAGGAGAAATTCTTGAACCTTTTGAAAGTAAGCTTTCATGCTATATTAATTTATTTTTCCCAGATAAGTCTTTAATTACTGCGCAAATGTATAATAAAATTAAGCATTATGATGATAGGGATTTAGCAGAAAATAGTATTAAGAATATCAAAATTGCTCTTGAAAATAATAATTTAGAGTTATTAAAAAATTACTTATATAATGCTTTTGAAAAAGTTTTAGATGAAGAACTTTTAGAATATAAAAAGAATATTGAAAAATTGGGTTTTGATGTGGTGTTTTTAAGTGGAAGTGGTTCAACATTTGTTGCTTTGAGTAAGAGCTTTAAAATTTTCGCTCTATGGATAGAAGAAAATTCTTAGCTTATCTTGGAAGAAGTGCGGTTGTTTTAACTTTTTTAGGTCAGGGTTTTGCATATTTTAGAGCCCTTGTTCCTAATACTCTTTATGAACCACCCAAGAAATTTAGAATAGGTTATCCTAAGGATTATCCAGAAGGTATAACATTTGTAGCAAAGCATAGATTATTTGTAGTAAGAGAAGGTAAATCCTTTTGGGTAATTTCAGCAATTTGCCAACATCTTGGATGCACTGTAAATATTGTTCCACCAAAACAGGAAGTAGTTAAAATAAAAGGTCAAGAATATCATCAAAAATGGGAATTTTTCTGCCCTTGTCATGGTTCAATGTACTATGGCGAGGGAACAAATTATGGAGGACCTGCACCAAGACCATTGCCTTGGTATAAAGTAGATGTTGGACCAGATGGTCAGCTTGTTGTTGATACAAACACAGAGGTTGATCACAAGTTTAGACTTATTGTAGAAAATTTATAATATGGGAGGTAAGATATGCAAAAAATTAGGGAAATATGGAGAGAACTAACTTGGTCTTTTGATCCCAAGGATAAGATAGAAGCAACAAAGGCTACTAGTAAAAACTTCTGGCTACACTGGTTTCCTGCAAGAGTTACTTATAGAAGCATGTCTATTACTTATTCATTTTGGCTTGGAACAGTATTATTTTCACTATTTCTTATCCTTACAATAACTGGTGTTATTTTGATGTTTTTATATATTCCTTCAACTGAAAGAGCATATTGGACTATAAAGGATTTAGAAAATTCTGTGAGTTTTGGGTGGTTTTTAAGAAATGCACATAGATGGGCTGCTCACCTAATGGTAACGACAGTATTTTTACATATGATGCGTGTATTCTTTACAGGAGCATATAAAAATGGAGGAAATCCTGAATCAAATAGACCATTAAATTGGATAGTAGGAGTTATATTGCTTGTTTTAACACTTGGACTTTCTTATACAGGTTATCTATTGCCTTGGGATCAATTGGCATTGTGGGCTATTGTAATTGGTGCAAATATAGCAAAATCTGTTCCACCTGAAAGTATTCTTGGAAAAAATTTATATTTCTTTTTAGCAGGTGGAACTCAAATTGACCAAGGAACACTTATAAGATTTTATGTTTTACATTGTATATTTTTACCTCTTTTACTTTTAATTTTATCTTCTTATCATATGTGGAGAATTAGAAAAGATGGTGGATTAGCAGTTAGTGAGCAATATAAAATTGAAGCCAAAAAAACAGGCAAGCGATTAATTCAAGATGAATATACAATATTTACAATACCCTTCTTATTTAGAAGAGCATTTTTAGTATTCCTTATTACAACCGCTATTGTTTTGTTTTTCAGTATATTTGCAAAGGCTCCACTTGAAGAGCCTGCTGATCCTACTTGGACACCAAATCCAGCGAAAGCTCCTTGGTATTTCTTGTGGATTCAAGAGCTTATTGCTATTACAACAATCAAAATTGGTGATTTTACAATAAATGGTGGTTTTATTGGTGGAGCTTTAATTCCAGCATTATTAGTGTTTATTTGGGCAATTTGGCCATATTTGGATAAAAGCCCTGATGAAGCAACTGGTGTATGGTTTCATAGAACAAGGTTAATTCATAATATATTATTTGCTTTAATTATGCTTTATCTTATTGGAATTACGATATTTGCTATGTATTTTAGGGGTCCTTACTGGCAAATATATTGGCCTTGGAGATGGCCTGAAATGCCTCATATGTTCTAAAAGGAGGTGAGAGATGGAAGAGAAAAAGGACTTTGTTCCCGATAAATACTGGTATGATTCTATATGGATATATGTTTTTGGATTTATAATCCTTATATTTCTTGGGATTGTTTTTTATAGGTCTTTGAATCCGGAATGGAAACAATATCAGGCTCAATTTAAGAAAGTTGTTGAAAAGAAACTTGGGCCAGAGGTTGCAAGGAAAATAGATTTTGGAATTAAACAAATATGGAATCCAGATATAATGGGTCCAAATGTTGCGGATAGATGTATAACTTGTCATATGGGTGTTGAAATTAAAGGTCTTGAAGGTGAAGATGTTCCAGTGGTATTCAGAACACATCCGAATCCCGATGGTATAATGGATAAACATCCTATTGAGAAATTTGGTTGCACAAGTTGTCATGGTGGTCAGCCACCAGCACTTACTGTTAAACAAGCACATGCTGGAAAAGGAGTAAGATGGCTTTGGCCTGTATATACAAGAGAAATGCAAAAGAAATATAAAATTGAAGAAAATAGACTTGTAATGATACAAATTAATTGTAATCATTGTCATAGATTTGATAAAGAAACACCAGGAATGGATTATATTAATCTTGCAAAACAAATTATTCAAGAAAAGAATTGTAGGCAATGCCACGTAATAGATGGATATGGTGGAAATATAGGACCAGGACTTACATATGAGGGTGATAAATCTCATGAATTATTTGATTTTTCACATATTGAAGCAGATTTAGAAGAAAGGGAACTTCCTAAAACAGTATTTACCTGGCATATCTTACATTTTGAAAATCCACAAAAAGTTGTTCCAACAAGTATAATGCCAAACTTTGGATTCTCACATAAGGAAAATGTTGCTCTTGCTATGCTTGTTATGTCTTGGAGAAAGGTTAAATATCCTGTTGAGTATCTATCTAACCCAGATAAGTATTATACTTTAAAGCTTATGGATGAAGGAAGAATTAAAGCCCAAGAAATTGAATTAGTGCCAAGAGTTAGCACAATTATTAAACAAGATACTCAAAAAGTTGATAAAGGACAAACAGCCAATAAAGTTGAACTTGGAAAGCAGTTATTTTCTTCAAAGGGTTGTAATGCATGTCATGCTTTAACTGATCAAAAATTAGTAGGACCTGGCCTTAAAGGTGTAGCTGAAAGAAGGAAAAAAGAATGGATTGTTGCAATGATTCACAATCCTGATTCAATGTTAAATAATGACCCCATTGCAAAGCAATTATTAAAAGAATTCAATAATGTAAGAATGGTTTTAACTCAACCTGTTAATATTGAAGAAGCAGAAGCTATTTATGAGTATTTAAAAACAATCAAATGAAGGGGGATTTCTCTGTCCCCCAAATGTTTGATAAAATATCACATAAATATGAATTTTTAAATCATTTGTTTTCATTTTATTTAGATGAGTATTGGAGGAAAAAGTTAGCAAGTTTTACAAAAGGGAAAGTGCTTGATGTGGCAACAGGAACAGGTGAAGTTATAAAGCATATTATAAAAAACAAAGATGTTAAATTTGTTGTTGGAATAGATTTAGCCCAAAAAATGCTATCTTATGCAATAAAAAACAAAAATTATAAAAATGCTTTTTATATTTTAGCAGATGGTCAAAAACTTCCATTTAAAAATAATAGTTTTGATAGTTTAACAATTGCTTTTGGAATTAGAAATATTGAAAATAGAATTGTAGCGCTTAGTGAATTTTATAGGGTTTTAAAAGATGATGGCGTTTTAGCTATACTTGAAATGCTTGGACCAACAGGATTTTTAAAATATCCTTTTAGATTTTATATAAAACATATTTTACCCCCTATTGCAAAAATATTTATAAGAGATAAAGAGCCTTACATTTACCTTTATAACTCAATTTTTAACTTTCCAAAAAGGGAAGAATTTATAGAAATTATAAAAAGTGT
>JAUQPS010000034.1 GCA_030550205.1 bacterium
GTAAGAAAATCTGCCAAAGCTTGACAAGGATGCTCTAGGTCAGACAATGCATTAATAACAGGAATATCTGTGTATTTTGAAAGCTCAATTAATGTATTATGAGAATAAACTCTTGAAACAATTCCCTGGACCCATCTATTAAGATTTCTAGCGACATCTTTTACAGGTTCCCTTTGTCCCATCCTAACACTTTGATGCTCTAAATATAAAGGATATCCACCAAGTTGTTGAATAGCTATTTGGAATGTAGCAATTGTTCTAAGTGAAGGTTTTTCAAATATAAGGGCAATTGTTTTGTTATTTAATATATTTTCATAATAAATTCCCCTTCTAAAAGCCCTTTTATATTCCAAACCTTGCTTTATAACCTCTTTTGTTTGCTCTATGGATAGATCCAAAACTGATAAATAGTCTCTCTTTGGCATTTTGAAATTTTAAAGCAAGAGCTCCTTTGAAATAAATTTTGGAAAAACAAACTTTATTATTAAAAACTTATTTCCTTTTTCCTTATATGGTTTTAATGGTAAATAAATTTTTCCTTCCTTTTCTATAACAGGTATAAAATTTTTTATAAAATTTGGAATTTTCCAATCAATGAGAATTTTTTTAAGTTTTTTCTTTCCAATTTTATCTCCTTTTTTTCGCTTTCTTATAATAATTGGACTAAAAATCATATTAACATTAAAATTTAAAGTAAAATTTTCCATTTTAGGCTCTTGGCTAATTTGAACAATAATTTTAGTTTTTATATCATTTAAATAAATCTCACAAGGCTTTAATGGGACATAAATTAAATAATTAAATTCCAAAGGTTTTTTATATATTCCTATGAGCTTTCCTCTTACTTCAAAAAAATAATTTTTGGATATATTTAATTTCCCCTCATTTTTAATAACTTTTAAAATTTTATTTAAATGCTCATAATCTGGCTCTTTTATAATTTTTGAAAAAAATATCTTTATTTTCATTTCATCTAAACTTAAAAAAACTTCTCTTTTGAAAATTTTTATTTCCTTTGATTTATAAATAAGGGCAGAATTATAAATTTCCTTTAACTCCTTTTTTAATTTCCTTTGAATTTCAAGTAAGTTTAAATAAGTTTTTTTAAATCCCTTAATGTAATTTGGAAATTTTTGACTCATTTTTGAAATTACTTCATTTCTTATAAAATTTCTTGAAAATTCAATCTCAAAATTTGTTCTATCTATCAAATATTCATCTTCCTTTAAACTACTTAAAATTTCATCTTTTGAATAAAGAATTATTGGTCTTATAATGTTTTTATATGTTGGTTTTAAAACAAGTCCAAAAATTCCACTTCCTCTTATGCTATTTAATATAAATGTTTCAAGAGCATCATTTAAATGATGAGCGGTTGCTATTTTATTAAAATTCTTTCTTCTTGAAATCATTTTTAAAATTCTATATCTTAAAATCCTTCCAGCAGTTTCAATAGAAATTTTTTTCTTTTTTGAAAATTTTAATACATTTACCCTTTTAATATAACACCTTAAATTATATTTTTTAGCAAAATTTTTAACCCATTTTTCCTCATAAAATGCCTCTTCTCTTAACATATGATTTATATAGCAAAGAGCAAATTCAAAATTAATAGATTTTTTTAATTCTAAAAGTTTTTTTACTAAAAAGACAGAATCTGGACCTCCTGAAAATGATACTAAAATTCTATCATTTGGCTTTATTAAGAATTTCAAATCCAAGTTGTCCACATGCTCCATAAACATCCCTTCCTCTTGACCATCTAATAGTAATTACAACATCTAATTCTTTTTTAAGCTTATCATAAAATTGATAAACATCTTCCTCACTTGGAACTTCCCAACTAAAATAATCCACCCTATTATATGGAATCAAATTTATTTTACAATTAAGACCTTGTATAAATTTTTTAAGCGCTTTTACATCTTCATCCTTATCATTAAAGCCCTTTAAGATAATATATTCAATTGTTATCCTTCTTCTTTGCTTTTGTAAATAGTAAATAAGTGAATTTTTTAAATCATTTAGTGAATAAGCTTTTGCTATTGGCATAACTAATACCCTTTTTTCTTCAATAGCGGAATGTAAAGATATTGCTAATTTCACTCTTCTATCAAATTCAGCTAATTCATAAATTTTAGGAACTATCCCACTTGTTGAAATTGTAATATGTCTTGCTCCAATATTTAATCCAATATGTGATGTCATAATTCTAATAGCTTGTTTAACATTTTCAAAATTCAAAAGTGGTTCTCCCATTCCCATAAATACAACATTTGTAACTTTTGAATTTAATTTTTTACTAATTTGTAAAACTTGATCTGCAATTTCCCAAGCTTTTAAGTTTCTTTTAAATCCCAAAAGTCCAGTAGCACAAAAATTACACTTTAAAGCACACCCCAATTGACTTGAAACACAAACAGTTACTCTATCATCCTCTGGCATATAAACACTTTCATAACCATCTTCAAATACAAATTTAATACTTCCATCACTTGAATGAATTCTAAATTTCTCTTGAATTTTACCAACAAAATATCCTTCATCAATTAGTTTTTTTCTAAGTTTTTTTGAAATATCTGTAAAATTTTCTATATTTTCCTCACCCCTCTTCCAAATCCATCTATAAATTTGAATACCATTATAATGTTTTTCACCAAGTTCTGATAATTGCCTTAATGTTAAAGCCTTTAAATTTCTTTCCATTACTTTTTAAATAAAAAGTTATAAAAGAAATAACCTACAAATATCCCAATTATTCCCATAACTCCTGCTAAGCTTTGTGGAGCAGGAATAGGTAATTTCAAAAATGAGAATATAAAACCAGTCAAAAAACCTGTCAAAAAGCTAAGAATTATCTCTTTCATTTTTTAAACAAAACATCATAAATTGGAAAAGTTATATTTTCAATTTGCTTTAATACTTGACTTTTTTGAGAAAACTGAACATATAACTGATTATATCTTACAAAGTAAGCAAGAATACTTATAAATAATGTCATTTCAAGAGCCCCTATAATTGCCCCAAGTATTTTATTTACAACAGTTCCCCCCACAATAATTTTAAATGGTTTAAAGATCATACTTAGAATAAATTGGCTTGAAAAATAAGCTATGATAAACATACCAACCATTGAGAAAATTTCATTATTTAGATATGGCATTAACAATCCATAGAATTTAAGAGAGACCAACACTCCAATAAAAAGTGATATTAATGCAATTAATTCAGAAATAAATCCGCTTCTTAATCCATTTATAAGTCCAAAAGCTATAATAATAAGAATTATAATATCAATTCCACTCATTTTAACCCCCTATGTAAAATTTATATAAAACCGCAAGCATAAAGTTTATAAATGAAATAGGAATGAGCCATTTCCAAGAAAGCTCTATAAGTTGGTCAAGTCTAAGACGCATATAAGACCATCTTATAAACAAAATAAGAAGATATACAAAGTATGCTTTTAGTATAGTCCAAGCCCAATCAGGCAAAAATTTAGGTCCATACCATCCCCCCAAGAATAATAATGTAATTAAAATAGCACTTACCACACTAAATAAATATTCACCAAGATAAAATAATCCAAACTTCATACCTGAATATTCAACATTTGTTCCAGAAACAATTTCACTTTCTGCTTCTGCAATATCAAATGGTGCTCTATTTGTTTCTGCAAGTGAGCATAATAAAAATACAATAAAACTAACTTGACCAATTATTGGAACAAATATAAATGGTAAATTACTTTGAGCCTTAACAATTTCTATAAGATTAAAACTATTTGCTAAAACTACAATAGATAAAATACTTAAAACTAAGGGAATTTCATAAGCTAAAAGGACACCTGCGGTTCTAATAGCAGAAATTAAAGGATATTTTGAGCGAGATGACCAACCTGCCAAAGATGAAGAAATAATGGGAATTGAACCAATTGCAATTAAAAATAAAAGTGCTAAATCCCAATTTATAAAAACGATATTTTCAGATAATGGAATTACAGAAAAAGCTAAAATACTTGAAGCAGTAAAAATAATAGGTGATAAATTAAATAAAAATTTATCAGCTTGTTTTGGAACAATATCTTCCTTTAATAACATCTTTAAAGCATCTGCAATTAATTGTAAATAACCATGTGGAGCACCTACAAGATATGGACCTACCCTTGAATGTAGTCTTGCAGCAACCTTCCTTTCTGTATAAATTACTAAAATTGCACAAAGGGGAGCAACTATAAGTATAACAAGAGCTTGTAAAAAGGATTTAAGAAGAACATTATCTGTATGAATTGTAGAAAATAGAAAACTAAATACAAAATATATAATAAACGCCAAAAAGATAGATAACGCTGGAAGAATTATAAGTGTTAATATCATAAGTTGAAAATTTTAAGGCTTCTCATTTCATATTTATTTCTCTATTGGGTTGTAGTGAGTGAAACATTTATAAATGGTATAAAATTCAATACTTCTTGCTCTTGGTAATCATCCACCTCTTATTTTTAGACTTATAAGAGCAAATGTAAATCCAGCTGATAGTTGGATAGATAGCACTATTTTTGATTAGTTATAAAAACTCTAAGCAATGTTGATGCTATAAATACACTTGAAACTGTTCCTACTGGCAGTTCTCAGTAATAATTCAGTAAAACCAGAAGAAATGATAATATAGGAATAATTGACATCTTCGTTATTGAAATAGCTTTAAAATTTTAAAACTATGAGAAACTTTTTTTACAAAATTTCCCTTCCTTTGATCTTTTTAGCTCTTAGCTTTTGTGGTAAGAAAAGCACAGAACCTACAACCCAACCACCATATTCTGTAAAAGTTGGTGATGCTTGGATAATGCAAAGAGAAATCTCAGGAAACATAGATACTACTAAATTGGTTGTAGTAGCAGAAACACTCATAAATAATATAAGATTTTATGAGATTGTAGATACATTAGAAAATAGCGAATTTTACATAAATGCATCTGATTCTATAATTGTTGCCTTTTTCATGGATCAAACACCTGTTATTTTTAGACTTATAAGAGCTAATGTAAATCAAGGAGATAGTTGGGTAGATAGCACTGTTCTTTCAAACGGAACAATCGTAAAAGTTTTAAGCACTGTTGATTCTGTAAATGTTAGTGAAACCGTCCCTGCTGGAAGTTTTATAGTGAATAAAATGACTCATAAATTTAGAGTTAAATTCGGGAATATTGATACACTTGCATTTATATTCAAATCAAGCATAAATAGAAATGTAATTTTTGTAAGGATGACTGACATTAACAATACTACTAATCCACCAACGCAAAGGGATCTTAAACTTATAAGATATATTAAAGCCCAATAATTATGCTTTAAAATTTTAGACTTTACGACTTGTTATATATGGGGGTGTATGGATTCGACGGGGGTTAGGGATTGTTAGGGTGCATGCCCCTTTCCCCGGGTTAGTGGGTTGAAAATAAGTGCAAACACTAACTACGCTTTGGCTGCCTAATTAAGGCAGCAGGTCCGCAATTTATGGCCCACCTGGTAAATTGCGGGCCTCATATACAGGTGGGCGCTCTTAGCCTTGGCTAGGGGCTAAGAGTCGTAATAACTAGCCTACCTCTTAGTGGGTTCGTTTCCCTTCCTACTAAGAGGGAAATGAAAGGGAAACTAAGCATGTAGTGCCCTAACAATTCCAACCCTCGGACACCGGTTCGATTCCGGTCACCTCCATTTTGCCCTCATCGTCTAGCCTGGCCCAGGACGCTAGGTTCTCAACCTAGAAACCCGGGTTCAAATCCCGGTGGGGGCATTATGAAAAAGAAAATACATCCAAATTATTATGAAGATGCTTTGATTGTATGCGCTTGTGGAAACAAAATAAAAACTGGCTCTACGAAAAAGGAAATTCATGTTGAAATATGCTCCGCTTGTCATCCATTCTATACTGGTCAAAAAACACAAATTGTAGATACAGGTGGAAGAATCAAGAAATTTAGACAAAAATATGGCTTGAAGGATGAATAGAGCTATTTTTATTTTTTTAATTTCTTGTTCATCTACAAAAATTGCATTTTCTACTGCAAATCCAGATGAATTTCAACCAGTTCCTATTGCTTTCATTACTAAGCAAGAAAAAAGAGATACAATTATTGAGGAGAAATCCTCTGAATATACGTGGAAAGCGGAAGCTATAAAAGGGGCTTTTGTCTATGGATATAGAATACAAGTTTTAGCAACATCAAACAAAAATCAAGTTGAAAAACTAAAAGATGAAATTATAAAAAAAGGTGTAAATTATCCTGTTTATATAAAATACGTTCCGCCTATGTATCGTTTAAGAATTGGAGATTTTAAAAACTATGAAGAAGCTCAAAAAGCTTTAAATCAAATAAAAAATTTAGGCTATAAAGATGCATTTATAATTGAAGATTTTATAAATAAGTGATATATTTATTGTCATTTGGTTTTGAAACAAAAGATAGTTGGTTTTCAAAGGATAAGTTTAAACATTTCTTTACTTCATATATAATTTATTCATTTTCAAGAGAAAATTTAAATAAGGAAAAAGCCATTTCAATAACATTTTCAATTGGAATTTCAAAAGAAATTTTTGATGGTTTTAGAAAGGAAAAATTTAGCTATAAAGATTTAGTTTGGGATATATTGGGAATTTGCCTTGGGGTTATGATTTATAAGTAAAAATTATAATTCTTTTAATTCCCTCTTTATCATTTCAAGTTTTTTCTTTAAAATCATTATTTTTCTTTTTTTTACTTGTTTAAATAAAATCTCTCCTTTTGGGGTTAAATATGCAACTTTTCTTGATTTTTTCTTATCAAATATCCTTTCATTCACAAAATTTATAATGTCTTCACTTTGAAAAATTTTTAAAATTCTTGAAATTACATTCTTATAACCAAGCATTTCTCCAAGCTGTCTTACTCCAATAGAAAGTCTTTTTTGATTGTTTAATTCATAAATTGTTTTTAGGGTCTTATAAGCCATTTTGCTTTTTAATAAAAGCTCTATTATTGATATTTCACCCTTAGTATATCTCTTTAAGACTTCAATTTCCACTTATTTCCAAAATTGGTGTATGCCCCTTTATCCCCCTTACAATACCTTTTATAAATGTTCCTGGTTTATATAAGCCTTTTACAATAACAGATATATTATTAAATGTTTTACCAACACTATAACCAAAATCCTTTTTACTTGGACCTTCTATTAAAACTTCAAATTCCCTATTTAACATAAGCTTTCTTCTCTCAACAATATATTTATTAACTTCATCAATCAATTCTCTTAATCTTCTTCCTTTTGTTTCATTATCAACTTGCTCCTTAAATAAACTTGCTGGTGTTCCTTCTCTTGGTGAGTATTTAAACATATAAGCTCCATCATATTTAACATTCCTTACAACATCCAAGGTTTCTTTAAAGTCTTCCTCACTTTCTCCTGGAAATCCAACGATAATATCTGTTGTAATTGATACATCTTTTATAATATCCCTAATAGTCAAAGCTTGATAAATATATTCTTCTTTTGTATATCCCCTATTCATTTTTCTTAAAATTCTATTTGAACCAGCTTGAAGTGGTAAATGAATCCATCTTACAATTTTTTCAGATTGAGCAATTGTTTTTATAACTTTCATAGTCATATCCCTTGGATTTGGACTTGTAAATTTAATCCTCTTAATATAATTTGTATTATCTTCAATGAGTTTTAATAAGTCTGAAAAGTCATATTTTCCATCAAAATAAGAATCTACATTTTGTCCAAGTAATGTAATTTCAACAATTCCTTGCTCTTCAAGTTGTTTTATTTCATTTAATATATCCATAGCATTTCTTGAAAATTCTCTACCTCTTGTATAAGGCACTACACAAAATGTGCAAAAGTTATCACACCCATGCTGTATATTTACAAAACTTGAAAATTCACCTTCTCTTACTTTTCTATTTTTCAATTGAAATATCCCTAAATCTTCACATATAGCTCTCTTTGTTGATTTTCTTTCAAAATCCAATAATATATCAATTAATTTTTCATAACTTCTTGTTCCAATTACTAAATCCGCTTTTGAAACTTTTAATAATTCTTCCCCTTTATGCTGAGCTAAACATCCAAGCATCACAACAGTTTTATTATTATTTTTCATTTGTCTTGAAAAGTGAATAGCTTTTTCTTCTGCTTTCTTTCTAACAGAACAAGTATTTATTAAAATAAGTTCAGCCTTCTTTTCATCTTGAACTTCAATAAATCCCTCACTTATCAATTTTTGTCTAATAAGCTCACTATCAAGCTCATTCATTTGACAGCCAAAGGTTTTAATATAAAAAGTTCTCATAAAACTTTAAAATTTTAAAGCTATGTTCATAACGAATGAAGAAAATAAAAATTTAGGCGATAGAATATCTAAATTAATAAAGGATAGTAAAGAGTTAAAATTCTTAACTGCTTTTTTTTACTTATCTTCCATTCCAGAAATTTATTCTTCATTAAAAGAAAAGTATGAAAAAGGAGATATGGAGGAAGGCTTTATGAAAGTATTAATAGGTTTAAATATAGACCTTACTACTTACTGTATATATGAGCATACTTTCGGAGAAAAACCAGAGGAGGACTTTTTAAAATCTCTTGAGAAAGCCTTTAATTCGCAGGATTTGGATACAAAAGAGGTTTATGATCAAGTAGAATTTTTTTTAAAACTTTTAAAAGAAAATAAAGTTATTTTGAGAAAGACAAGAGAACCGAACCATGCAAAACTTTATATTTTTAAACTATCATTGGAGGCGATAGATTATCCAATTTTTATAACTGGAAGTAGTAACCTTACAAGAGCTGGTCTCAACTATCAAAATGAATTCAACATAGAGATAGGAATGAAAGAGTATGGAATAAAGGCTCAAGAGTATTTTGACAAGCTATGGGAGGATGCTATAGAGATAAGCCCAAAGAAAGTAGAAACGATTATAAGAGAAAAAACTTTTATGAGACAAATAACACCTTTTGAAGCATGGCTTTATCTTCTAAAACTTTACCTTGACCTTAACACAAGCTTTGAGAAAGAAGAGTGGGAAAGGGCAAAGGAGATTTTAGAGAAAGCAGGATATAAGCCTTACAAATACCAGGTTGAGGCTATATTACAAGGTTTTAGGAGCTTAAAGGAGTATAATGGAGTGCTTTTAGCGGATGTAGTAGGGCTTGGAAAATCTGTTATAGCTTGTGGTATTGCCAGAATGTTTGGCAAAAGAGGCTTGGTAATCTGTCCACCCCATCTTGTGGGAGATAAAAATGCAAACTGGGGATGGGAGAAGTATTTAAGCGATTTTAAACTAAACGATTGGGAAGTGAGGTCCTTAGGAAAGCTTGAAGAAGTGCTAGATCTTGTCAAAAGGAACGATGATATTGAGCTTATTATAGTGGATGAGGCCCACCGGTTTAGAAACGAGAATACGCAAAGATACCACTACTTGCATGAGATATGCAGGGGAAAGATGGTAATACTTCTTACTGCTACACCTTTTAACAACAGACCATCGGATATATACGCCCTTTTAAAGCTTTTTACGGTGCCAAAAAAATCCAATCTAATCATTAATGAAGACATTGAAAACACCTTTAAAGAATATGAGGATGAATTCAAAGAGCTTTTGAAAGAAAAGAAAAAAGCCCAAAGCCATAGAAAAAAGGAGATAGAAGAAAGGTTTAAAGAAATAGCAAAGGAGATAAGGAGCATTATTGAACCAATAACCATAAGAAGGAACCGCTTGGACCTAAAGTATTACGGGGAAGAAATACCAATGCCAAAGGTGAAGGACCCAATAGCATGCTACTATGAACTTACCAAAGAGCAATCCGAGTTTTACGATGAGGTCATAAGGTCATTTGAAGAGGATGGAAAATTTAAGGGAGCAATATACTATCCCTCAAAGTATTTGAAAGACAAGGAAAAAGATATCTTTCTGGAAGAATCTCAAAAGAACCTTTACAACTTTATGAGAAGGCTTTTGGTAAAGAGGTTTGAAAGTAGCTTTAAGGCATTTTATGAGAGTATAAACAATTTTATAGAATTACATAATAAAGTTTCGGAGTTTGTAGAAAGGACAAAAACCTTCATCCTTGACAGAAAATTTATGGAAGACCTTTTGGAAGTAGAGGATGATGAAAGCATAGAAGAGGCTATAAAGCAATACATTGAAAAGTTTGAAGAAAATATAAAGGACAAAAGATATAAGAAGGTCTATAAACTTGAAGACCTAAGAAATGAATTTGAAAAACACATAGAAGAGGACATTAAGCTTTTCAAGAGGATAAAGGAAAGGATGGAAAAGATGAAGCTTTTGGAAGAGGACCCAAAGGTGGAAAAACTAATACAAGAGGTGAAAAAATACATAGATGCTGGAAGAAAGGTTTTGATCTTTACCGAGTATGTGGATACGGCCAACTATCTTGATGAAAAACTCCAAGAAGTATTCGGTGATAAGGTATTGACGGCCACAGGTAAGCTTTCTAAAATTATGGTGGATAAGATAAACAACAACTTTAACGCAGAAATGGAAGACGAAGGAAAATACCATATACTTATAACAACGGATAGACTATCAGAAGGTTTTAACCTACACAGGGCTGGTGTGGTCATAAACTACGATATTCCATGGAATCCAGTAAGAGTAATACAAAGAGTGGGAAGGATAAACAGGATTGGTAAAAAAGTATATGAAGAGATTTATATCCTAAACTTCTTCCCAACGGAAAAGGGTGAGAATGAAACAAACCAAAGGAAAATAGCCGAAAGCAAAATGTTTATGATACACAATATACTTGGTGAGGATGCAAAGATATTTTCTCCAGAGGAGGAGCCAAACGAATCAAAGCTTTATGAGAGGTTAACCAAGAACCCAGAGGAGCTGGAAGAAGAATCCTTTATCACATCACTTCGCAAAGAATGGAAAGACTATCAAAAGGAATATAGAGATATTATACAAAGGCTTGATAATATGCCCACACGCCTAAAGGTAGCCAAGCCATACCATAGGGATGAGTTAATAGTGGTGGTAAAAAGTGGCACAGAACTTTTTGTAGTAAAAAATGAGCAAGAGAGTATAAAGTTCGTTGGCTTTGAAGATGTATATGAGTCTATAAAAGCACAGCCAAACACACCAAGATTACCCCATAGTCCAAACTTTTGGAATAGCTACAATAAGGTTTTAAAACAGCTTTTTGAAAAAAGGCAAAGAACTAAGCTTGCAAACAATTTAAGAAACATAAACTCTGCCTTTAGTGTGATAAGAACTGTGGAAAGGGAGTATGGACAGATGCTAAGCGAGGATGAAAGGGAGTTCTTAGAGAATATAAAGAAGGATATAGAAAGTTATGGGACCCTTACGGAAGAGGTTATAAGAAGGATAAAAGAATGGGAAAAATACCTAAACAATTTAGAAAAGCTGAAAGAAAGCATAAACGACCTTATGGATGAGCTTGGAAAGGACTTTTTGGGAAAAACCATAAGAGAAAGAGAAAAAGAAAAGCTTATTATAATATCTATTGAAAACAGGAGGCAAGAGAATGGAGAAGCTAATTGAAAATCTAATAAACCAATTTTCCTCGAACAATCTTAGAAAATTCTTTAAAGCAAAGCTAAGAATAGAGCTAAGAGAAGAGGGAGATGTCTTGCCGAGTGCGGATTATGAAGAATACTTTGGAAAGCTTTATGTTTTAAAGCCTTATGGAGAGGAAAATATAAAGTTAAAGGATGGTACCATAGCCATATATGCCATAGAGAGCAAAAAGGAGCTATCGGAAAGAAGCAGTAAAAAAAGACAGTTTGAGCTTGCAAAAAGGCTTCTAAGCTTTGAAGACGGTGGCTTTTTTGTATTTTATGATAAAAACGGTAATTTTAGGTTTTCTTTTGTTCATAAGATTTATAAAGGCAGAAAGACAGAGTTTAGCCACTACAAGAGATATACCTATTTTGTAGAAAAGGACAAACCCTATTATACTTTTAAGAAGGCACTTTATGAGCTTAAGCTTGATAGCATTGAAAATATAATAGATGCTTTTAGTGTTGAAAAAGTAACTGAGGAATTTTTTGAGGCATTTAAATATGCTCTTAATGAAGTTTTAATTAAATCATTAAAGGAAAAAGAAGAATATAAAAAGAAGCACTTTTTTGCCTTACAGTTATTGTTAAGAATTCTTTTTATTTATTTTCTTCAAAGGAAAGGCTGGCTTAAATGGAAAAATTATGAGCAAGATCGGAATTATATAAGAAATTTATGGAATAGATATAAACAATATATTGAAAATAATCCAGATAAAAAAGATACCTTTTATTCTTCTTGGCTTTGTAGTTTATTCTTTGGAGCTTTCAATAGAAAATCAGAACTTATAGATAAAAATATTCCAGAAGAAATTCAGGAATCATTTAGGTTAATGCCTTTTCTGAATGGTGGATTATTTACAAAAAATGAATTTGATAAAATTGGCTTCAATGTGCCAGACTCTGTTTTTGAATGGCTCTTTGAGCCTGATTCTAAAACAGGTGATAAGAAAAAAGGATTTCTTGAAATATTTAATTTTACAATTGATGAATCATTACCTCTAGATGTGGAAGTTGCAGTTGACCCTGAAATGCTTGGAAAGGTATATGAGTCCCTTATTGCAGAAGAGGAAAGAGGAAGCATAGGAATTTTTTACACACCAAGGGCAGAAATAGACCTTATGTGCAGGTTATCACTTATAGAATACCTTTATAATGAGACAAAAATAGAGAAAAATAAATTAATTGATTTTGTTTTTATGCCTCAATCTATTCAAAATTTTGCTATAGAAGAAGCCCGAAAAGTAAAATCAGCACTTGATAAAGTAAAGATAGTAGACCCTGCTGTTGGTTCTGCTTCATTTATGGTTGGAATGATGAATATCCTGGTAGAACTTCACTATGAATTGACAAAAAAGATTGAAAATAAAGAAGAAAATCTCTTTGCCTTAAAGCAAAAGATAATACTTGAAAATCTTTATGGTGTTGATGTAAAGGATTGGGCTGTAATGGTAGGAGAATTAAGACTTTGGTTATCTTTGATAATTGATACAGATGAAAAATATATGGATATTTACACAAAACCTCTTTTGCCAAACCTTTCCTTCAAAATTCGCCAAGGAGACTCTTTGGTTGAAGAAATTGGTGGTGTTCAGATTAGTTTAAGAGGTGAGATCGCAAAATATATTCCTCGTTCAATAGCAGATAAGATAAAAAAACTTATAGATAGAAAAAATGACTTTTTCTCAGGGAAGTATGCTGCAGACCTTAAAGAATTAGAAGAAATAGAAAAACTTGAACAGGAAATTTTTACAGATATCTTAAATCAAAAAATTGAAGACATAAATAAAAAAATAACCTCATTTAATAACCAAATTCCCCAGTTAAAAGGACAGAAAAATCTTTATGGTGAAGAGAATAAAGAGACAAAAAGCAAAATCAAAAAGCTTGAAGACCAGATAAAAGAATTAGAAAAGGAAAAAGATAGATATGAGAAAGTCTCAAATAGTCTAAAAACCAAAAAACAAAAGGATTATTTCCTTTGGGAGATTGATTTTGCAGAAGTTTTTGCCACAAAAGGTGGATTTGATATTGTAATTGGAAACCCGCCCTACGTAAAGCAGGAGTTGATAGCCCCACCCTTGGAAGATAAGAGTAGATACACAGAAAAAGAATGGAAAGAGTTGAAAGAAGATTATAAGGATAGACTGGGAAGTTCTGTAAAAAGTATTTGGAAGAATGTTACGATAGACAAAAGGAGTGACCTTTATGTATATTTTTACTATCATGGGCTTTCTCTCTTGAGAGAAGGTGGAATATTTTGCTTTATAAACTCCAACTCTTGGCTTGATGTGGGATATGGAGCGGGGCTTCAGGAGTTTTTACTCAAAAGAATGCGACCAATTTATATCATTGATAACCTACGGAAGCGTTCCTTTAAACAGGCAGATGTAAATACGGTGATTGTTTTGATTCAAAGGCCAAAAGAGGAGCTGGATGATTATACGGTTAAGTTTGTAGCCTTTAAAAAGCCCTTTGAGGAAGTGGTAAATGCAGAAGTAATAAAGAGGCTTGAAAGCATAAAAGAGCCTGTTTTTGATGATGAGGATTTTAGGGTGTTTCCAAAGTCAAAAAGGGAGCTTTTGCTTGAAGGCAGTGAAATTCCTGAAGAAGAGGG
>JAUQPS010000183.1 GCA_030550205.1 bacterium
TAGAATATAAAAGTAATTTAGAAATTCCACAAATAACACAAGAAGAAAGAGAAATTTTAGATAATTTTGGATTTATAATAAGAGATGGTGAAAGCTTAAAAAATGCTATCAATAAAATAAAAAATGAAAATTTAATTAAACTTATTCTTACATTCGCTTTGAAAAGAGAAGAAAGTAGAGGTGTTCATTATAGAATAGATTTCCCAAATAAAAATGAAAAATTTTTGGGCTACTTTTATATTAAAGATAATGAGATAGGATTTGAAAGGAAATCCTAATTTGAATTTCTTGCTTAGGTAGTAAGATGGTTAAACTCATATTGTCAAAGATTTTTTTAATGTACTTGTAGGTAGATGGACTAAATCAATTGTTCTTCCAATATATAATCCTCCATATAATTTTATTTTTAACAAATGCTAACTTTACCTTGAATAATTTCTCTCCATAAACTTGGCATTTCTTCTAAGTGCTTCCTTACAATTTTTTCTATCTCACTTTCAATAGTTTTTAATTTATTATCCTCTACCCTAACTTTTACATTTACAATTTGAGGCTCGTTTATAGGCTTTCCAATTTGACTTACCATATATACATAAGCTTCTTTAACATTTAAACTTTCAACAATTTCTTTTGCTATTGAATTTGATGTTATATTATACAATTTACCTACATGGCTAATTGGATTTTTACCTGCTGGTGCTTCAAGCGACATAGGTCTATATGGAGTAATTAAACCATTTATTCTATTTCCCCTTCCTACTTGCCCATCATCTCCTGCCTCTGCACTTGTTCCCGTAACAGTTATATAAACAATTTCATTTTCAATAATATCAGCAGTATTTATAAAAACTTCAAGCTCATAATTTGCAAATTTTGAAACTTCTTCAAAAACAAGCTTTTTCAAAAATTCCTTTTTATGTAGATAATCATTTAAGTTATCAACATATTTATCAATAAAAGCTAATGCAATTGTAATTTTCACTTTACTATCTATTCTAACCCCCATAACCTTAATATCCTCTCCAATAAAATTATATTTATCTCTTAAACTAAATAGTAAATTTTCAGTTTTATATACAATTTCTTCAAGCCTAGATAAAGGGGCATAACCAACACCAAAAGATGTATCATTAGCTTTTGGAATAACATCCCCTTTATTAAATAAACCCACTAAATCAATACTTCCTGGCCTTATTTTCAAAGATAATTTAACATGCTTATTTACATCTAAATTTTTAAAAGTTTCATTTAAATACTTTTTAGCTGCCTTTTCATAAATTTCGTCAATTGGAACCTTCTTGCCATCTATTTCTGAAATTGCCCTCCCTACAATTTTAATTTCAATAGGTTCAATAATTTCCCCTCCCTTAAATTTAGGTATTGCTTTACCACCTATTAAAACCGCTTTATCTACATTATGATGAAGAATTCTAGAAAAATTTTCATAATAGTATTTAGATAATTCTATGCTAAAATTTTCAGCGATATTATCGCATATAGTGTCAGGATGACCCATACCCTTCCTTTCTACAATTTCAATTTCCTCATCTTCAATAAATGGTATATTTAAGGTGTTTATTCTTATCATTTTCCTCCTCCTCTTAAATTTTCAAAATCCACTTTTGGCACTTCTCTTTCTACCTGTGGTGTTTCAAAATAAGGTTCTTCCTTAAAACCAAATAAATTTGCCAATATATTATTTGGAAATGTTTTTATAAATGTATTATATTCCCTTACTTTTTCATTATACCTTCTTCTCTCAACTGCTATTCTATTTTCAGTGCCCGAAAGTTCATCCATTAATTTTAAAAAACTTTCAGAAGACCTTAATTGAGGATAATTCTCAACAATTACTAATAACCTTGAAAGAAAGCCTTCAAGCTCATTTGCTGCTTTTATTTTATCTTCTGTTGTTATTGCAGAACCATATTTTGTTCTTGCTTCTGCTATTTTTAGAAAAATTTCTTGCTCTTGAATAGCTACTCCTTTTACAGTGCTAACAAGATTTGGAATTAAATCATACCTTCTTTTTAATACAACATCTATTTGTGAAAACTGATTTCTTATAGCTTCCCTTTTAGCGATTGCATTATTATAAAAAGAAATAAGAGGAAAAATAAAAATTAAAGCTAAGAATAGTAAAATTCCAAGAGCAACTAAAAGGCTTCTCATGATAAGTGAAAGTTTAAAGTATATACTTTAAACTTTATTAAGATGTTTTGGATTGTAATTTTACAATCAACACAACCGAAAGTGAAAGAATTAAAACTTCCTCCAATTGTAATAAAGGAAAGGCCCAGGAATGTTTGGGTTTATAGGTGGAATTATCATGTTGAGAATATAGATTGGCAATATTCACCTGCTTTAAATGAGAGGGTATTTGGAATTGGTCAAAGTTGTAGTTTTGGTTATATTTCAGATATCAATATTACCTCAGAAACTACTTTAAGGTTTTATTT
>JAUQPS010000184.1 GCA_030550205.1 bacterium
CCCCTTCTTGGGGCGTATAAACTTTAAAATTTTGTAATATGCTTTCAAAAATTAGAAATTTTTGTATTATAGCTCATATTGACCATGGGAAATCTACCTTAGCAGACAGATTTTTAGAAATTACAAAGACATTAAGAGATGAAGAAATTAAAGAGCAAATTTTAGATAGTATGGATTTAGAAAGAGAAAAAGGTATTACAATAAAAATGCATCCTGTGAGAATGGAATATAAGGGTTATATTTTAAATTTAATTGATACACCAGGACATGTAGATTTTACTTATGAAGTTTCAAGAAGTCTAAAAGCGGTTGAAGGTGCAATATTATTAGTAGATGCGAGTCAAGGTATAGAAGCCCAAACAATATCAAATTTATATTTAGCCCTTGAACAAAATCTTGTTATAATTCCTGCAATAAATAAAATTGATTTACCAAATGCAGAAGTTGAAAGGGTTGAAAATCAAATAAAAGAGCTAATTGGAAATGTAAAAATTTCTAAAATTTCTGCTAAATACGGTTGGAATGTAGAAGAATTATTAAATAGAGTAATTGAAGAAATTCCCCATCCCAAAACAAGTGATAATAAACTAAGGGCATTAATTTTTGATGCGATATTTGATGAATACTTAGGAGTTATACCTTATGTTAGGGTTTTTGATGGTGAAATTAAACCAAAAATGAAAATTTTATTTAAGGCTACAAATAGAGAATATGAAGTTTTAGAAGTTGGTTACTTTCATCCAAAAGGAAGAATAAAATCTGATAAACTCAGTGCTGGTGAAATTGGATATATTGTAGCAAATATAAGAGAAATAAGAGAAGCAAAAGTTGGAGATACAATAATTGATTCAAATTATCCGCAAACTGTTGCTATTGAAGGATTTAGAGAAATAAAACCTATGATTTATGCTGGTATATATCCTATAAATCCATCCGAATTTGAAAATTTAAGAAAAGCAATAGAAAAATTATCTCTTAATGATGCCGCATTAAAATATATTCCCGAAAATTCACCTGCCCTTGGACCTGGTTTTAGAATTGGTTTTCTTGGATTATTACATCTTGAAATTTTCAAAGAACGCATAAAAAGGGAGCATAATTTAGATATTGTAATAACTATGCCTAATGTTGAATATAAAGTAATTTTGACAGATAAAAGGGAAGTTTTAATAGATAATCCAAAAGATTTTCCAGATTATTATGAAAAGGCATTTGAGCCTTATGTTTTATTAAAAATTATAACCCCATCTGAATATCTTGGAAACTTAATAACTTTACTTCAAAGTAGAAGAGGAATTCAAAAGAATATATTTTATCTTGATAGCAAAACTGTTGAACTTGAGTATGAAATACCACTTTATGAAATTATATTTGACTTATTTGATAAAGTAAAGTCTTTAAGTAGAGGTTATGCTTCTATGGATTATGAGTTTATTGGATTTAGAGAAAGCGATTTAGTAAGAGTTGATATATATGTAGCAAACGAAAAGGTAGATGCTTTAAGTTTTGTAGTGCCAAGGGAAAAAGCATATGAAACTTCAAGAAAAATTGTAGAAAAATTAAGAAATTTAATTCCAAGACAATTATTTGAAGTAAAAATTCAAGCAAGTATTGGTAAAAGAGTAATAGCAAGTGAGAGAATCCCCCCTATAAGAAAAGATGTTACAGCTAAATGTTATGGTGGAGATATTACAAGAAAGAGAAAATTATTAGAAAGACAAAAAGAAGGTAAAAAGCGGATGAAAATGATAGGAAGAGTAGAAGTTCCAAGTGAGATATTTTTACAAGTTATGAAAATTGAAGATTAATCTATCCGTTGTATAAACTCAATACGATTTCCAAAAGGGTCGCGGCAGTAACATCTATCCCATCCAGGAATGGGGATTGCTTCTTCTATCTCTATACCATAAAAGGTTAATCGCTGACGCAAAATAGCTAAATTATCAACTTGAAATGCAACATGGCGACGAGAAATTTCACGGTCTTGTATATTTTCAGTACCCATATGAATTTCTAAGTCACCTATAACAAACCAAATACCACCTCTATGTTTCAAGGCTTCTGGTTTTTCAATTTCCTTTAATCCAAGAATTTCACCATAAAAGTGACGGCACTCATCTTCTGAACCAGGTGGAATATTTAAACTCTAAAATATAAAACTTTATTTCCCCATTTCTTTAAAAATTCTTCCAAACTCTCATTTGCTCTTAAAATAATTCCTACTCTATATCCAGGCCAAATTATATCATCAAATTGAGAAACTTCTCCTTTGTATAAAACTTTTGGAATTATAAAATATTCTTTTACAATTTTATCAAGTTCTTGCCTAAAATCCATTTCATATGCAGCATCAACAAATATAAAGTAAGTATTCATTTCTTTCTCCTTTGTTTAAAGCTTTCAAAAATTGAATAAACTGTTGGTATAAAAAATAGGGTAATTATAGT
>JAUQPS010000185.1 GCA_030550205.1 bacterium
CAATAGTTATACTTGGAGGTGCAGGTAATTTAAAGGGACCTGTTGCAGGAGCTGTGTTTATGATAATTTTACCTGAAATTTTAAGATTTATCGGGCTTCCAAATACAATTGCCCCAAATGTAAGACAGATTATCTATGGACTTCTCCTTATAATTTTAATGAAATACAGACCAAAAGGAATTATTGGAGAATACACTTTTGAATAAAATGGAAATAATAAGTTTGAAAAATGTAAGTAAAGCATTTGGGGGAGTCATTGCAGTTAATAATGTAAGCATGGGTTTTTATTCTGGTAAAATTACAGGACTTATAGGTCCTAATGGAGCAGGTAAAACAACTATTTTTAATTTAATAAGCGGACTTATAAAAGTGGATAAAGGCAGGATATATTTTAAAGGTGAAAATATAACAAATCTTCATCCATGGGAAATAAGTAAAAAGGGGATTGGCAGGCTTTTTCAGGATATAAGAGTTTTCAAAAAATTAACGGTATTGGAAAATGTTATACTGGGGGAATATAATCCAGCTGAGTATCCTTATAATATTTTATTTAAATTTAAGGAAATAAAAAAAATTGAAAAAGAAAATAGAGAAAAAGCAATAGAATTAATAAAATTTGTAGGACTTGAAGGAAAGGAAAATACACCTGCTGAAAATCTTTCTTATGGACAGCAGAAACTCCTTTCTCTTGCTCGCTTACTTATGGGGAAATATGAAGTTCTTTTAATGGATGAACCAACTGCTGGTGTGCACCCTGATATTGTTAAAAAACTTATTGAATTGATGAAGGAAATGGCAAAATCGGGAAAAACAATAATATTTATAGAACACAATATGAACATAGTAAGCGAAATTGCAGACTGGTTATTTTTTCTTAAAGAAGGTGAAGTATATGATATGGGTAAACCTGAAGATATACTTGGAGATGAGGAAATAAGAAGAATATATATGGGAATTGGAAATGCTAAAACTTGAGAATATTTCTTCCGGATATTATAAAAAAAGGGTTATTGAAAATATATCTATTGAATTAGTTGAAAATAAAATTTATTTGCTTGTTGGACCAAATGGTGCAGGGAAATCAACGCTTTTAAAGACAATTGCAGGAATTTTATTACCATGGGAAGGAAAGATTTTATTTAAAGGAAAAGATATAAGTTTATTACCATGTTTTGAAAGAGCAAAACTTGGTATAGCCTATTACTTTCAAGGTGGAGTTGTTTTTAAGGATTTAACAGTAAAAGAGAATATTGATGTTGCTGGTATTTTAATGAATAAAAAAGATTTTAAAAAAGAACTTGAAAAAATTTATGAAATATTTCCTGAATTAAAAAAATTTGAAAGCAAAAGAGCAGGACTTCTTTCAGGTGGGGAAAAAGTTCAACTTGCTTTAAGTATGGTATTTATAAGGAAACCAGAACTTATTTTAATTGATGAGCCATCAGCAGGACTTGGACCGGGAGTTGTTAAAAAAGTTATGGAAACTATAAAGGTTTTAAAAAATGAATATTCTGCAACAATTTTGATGGTAGAACAGAATATAATAGAAGGGATTAAAATAAGTGATTTTATTTTTACAATGGAGGCAGGAAAAATAATTGATTATGCTGTTCCTTCTAATAAATATGACCTAAATCAACTTGAAAAATTGTATTTTGGATATAAAACATGAGTTTCCGTGCCATTAGAGAGAAAACCCGAAAAATTTTAAAAAGATAATAGAATTATTGAATAAAGATAGAGAAATACTTTAAAATTATTTCATGAGACCGAAAGGATTTAAAATGCCATGTTATAAAAAATTATGATGTTTCTGCTCTTATTCCTAAATCAAGGGCACCTATAAGGAGAAGACAAAGACTTTTTATCCTGAAGTTATTGAATATATAAAGAAAAGGAGATGGGAAATTCCGCGACTTTGAATTTTGCAAAAATAATAAGATATCTTAAAGATAGAAATGAAATTATAAATCCAAAAGCAAAAATATCTTTTTATGCAAAAACTGGTAAAGTGGTAATAAGTGAGAAGAGGAAAAAGAAAAAATTGAGAAGAGGTAATTTCACGCCAAATTCTCATTAACAAGCAGAAATGCAAGAGATTTTCTGGAAAAGCTAATAAAAATAATGCTATTTAAAGTAAAAAGAGTCCAAACTGATAACGGAAGCGAATTTATGGGAGAATTTGAAGAATTACTTAATAAATTAAACATTATTCATTTCTTTAATTATCCTAAAGATCCTCAGAGTAATGCTTTTGTAGAAAGATTTAATAGAACTCTCCACGAACATTTAATTGAGTGGAATTTAAAGGAGATTATTCAGCCTGATAAATTCAACTACTATTTGATGAATTACCTTCTATGGTATAATACACAAAAACCACATCAAGCCCTTAACACTTTTTCACC
>JAUQPS010000186.1 GCA_030550205.1 bacterium
GTCTTAATTTATGAGAAGGAGCACCAAGATTTATAAGATATTTAGCAACAGATAAAGCTCTTGCAGATGATAATTCCCAATTTGAAGGATACTTCTTTGCAAGCTCTCCTTTAATAGGTAATGAATCTGCATAGCCCTCAATTATAAGCTCTTTTATATTTTTCCAATCAATATCATAATAAATTTTTTCAAGTATAGGTTTATATTCATCTTTTATCTGGGCACTTCCAATATCAAAATCAATTTCATCTTTTATTTTATAAGGCTCAAAACATTTTATATTATTATTTTCTGAGCTTAGTTTATATAATTCTCGTGTTAATGTATCATAATTGGGTCTAAATGCAATATATAAACTTAATTTTTGAACATTTAAAGCATAAAAGTTTATAACATTTTTAACCATTCTCCATTTCCCATCAATATCAGCAACATAATTAAAAATCTCATATCCATAAGGGAATACAAATGATAATGAAACATAAGAATAAGCATATTTTATTTTTGGTTTAGAAGTATCAGGAAGTATAGATAAAGAAACTTTAAATATAAGTATATCTTCCTCACCTTCTGGAATTTTTAATAAACTTAATATATTTTTATCAATATCAGAAGGCTTAAATATATATACACTTGTAGTATCTAATTGAAGACTTGTAAATACTTGTGAATTATCAAATTCAACACATATATTATTATTACACTTATAAATATGTGATTTTGGAGATGTCAAAACAAAAGAAGAATAATCATAATTTAATGGATAAAATCTAATTAATTTACTAATTCTTCTTGCTTTACTTAAACTAAAAACAACAACATTCCTTAAATATGAATCTATAAAATAGACATCTTCTTTTGCAAATGTTAAAATAAGCTCTAACATATCAAAGCCCCCGGAAGGGGGCCCCTGGAGGTGGAACGGTGATTATTTTGAAAAAATGGTCTGGGGGGCATAACCAGAAGCCTTGATGATATACATACCAGGCTTTAGGGCTTTTAGACTTATCGTTCTACCATAACCGCTCAATACCAATTTCCCATCTACTGAATAAACCCTATAAGATACATCTTGTGAAAGTAAAACAGATTTATTCTTATATGAGATATTAAAAGGATGATATGGACCACCTTTTGAATTATCATCTGGACCACTGGCCCTTGCTAGCCCTATGAGGGCACAGATCAGGCATACACTCAGGCTTAACCTCTTCATCATCCCCTCCTTCGGCTTTATTATTTAAAATAAAAAAGTTAATAATTGATTTATATAAATTATTTATTTTTAAAAATTTATTAAAATTTTTGGAAATTTTTTTAAAAAACTTTAAAATTTCAAAATTAAATATGCCAAGTTTTAATAGATTGAAAATTTTTCAAAGGTTTGAAATATATCAATTGTTAAAACTACATTCAGCAAGGAAAGTTTCAAAAATGCTTAAAATAAATAGAAATACAATAAACAAAATTAAAAGAAATGGATTCTTTAAAGGTGATAAGTTAGCATTAAAACTATATATAATAAAGGAGAAATTTCCTTATTCAAATTTATTTGAAATTCAAAAAATTTATTATAAAACATATAGCAAACTAATTTCCATTGAAACAATTAGAAATAAACTTTCAAAATATGGAATATATAAGAGGAAATTAAATTATGAATTAGAAAACTTTTTGGAATTTCTTATTGATAGTGGATATTTTAAGGAAGCACGATATATTTTAAAATTTTATAAGCCTTGCAATTTAGAAATTTTAAAGAAAATGCCAGAAAAGTTTATTCCCTTATATTTAATACCAGAAAAATTAAATTTGGAGATTGAGCTTTCAAGTGTTAGTTATCAAACTATATTAGAAAAAGTAAATAAATATTTAGAAATTGCTAAAAAAAGAAATTATAACTTAACTTACTTGAAGCTTATAGGTTTAAAAATAACATTACTACTTTATCTTAATAAGGATCAAGAAGCTTATCTTCTATATTTAAAATACAAAAAAGATATATTAAAACTACCAAAGAGCGTTAAAACATTTATTTTATATAGATTTTTATTCTTAGATCTTATAAATCCAGCAATTTCAAAGCAAACATTTAATGTTTTAAAAAGGTATTCAAATGAACCCACTATAAAGAGTGCCCTTATTAAAACATTAAGAAATCTTGGCTTAATAAACATTTCAAAACAGCTTAGTGAAGGACATTTTTATGATTACTTTTGTAGTTTTGATTTTAAGCATTTCTTTAAATTTTCAAAATATCCCTTTAAAGATCCAGAAAATCGCATTTTGTATAATATATTTAAGTTTATTGCTATTATAATGAGTGAAAGGAAATTTGAGAATTTATATCATTTAAAGAAAGAAATTGAAGAAGAATTTCAAAAAATGA
>JAUQPS010000187.1 GCA_030550205.1 bacterium
TCACCATCTTTCCCAAAAGGAGGGGAAATTTCAAAAAGTCTAACTGGCTGACCACTTGAAGGGGAACTGATCAGTGTATATTTAAATATAAATCGGGTGGTATCTAAACTATCTATAGATATTATAGTTTTTACCTCAAGTTCAAAATTATCCTCGACAGGAACAATTATTTGGACTTCTTCTCTTTGAGAATATAAATTGAAACACACAATTAAACATAAAAGTAAAAATTTTTTCATATTGCCTCCTCCTTTCAATAAGGTATGAAATAAAAATGATAATGATGTTTTTCACTTTCAAAAGGTGCATCTATATAAATTCTAAGTCTTCGACCCACAATGGGAATAATTCTTTCCATCACTCTTTCCCTTAAAAATCTTCCATTTCTCCCGGTTCCGCTTATATCTGCATTATTTCCCAATCTGTGTTCGGAGTGTGGGGTTTGCCAATTTCCCTCAATATCAAACAATCCACCGTAAGGCAAGGATAAATCATTTATATAAATTCTTTCCCCTCCACTATCCACATATTCCTCTGCTATTTCAAATATTGCATTAGCAACTTCCGGCATACAAAAGTGATTGTGATCCTCCTGCCACCCAGGTGGACCATGATGATTTTGTGTTCCCCCCACTTTAATATAATGAGAGAAACCATATAATAAAATCAATCCAGTTAATTTGATGAAAAGGAAAAAGCATTAAAAATTTTAGAAAAACTTATAAAAGAAGACAAATTGGAAAATGTTAAAATTGAGGGAAGAAAAATTTTAAAGTTTTAACTTTAATAGGCTTAGCTTTCAGGTTAAAAAAATCTACAAAGTTCCTACAAGAACTTTCTCACCCCCTTACTATTTTTTTCCATGAAAACCCCAAAGGTGGTCTCTTACAAAGATTGTTCTGTAATATAAAATAAAGAAAGCCTCTTCAAAGACTAATTTGCCTCTTTCCCTTTTAAGATAACTTATAGCCTGATTTAAAACCCTTTGCGCATGCTCAATTCCATGAGTCCTGTAATTTACTAATGCCCTCTCATATATTCTTAATAAATGATCCCTCGCTCTTTGCTTTAACCAGTTCAGCTCAAAACATTTATTCAACCTCTCAATTAAATGATAAAACCCTGAATCTGAAACAAAATATGTGGAATCACCCCAACTCCACTTTTTCCACCAACCAGGCGGTAAAGGACCAGGACCTACTGTATAGCCATATTTTCCCGGACCAAATGGTGTTTTATTGTAATAGTATTTTTCTAATGTATCTTCATATTCTTCTCCAAATAAAATAGGAACACGAAGAAATGTATCCACAGGTTCACCTTCTGCATACCAGTAAGAAATATCCGGGATCTCTTTACTTATGAAGATAAATCCAGGAATCGTTTCAAGGGGAAGAATATGTAACTTTATCCATGATGCTCTTTTCGAGATTGTAGGGTATCCCAATTTTGAATAAGATGTATCTCCTTTATGATAATGATATAGACCAGAAAGCGAGTATTTTGCGAACCAGGGAATTTCAAATATTTTAATCGGTTGTGCGTCAGGTTGGGTACTTATTATGGTGTATTCATAAATATAATGAATATTGTTTTGAATATCAATAGATTCTTTAACGAAAACCTTTACAGAAAGCTCAAAACTATCAACTACAGGTGCTAAAAAATATATGGAAGAGCTGGTTTGAGCCTTTAAAATGCTAGCTAAAAAAATTAAAAGTAATTTATATTTTTTCATTTTATCTTCTTCCTCTTATAGTAAAATGATAATGATGTCGAGGATTACCTTGCCTATCATATTCATAAGACCAGTTAATTTGTAAATTTAAATTCCTCGCTACCACATCTATAATATTTATCATTTGGTTTTCTCTACAAAATCTCCCCCTTTCTTCGGGTCTATTTGGGGGATGTATTACACAATTTCCAGCGATATCTGCATTTTCTCCTTTTCTGTGTGAATTATGCGGGGTATCCCAATTTCCTTCTATATCAAATAATCCACCATAGGGCAGGGATAAATCATTTATATAAATTCTTTCCCCTCCACTATCCACATATTCCTCTGCTATTTCAAATATTGCATTAGCAACTTCTGGCATACAAAAGTGATTATGATCCTCCTGCCAATCAGGTGGTCCATGATGATTTTGTGTTCCTCCCACTTTAATATAATCAGGGTAATCATATAATAAAATCAATCCAGGGACCCTTACAGTTAAATCTGCACTATCTGAAATATTTCCTCCTGAAGCAATTATCCTTTCTATTCCTCCAAATTGAGTAGCATAATAATAAGTTCTGAATTCTCCATTTTCGTTTGTCTGTCCATGATTTTGCTCAAATATACCAACAGGTCTATTGCCATCATGGTCATGTCCCCCACTAT
>JAUQPS010000188.1 GCA_030550205.1 bacterium
AAAACCCTGAGAAATTGGTTAAAGCCCAACTCAGGGAAAATAAAAAAGGAGGTAAAATGGAAAGAATCGTTACAGGAAATGAACTGACAGGGGAAATAATGGGTGGGCCCCCAGTGTGTGGATGTGGAGTATACTGTTCTCCAGTTAAGGTAGAATAGATAGAAGAAAGGGGGCAAGTATAATTCTTGCCCCCTTATCATTTTTTTATCAGTGAATAATAGAAGTGGAGGTTGAAAAATGAAAAATGATTTGAGCAAAAAATTTAAATTATCAAAATATCTCATTTATAGAAAAATTAAAGATAAAGGTTTTATATATAATGCTTTGAATGGGTATTTGTATTCTTTTCCATTGAGTACTTACGATTTTTTTCTAAAGAAGAAGAAAACTACTTTTTCTCTCACAGAATTTTTAACACTCAAATTATTAAATGAGCAAGAATTAAATGAATTAATAAAAAATTTTATAATTCTTCCTTGCGAGATTAATGAAGATGATATAGCCAAATTCTTTTTTGATCGAATTCGAACAAATAGAAGGAGTTTAAATTTTGTAATATGTCCCACCTTAGAATGTAATTTAGGGTGCATTTATTGTTTTGAAAAAGAAGGAAGGAAATTTTCAAGAATGGATAAAGAGACTGGTATGAGTGTAGCAGAATGGGTGGTAAAGCAAGCAGAGTTGTCAAAAGAAACTGAAATAATTTCATTAGTGTGGTATGGAGGAGAACCTTTATTAAATTTCAAGACAATTCAATATATAACAGATATAATAATAAAAAAAACAAGTAAAAAAATAACAGCGGCAATTCTCACTAACGGCACCTTGCTTACTCCACAAATAATTAAAGAATTTAGTAATCTTCACATTAAAAGAATACAAACCTGTTTAGATGGAAATCAAACCTCTCATAACAAAACAAGACCTTTCAAAAATGGGAGAGGTTCTTTTAATATAATTTATGAAAATTTAGTAAATAGTGTAAGGAATTTTCCAAATTTATCCTTTGGTTTGAGAATTAATGTGTATAAAGAAAATGTGGAAGGGATTTATGATCTGTTAGATCAATTAGAAAAAGATGGATTAAATAAAAGAGAAAATTTTGATATTGGATTAAAAGGAGTGTTCGAGTCTCCATTTAATAAATGTTTTACTCAAAGTTGTATAAAAGGATATGAACTTTCAAAAGAGATTTATAAATTATGTGTTTATGCTATCCAAAAAAATTTCAAACTTTCTATTTTGCCACTTTATAATATTTGTAATTTTATGACACTTGCTGGTTTTGTTATTGATCCTGAAGGTAATATTTATAAATGCGAGGAATTAGTTGGAGTTGAAGAATTTAAAATTGGGAATGTGAAAGAAGATATAGATATTTTAGAATTATTGAAATATTTTTATGAAAATCCATGGGATAGACCTTACAATTTTAAATCCTGCAAAAAATGTAAATTACTTCCTTATTGCAATGGATATTGTTTATTACCTAAAATAACAAACTCAAAACAAAGATGCTGGGAGTATAAATATACTCTATCTAAACGAATAGACTTATTAATTAAAAAAACATATTATGGAAAAATTTAAATTACTCATAAACTTTTTATGGAAAAGGTTTATTTTTGATGAGAAAAGGCTAATTTTTTTGTTTTTTTTATCTATAGCCCTTCAAATATTATTTCACATTTTTGCAGGAATTATTCCATATTTCTATAAAATTATAATTGATTCCCTTGTTTATAAAGAATTTAATAAATTAAAATATGGTGCCATTATTTATCTTTTTTTACAGATAAGCACTCTCATTTTGCTATTATTTCAGAGAATAACAAGATATATACTCAGTTTAAAAGTTTTGAGAAAAATACTGATAGAAATGTATAAAAAATATCATACTGCGTCTTATGGAGAAATTATAAAGAGACCAGCTGGGGGGGAAATGCAGAAATTTATTGATGATAGTTTTAATGTTTCTCCACTTATAAGTCAAAGTTTTTCTGATCTTGCCGGATATATATCTTTCTTCTTAGTGGTGATTTTTATTATGTTTAAATTATCCATATGGCTTCTATTATTTTCAATTCTTTTGTTGGGAATATATTTTATAGGTTATAAAATTTACTCTTCTCGTATGAATGAAGTGGCAAATTTAAAACAGAAGACTTTTTCAATTTATACTAAGGAATTGGAAGAAGGGTTAAATCTCACATATGATATTAGAGTTCATGGGATTTTAGATAGAGCAATCAAAAGATTAACCAGTTCACTGGATGAATTTTTTAAAAAATATTTTGATTTTTTAGCTCTAAATTTAAAATATCAGGGAATTTTGACAAATGGTATACTTGCTGTTTCAA
>JAUQPS010000189.1 GCA_030550205.1 bacterium
TCAAAATCCATTGCGTTAGCCATAATTCAAAACTTTGGAAATTGTTCCCAAGTGGATGTGCAATTGGTCTTTTGAAACGAAGATATTTATTGTGATCATATTCATGATTATAAGTTCTATTTCTAATTTGAGTATACTCTGCATTTAATTCACTACCAATTATATTTAATATATCCCCAATTTTAAATCCAATTAGAAACGCGTATGTATTGGGTTCAAGTTCCTGTTTCATTTTTCTTTGGTACATCCAATCATCTATGAGAAATTCAGCATACAAATTTAAATTTCGAATTGGATAATAAGTTAAATCAGCATAAAAAAATATATTTGATTCCTTTCCATCATTTATTTGAAATTCATAAAAAAATGCTATTGGATTTGAAAGTGTTAAATCAATATTACGGCGATTTCCACCATATAAAATAGCTTGTCCAAGTCCTAAATAAAGCTTGCTCCATAAGCTTATCTCAAACCTATTGGCAGACAAGTACCTACGAGATTTTAATACTTCAACGGTATCAAATCTATCTGTTTCTAGTACTTTAATACTATCTGGTATCCTATCATCAAGTTGAGAGATAAACCAGCTATATTTAATTTTCTTGGAGAATAAATCAATTTGAATTATATCGTATGGAATTGCGTAATCCGAAATTAACAAATTCCCGCCCTTTCCATATCCCCACTTTATATAATCCCTCCCCAATTTAACCGACATAGGTCCGACATTTAATTTTAAATAACCTTGCTCGGTGTAACCAGCAAAAAAGCCGAGCCATTTCTTACCAGTGTAAGTTGTATCATCAAGCAAATTTTGATCCATTAGAGAATTATTATAAAGTGTAAACTTATCACTATAATACAGTGAAAATTTTGCTCTGCCCCTAAACCTTAAAAGACGATTTGAATAACCATCACGCCAAGCGTATTCAGAAAGCATAACACCAGCTTTGAGTTTAAAATCATCGGTATCTCTCAAAAGGTTAGTTGAGTTTGATTGTACCTGCGTGTATAAAAAATCAATTTCATCTCTAAATTCTTCCTCAAGAATTTTGAAAAGCTTTCTTTCAAAATCATTCTTTACCCTTGTGTTCTCCTTAACTATATGCCTTGATATTTCAATCCTTGAATATGGTTTATACCCCTGTGGTAGCTCCCTAAAGTAACCACGAAGTTTAAGTTCTTCAATAATGTGGTAAATCCAGTAGTCAGTTGGGATGGTCTCGGAAAATTGGGCGAAAGAAAAATTCTCAAGAAAAACAACTGCAATTACAATAAAAATTGTAAATTTAGTTAAACAAGATATTTTATGCCCTCCCATACTATTAGAAACTTTGGCTTACTCAGATATCATAAGTTATAAGAACTAGAAATATTTTTTTTCATAAATATGGGAGATTTTGCTTATTGTATCTAATAAATCACCGAACTATTTTCTTATTTGCCTAAATTCTTCAATTAGCATTATAAGTTGTTCTTCGGTTTTCCTTTGTGCTTCACCGAGCTGGCCAACTCTGATTGTAAGTTGATCAACTATTAGCAAATTTTTTATAAGTTAAAAGAACATAATCATTCACTTTTCAATCCCCATCTGTCTTATTGGCTCAGAAAAATAAGTTAAGTAATCATCTAAGATTTTAAGATTTTTTATTTCAGTCTTATCTATTGTGCCTTATCGGAATACTTAATGAAGCTGATGTGTTATATTTATTTTTAGAATCCTTATCTCATAGGTAAATATTCCGCTACTCCATGAATCCCACTAATATCTCTTTTCTCTCTGGATTTTCTTCCCCACAATACTTCCCCCCTAAACATCTAATTCAGGCAAAGCAAGATGTTCTCCCGAAAACTTCTTCTTCATCTTAGCATTGAGATATACACTTGTCATCATAAAGTTTAAAAAGGAAACCTAAAAAGGGTAGAGATAAGATAGTAACGAAAAGATCTCATAAAAGGACATTTTTTCTTTTGAGGCCAACCTAAATCCCCTCACTTCACTTACACTCTCTTTCCTTCTCCATCTTTGTTTTTTCAAATTCAAGGTAAGCTTTGTATGATAATGCTCATTAAAATCCCTTAAAAAAGCTTGGAGAAAGATATCGATAAATCTACAAAAGACTGGGAGGAAAGCTTTTGGGTCCTCAATAAGTTGAACCTGAGATCTCTAACCTCTTTACATGAGAGGCAAGTTACAATGAGAACAGCTTCAGAACAAAAAAAAGCTACAGCGCAATAAGTTCAATATAATTTTCATTGCTTAGGTTAGCTCTTGTCCTAAAAGTAGCAAACTTAGGTTATGATAGTTTTTACTCAATTTTCACTTGCCACATTCGCCAACAC
>JAUQPS010000190.1 GCA_030550205.1 bacterium
ACATAACTTGCTACAAATATATCTTGATCTCCATCAGGTTCCAAATCTGCTACAACTACCCCCATAGGATTATTAACATTTAGGGTTATCCATGAAGTATTAGGAAAGTTTCCAAGACCATCATTTCTATATATTTTAACTTTTCCTGTTCTATCTGTTACAATTACATCTAAATCCCCATCTGAATTTATATCTTTTACCCATAAGGCATAAAAGTTTGCACTTGAATTATTTTCAATTGTAATTTTTGTAAATGTAGGTGGATTTCCTCCATTATTTCTAAAATACATAACTTCCCTTTGAGTAGTGGCAACTATATCATTTCTCCCATCATTATTTAAATCTGCAATCCAAACATCCCAAGCAATTCCCGTTCCTCCTGCATAAATTTGATATCTATTATATCTATGACTTTTCCCATCTATGTTATTGCAACCAAAACCAGAATTGGCATTATTTGGTAATTTTTCAAACCAATAAACACTTCCATCATTAAGATGAGTTACCGCTATGTCTAAATCTCCATCATTATCCAAATCCCCAACTGCAATACCTTCTGCTTCACCACTTCCAGGTGTTGAATTACTACAATCTCCATTTAAATTCATACAAATTACACACTTAGACCAACTATTTGAGTTTCCATTATTTATCAAAAGCACAACATCCTCATCATAACTACTATGTCCTACTGTAAAAAGGTCAATATCATTATCTCCATCCGCATCACCTTCATCTATTTCATCTATACTCTCAATATCACTTACTGCTGTTACTCTTGTATTTTGAGAAAAATTTCCACATCCATTTGTATTAAAATATATCCAAGCATGTTTATTATTTCCACTTTCATCTGTAACTACTAAATCTAAAAAACCATCTTTATTTACATCATAAATATCTGGATCATTATCCCATCCCCCTACTGTTGGATCTAAGGAGTGTTCAGCTATTGTTCTAAATACACCCCTTAATCTTATCTTTCCTTGAAATAAATAAAATATATTTCCATCGTATTTGCAAAATTGATTTGAGAAACTTCCATATGGAGGATTTGATACAAGAGGACAATCATTTGAACAATTTAAATCAGTAGGATTTGTAATACAAGAGCCAGATAAATTACTCCTCAAAGGTCCTCCATACCAATCTGTTTGAATTACATTTGTTTGAGATATAAAAATAAAAACTATCATAATTAAAATTTTAAGGGATCATTTTTTAAAAGTCAAGTCCCCCAATTTTGGTCTATAAGTATTTGATTATAAATTACTTTTTACATTTATAAACCAAATTAAAATCTATATTTACTGTATCAGAAACTTCTAAAAACCCAAATTTAGGTCTTTTTAAATTAAAGCTTGAAAGCAAAATAATAAAATTTCCACTTACATTTGCTAAATCACTACTAAAATTTAAATTTATTGGAACTATTAAATATCTTTCAACACCTGAAAGCCTAAACTTTCCAAAAATTTTACTATCTCTTAAACTATCAGGAATAAACTCTATGAATTGATATTTATCTGAATTTATTACTTTATACATTTGGGCATCTCTTATGCTATTTCCTGTTTTTAGTGATTTAGAAAGAACTTTTACATATCCACTTATACTATCACCATCGTAATATATCTCAGAATTTATATTTTCAGCATTTCCCAAAACTTCATGAAGAGTGGCACTTAATTTAAATGTTATTTTAGAACTTGAATTTAAAACCTCATAATTAAGGCAATATGTAAATATAAGAATTTGCATTTCCTCCCGGATAATGACAGGATTTACAACCTTCTGAGCTTGAAGCTTGTGAACCCATTTCAACTCTTCCTTTATATGGAAAGCATAAGTTTCCTACAATATTAAATCTTCCAAGTGTATCTGTTGTATCCATAATTATATTATTCTTACTATCTATAACTTTAACAATAACATTTTTTGCCCTTTTGTTATATGAGGAATCAGCAGGATCAGTTGAAACAAAGTAGCTAAAATTTACATCTAGAACAAGAAATAAAAATAAAATTGGAAATGAAAAAGTAAAAAAAAGAATTTGTTACTTTAAAATTTTCTAACTATGAAAAAATGCCCAAATTGCAATGTGTTTATGAATGAAGTGGTTAAGGTTGGGGTTTTAATTGATGTTTGTCCTCAATGTGGTGGAATATGGCTTGATAGGGGAGAATTTGAAAAAATTATGCACAGAATAAAAGAAATTGAAATGGATTGGGAAGAGGATTATAGAAGATTTGGACATTATGATGATGATTATTATAAAAAGAAGAAAAAGAAATGGACTGACTTCTTTGATATATTTGATTAATTTTTAAAATCCAATGTGAA
>JAUQPS010000191.1 GCA_030550205.1 bacterium
GAGGATAGATTTTATGAAATTGAAAATGATTTAAATAGAATAACTTCAATTTTAAAAAGATTTTCAAAAATTGGAAGTGGTATAAATTTTAAAGAATTTTCTATAAATGAAGCTATTTTAAATGCTTTTAATCGCTTAAAAGATAGATTTTCAAGAGATTTTAATATATTTATAAATGGGAATGCAAAAGTTAAGGGAGATTTTGAATTGTTTGAATGGGTATTTGAAAATTTTATTAAAAATAGTTATGAGGCAAATAGCTCAAAAGTTTGTTTTGAAATAATTGAAAATAAAAAAAATTATATTATTGATATTATAAATGATGGATTTGAAATATCGCCAAAATTATCAAAAAAATTATTTTCTAAAAATATTACAACAAAAGCGGAAGGGTGGGGGATTGGTTTGGTTTTAGTAAATAGAATTATTCAAATGCACAAAGGAAAAGTTAAATTATTAGAAAGTAAGAATAATTTTACAAAATTTAGAATAATTTTGCCCAAACTTTAAAATTATCAAAATGAATTTAATGTATGAAGGAAAATCAAAAAAAGTTTATAAATTATCAGATAATGAAGTTATATTGGAATTTAAAGATTCTGCTACAGCTTTTAACGCTCAAAAGTTTGAAATTTTTGAGGGTAAAGGTAAATTAAATGCGAAATTTTCAGCATTTTTCTTCAATTTATTAAAAGAAAATGGAGTAGAGAATCATTTTTTAAGAGTTTTAGATGAAAATAAAATAATTTGTAAAAATTTAGAAATTATTAAATTAGAAGTTGTTATAAGGAACATTGCAACAGGTTCTATTGTTAAAAGGCTTGGAATAAGTGAAGGTTTTGTATTTAATGAACCTTTAATAGAATTTTTTTATAAGGAAGATAAATTAAATGACCCCTTAATATGCAAAGAGCATGTAAAACTTTTAAATTTAGCAAGTGAAGAAGAAATTGAAGTTATTAAGAATTTATCATTAAAAGCAAATGATGTTTTAAAGCAATTTTTTGAAAAATTTAATTTAAGACTTGTAGATATTAAGTTTGAATTTGGAAAATTTGAAAATAAGATATTTTTAGCAGATGAAATTTCACCAGATATTTTTAGGGTTTGGGATGAGAATGGTAATAGTTATGATAAAGATGTTTTTAGATTTAATAAAGGAAATCTTATAGAAGTTTATAGTGCTCTTGCTAAAAAGATAAATTTAATATGATTGGTATTGTGGCTTCAAAGTTCAATAGTATTATTACAGAAAGTTTAGTTAATGGTGCAAAGAAAGTTTTAGAAGAAAATAATTTAAAATATGAGATATTTTGGGTTAATGGTTCTTTTGAAATCCCAATTATGATAAAATTATTATCAAAAAAGAAGAATTTTGATGGTTTTATAGCAATTGGATGTATTATAAAAGGTGAAACAGACCATAATGAATATATAGCAAAAGCAGTAAGTTATGGAATTATGAAAATTTCATTAGAATTGTCTATTCCTATTACATTTGGAATTTTAACAGTAAATAGCTTGGAAGAGGCACTAAATAGAGCGGGTGGTAAGTATGGAAATAAAGGTGAAGAAAGTGCAAAAGCATTAATTAGTATTTTAAATAATTTAAAATGAAATTCTCACTTATTATGGCAACATATGGAAGGGATAAAGAAATTGAAAATTTTCTAAATTCCTTGAAAAATCAAACATATAAAAATTTTGAGCTTATTGTAATTGATCAAAATGAGTATGATAAAGCACTAAAAATTATTAAAAATTTTGAAAATGAAATAGAAATAAAGTATTTTAGAGTTAATTTTAGAGGTCTTTCAAAAGCAAGGAATTTTGGGTTGAATTATGCTACTGGAGATATTATAGCTTTTCCAGATGATGATTGCGAATATCCTAAAAATTTACTTTTTGAGGTTAAAAAATTTTTTGAAAATAGTGATTTTGATATTTTAAGTGTTTTAGTGATAGATAAATTATCAAAAAAGGAAAGCTTAAATAGATGGATTTCTAAATCTTCACATATAAATTCACTTAATATATTAAGAGCAATAACTTCACCTGGTTTATTTATAAAAATTTCTAATATAAATATCAAGGACATTTATTTTGATGAGAAATTTGGAGTTGGTTCCATTTACCCCTCTGCTGAAGAAATGGATTTAGTTTTTAGATTAATTAAAGAGAATAATGCAAAAGGCTATTTTAATAGAAGCTTGTTTGTTTATCATCCTATTAAGGAAGTTAATTTAAATAGGTTTTATCCTTATGGAATCGGTATGGGAGCATTTCTTAGAAAACATATTAATAAAGATTTTAGTTTGCTATTTTTAGTTTTGGAA
>JAUQPS010000192.1 GCA_030550205.1 bacterium
ATTATATATAGCTCCATCAGAATATTTAAGAGGGTTCCCTTCCGTTCGTGAATGTGAAAGAGGGATTGGCCAATGTTTGTTGTTTATTTTTGATAAAGGCTTAAGGATATTATATACCTTATCTCTAGCTTTAGGAGTTTTGTTTTTAATGTGGGCTGGCATTTTATATATTACAAAACCTAGCCAAGTTAGTGATGTTCATAAAAGAGTTCAATGGGGAATAATAGGTATTGTAGTAGGAATTGTTTCATTTACGATTGTTATTGGAGTAGAAAGATGGTTAACAGGTGGTTTAGCATTACAACCACCTTCTGAACTAGGCCCAATCACTGCAGACACTACTCAACCTATTCCAGACACTACTCAACCTATTCCAGACACTACTCAACCTATTCCAGATACTACTCAATCCATTTTACCTAGTGGCACTGCTTCTGGTACTCTAATAATAGATACAAATACTGCAAAAATAGATGAAAATGGAAGATTTTTTGTTTTTGTTTCTTCTAAGAATACATGTGATTTAACGCTTACTTTTTACAATAAAACAAAAGGTAAAAATTTGTTTTCAAAAAGAGAACCTAATATTTTTGGTTCTCAATATATAGAAGCTGAGCTAGGGAATCATATTAAGTCAGGTGATTTTGTAAGAGTTGCATTCCAATCAAATAACTGTAATTTGAATATTACCTATCTTGATATTCAATATCGACCAAAAGTTGAAGTTGTTGTTGAGGAGCTACCAAAATTAACAATAAAAGGAGACAAGCTTAGAATTTATGCTTCTCAATATATAAAGGTAGAAATGCCCGATAACTTGAAAGATGCTTTAGAGCAGTTATTAGGAATCACAGTTTTGCAAAGGAATATATATCAACCTCCTTTTTCAATGTATATAGAATATGAAGTTCAACCTACTCCTAAAAAAAATGGGAATTGTACATTATATGGGGTTATGAGGGGAACAAGTGTTTCAAGTTTTAATTTTGATAAAACAAAGGCAACTTCTTTATACCTGTTTAACAGAGATTTCCAAATAACCTTGAGTTATGAAAAGGGAAAATCTCTATATAGAGTTCCTAAATATATTTCTCCTCCAGGTAATACATTAGGATTTTTATATATTCAATTTTATGATTATAGAGGTCAATGTGAAATTGCATTTACAAATTTAGAATTTCCAGATGAGCCGTTTAGTCGAGTGTTTGATATAGAAACAGGGAAAATTTATACACCTGAAGGTAGTGGTTGGGATATCATTAAGCAAATATTAGGTTTATGATAGGTTTAGTTTTTGCCCAAGTAGTTAGGTTTAGAGGGGAAATAGGTTGTGCTCAGCAAGAAGGCATAAATTATTTTATTTGTAAACTCATCGGAGTAATTAATATTTTTTATTGGATAGGAATGGTAAGTGGTATAGGTATTTTAATGTATTCTGGCTTTAAATATATGGTAAATCCAGGGAAAGGATTTAAAGAAGAAGTTCCACTAATTATTGTAGGATTAGTGTTAATAATTGCATCTTTTTCTATCCAAGCTATCTTAATTTCTTTCTTTAAATAATGTATTTTCCATTTTTGAATAAAATTCTCTCTATTTTGGAGAATTTAACCAATTTTCTATTAAAGTCCATTCTAATTATTTCTAGTTTTTTTATAATTTATTTAGGTATAAAGACATATTTTTCATCGAAAAACTTTGGTGAAGTTAAAAAAGCATTAATTTATATAATATTGGGATTAATTTTAATAAGTCTAGTATTTTTAAATAAAGAAATAATTTTAAAAACAATACAAACATTTGTACCTTCTTTTAAATAATATGGATGAGATAAGAATAATTCTTTTAAGGATCATAAAAATAATGCAAGTTTTGATAATTTTAGGTTCATCTGCTTCTTTTATTTATTTAGGGGTTTTAGCAATATATAACAAAAAGCTAGATGAGGCAAAGAAATTTTTACCTTGGATTTTATTAGGCCTAATTATCCTCATAACTTCTTATACTATTCCTGTTATCATACTTTCATTTTTAGAGGTAAAAGAAGTTCCTAAGTTTCCATAAATGATTTACTTAGATTATTCTGCTACCACCCCTGTAGATAAAAGAGTTTTAGAAGTGATGAAAAAATATTTTGATAAAGAATTTGGTAATCCTTCAAGTTTGCATAAATTAGGACAAAATGCTTTAAAGGCTATTGATGAATCAAGGATGAAAATTAAAGAACTAATTAGTGCTGATTATTTTAGAGAAATAATTTTTACTTCTTCAGCAACAGAAAGCAATAATTTAGCAATTAAGGGGTTAGTATTTTACTTTT
>JAUQPS010000004.1 GCA_030550205.1 bacterium
TTTCATCAATGGCAGGCGGTTTTGCCCTTTCAGGGATTGGAGGAAAAGCTTTAAGTTTAGGAGGCTCTTATGTATCTCTTGTAAGTGATTGGACAGCAATCTATTGGAATCCTGCTGGACTTACAGGCGCCTCCAAACAAATTGGGATATATACTAATGTAATAGGAACTTTTGGTGATGCTACAACCCAAACAGGTATAATTGGTATGGATGGTCCTTTTTCATTAAAGAATTATCCAATTAACACTCAACAAAGCTTTTTAATTCCTGCTTTTGGTTTTGTATTACCATATAAGGAAAATGTATTTGCATTTGGTTTATATGTTCCTTTTGGGCTTGGAGCTAAATGGGATTTGTATTCTCTTCCAATTGGTTATAGGGATGATGGAATTGACAATTATCCAAAAATAGACCATGAAAGCTCAATTGAAGTTTTAAATATTGTAGGAGGCTATGCAAGGAAGTTTTCGAGTTTATCTGTTGGTATCTCACTTGGTCTTTCAAGAACATCTATATTATTAAGGAAAGTTAATTTTGCTATATTAGATGGTAATAAAGATGGATCTCCAGATTTGGGATATCCCTATTCTTTAATTCCTGTTGATGTTAAATTAACAGGAACTGGGTTTGGATTTGTTGCTAATTTGGGTTTAAAATATGAATTAAGTAAATTATCTTTTGCTTGGGCTTTAAGATTTAATTCAAGTCCAACATTAAAGGGTAATATTGAAGCAAATGCATATTTACCTAAGAGTGATTATTATTATAAAATGTCTAATAATCCTATTTTCTTAGGTGGAATTTCAAATTCAAAAGCAAGTGGTAGTGCCCAATTAAAACTACCTATTATTACAGATTTTGGAATAAGCTATAAATTTAATGAAAAATTATTAAGTGCTGTATTTTTCCAATATCAAAATTGGAGCACATTTGATGAAATTATACTTAGTATTGATAGTGCTAATCAAACAGGTGATCCTTTACTTGGAAAATTCTTACCATCAGAAGAGGAATTTGTTCAAGGTTGGAAAAGCACATTTAAATTTGGTATGGGAATTGAATATAGATTTAAGAGTAATTTACCTTTGAGATTTGGTTTTGCATTTGATCAAAGCCCAATACCCGATTCTACATTTAATCCTTTAATTCCTGACCCTGGCAATAAAATTCAATTAACTGCTGGATTTTCAAGAGAATATAATAATTTCTCTTATGACTTTAATTTTGAATACTTTATACTTCCAAAGAAAACTATAAGTAATACTGATTATAACCCACTTAAATCACATAACCTTCCTGGTGAATATAGATTTTCATTATTTGCAGTCGGTTTTGGTATAAATTATAAATTTTAAAAGGAGGTAAAGAAATGAAGAGGTCAATTTTAACTGGATTTCTTTTATTTTCTATAATAGCTTGTAAGGCAAAGGATAATGAATTTACGTTTGATAAGGGATATTATACTGAATATGCTATTAGTACATCAGGCAAAATTACTGACCCCAATTTTGCATCAAAGGTTATAATATATTATCCTGCGAATTATGATGTTCAAGATACAACAGTTAAATATCCTATAATTTACTTTTTACATCCTTTTGGTGGAGATTATACATATTATAGGTCTGTTTATGATGTCGGAACTATAATGAGTTATCTTGTAGCAAAAGGAGAAATAAATCCTGCTATTTTAGTATTTGTAAATGGTAAGAATCCATTTGGAGGAAGTTTTTATGTAAATTCTGTTGATATAGCTAACAATATTAATGTTTATGGGAAATATCAAGATTATATAATTGAAGAGGTTATTCCACAAGTTGAAAATTCTATAATATCCAAAAGCAAGCTCAATGGTCAAAGATATATAGCTGGTTATTCTATGGGTGGTTATGGTTCAGTTTGGTTATCTATTGCAAGATATGATTTGTTCAATAAAGTTGCTTCAATAAGTGGCCCTCTTGGATTTGCCATATTTACTGATGCACAAGCCCAACAAGCTGTCCTTCAAGTTTTAAAGAGTGAAAATAGTGATTTTGGTAATCGCCTTCCATTAACTTTTGATTCCTTAGCTAGCACTCTTGGTGTTGGAAAAACATTTACAACATTTATAGTAGCTCTTTCGGCAGCATTTAGTCCTAAATTTGATAATTGTGCTAACTTCTTACATCCAGATAGTATAAAATATACCTATATAACCGCTCAAATTGGTTCAAATTGTGCAGGATTTAGATTGCCCGTTTATAAGGATTTAAATAGTGTTAATAGTAGTGTATTAAGTAATATTTGGCTTTTAAAAGATCCTTTACTTTTCTTCGGTATAGCTCCTGATGCTGATAGTATTATTGAAAAAGGTATAAAATATTATATTTCAACAGGAAATGGTGATCCATTGGAACAAGTTATTTATAAAATGGATAGTATTATTGTAGATGTTATGAAAGGGCGTTATCAAAGCAAAGGTAAGAACCCAAACGAGTATATTTCTTATAAAGTATTAGATGGCTCAACTGATCCATTTAAATTCCCTACAACACATAATCAATATGTATATAATGAAATTGCAGAAGTTTTAAAATTTTTCTTAAAGAAATAATATCCCCACCTTCTGGTGGGGCGTCTTATGAAAATTAAAAAATTATCAGATAATGTAATAAGTAAAATTTCTGCTGGCGAAGTTATAAATAGTCCAAGTGATGTTATAAAGGAATTGATAGAAAATTCTATTGATGCTAATGCTAATGAAATTGTTATTCAAGTAAGAGGTAAAGGATTAAATTTTATAAAAGTTAAAGATAATGGTGAAGGTATTTCAAAGGAAGACCTTGTTAATGTAGCAAAAAAGCATTATACAAGTAAATTGTTTTCATTTGAAGATATTTATAATTTGAAAACATTTGGATTTAGAGGAGAAGCATTATATTCTATTTCAAGTGTTTCAAAGTTAATAATAAGAAGTAGTATTGATGGAATAGAAGGATATGAAGCTATATTTGAAGCAGGAAAATTAGTAGATTTTAGAAATTGTCATTGCCAAAAGGGAACAATAGTTTTGGTAAAAGAGATATTTTTTAATGTCCCTATAAGGAGAAATTTTATTTTAAGTTCAAGAAGTGAAGTTAAAAAAATTAAAAGAACAATTTTAAATTATGTATTGGCATTTGAAAATATAACATTTAAGGTTGAAATTTCAAATAAGAAGTTAATTTTTGAAAAGGCTTCTTCAAGGGAAGAGAGAATAAAAAATATATTTGGAGATTTTCAAAAGAAAATTTTAAGAACATCGGATTTTTCAGTAGAATTTTACATATTTGATAAAATAGATGAAAATAGAATTTTTGTAAATAAAAGACCAGTTTTCGATAGCAAAATTAGTCAGATATTAAGCAAGTCTAACATAAAAAATTATATCGTTTTTATTGAAGTAAATCCAAAAGATATTGATATAAATGTGCATCCTAAGAAGTTAGAAGTTAAATTCTCAAAAAATTTAAATATCTATGATGAAATTAAAAATTTCTTAAAGGATAATGTTCAAGTTAAAATAAAGCCTAAAATTGTTCAAATTTCAAAAATTGAGCAAAAACCCCAACCTAAATTTATAACCACTATCTCAAAAAACAAATTGCTTATTATTCATAGAGAAAGAGCTCTTAGGAAAATTTATATTCAAAAGTTATTAAATAAGCAATATAAAACTCAAATGCTTGCATTTCCTTATGTTTTCAAATTCCAAATTTCTGATGAAAATATAAAAATTTTAAAATTATATGGATTTAGTGTAAATTTAAAAGAGAAAGAAATTTTAATAGATGGTATTCCTGATATTATTGAGAATATTAGTTATGAAGATTTAGAGCAAATAATTAGTATTTTTCTAAGAAGGGAGCATTTTTTAAAACTGGAAAATTTTATTAATGCAATTGTTGAAAATGCTATTAAGTATTCAAATTTAACAGATGAAGAAATTATCTTAAGGCTATTTTCACTTAAAAATCCTAATGTTGATGATTTAAATAGAAGAATTATTTATGAGATTGATCTAGATGAGATTGAGCAAAAGTTTTAAAACTTTTTCCTTTAATTCTTCAATTGTTCCGTTATTTTCAATTATAATATGACTTCTTTTTGCTTTTTCATTTTGGGGCATTTGTCTTAATAATATCATTCTTGCAGTATCTTCACTATATCCTTTATTTTTCAGTCTTTCAATTAATTTTTTTTCATCAGCAATAACACATATAATTTTATCAAACATATATTCAAGCCCATATTCAAATACAAGGGCAGCATCTATAAAAATAATTTCACTATTTGATTTAAGAATTTCTTCATTTATTGCTTTTATAACTTTTTGTCTAATAAAACTTTCATATATATCCATTTTTTCAGGATTTTTAAATAAATAATCTGACAATTTTTTTCTGTCAAGGAATTCTTCACCAAATGTTTGCTTTATAAAATTTTTTATTTCTTGACTTTCTAGTAATTTATGAACAACTTTATCTGCATCTATTACAAAATATCCTTTTTCTCTTAAAATGTTAGAAATTGTTGTTTTACCACTTCCAGCATTTCCCGTAATTGCAATTAACTTCATAAAAGACTTTTAAATCTTCTAATTCCTTCTTTTAAATTTTCCATAGAATTAGCAAATGATATTCTTACATAATTTTTAAAGCTTTCTCCAAATAATATACCTGGTGTTATTGCTAAATACTTTTCATTTAACGCTCTATTACAAAATTCTAACCCATCATAAGGAACTTTTACAAAATAATAAAATGCACCCTTTGGCTTAAATGAAATCTTTTCTTTTAACTCATCATATAAGAAATCCCTTCTCTTCTTAAATTCTTCTCTCATGTATTGAACATATTTTTTTACTTCATTATCTCTTAAAGCGGTAATTCCTCCATATTGAATAGGTGTTGAAGGTCCTGTTATAAAATTTGAATTCATTGTAGTTAAATCCTTAACAAATTCTCTTGGAAATATCCCATATCCAAGCCTTAAACCAGTCATACAAAATGTTTTAGAAAAGCTTTCAAGCAATATCACTCTATTTTTATTATATGTAAATATAGAGATATGTTTATCTTCATATACAAGCTCTGAATAAACTTCATCTGAAAGTATGTAAATTCTTGGAAATTTTTCAAGAACCTCCAATAATAAATCTAAATTTTCTTTATTCATTAAACTACCTTGTGGATTATTAGGATAGTTTATTATTAAAAGCCTAGTTTTTGGACTTAATACCTTAAATAATTCATCTCTTGGAATTGTTCCATCTTCATTTAATTTTATAACCTTATACTTTATATTTAACGCTTTACACCAATAAGGATAAACTAAATAATAAGGCTCAAATAAAATTATTTCATCATCTTGCTTACAAAAATAAAATATAGTATAAAATATAATGGGCTTTCCACCAGCGGTTACTAATACTTCATCAGGACTAATATCTATACCTTTTCTATTTGTTTCATATTCTGCAATTGCTTCTCTTAATTCTATTAAACCTTTTGGATCTGGATAATATGTTTTATTTTCAAGAATTGCTCTATTTATAGCTTCCTTTATATTCTGATGTACCTCAAAATCTGGCTCACCAATAGCTAAGGAAATTACAGGATATCCTCTCTTTTTTAACTCTTTTGCTTTTGCTTCAATCTCAACAGCGGTAAGCAATTTACTTTCTATACTTTATAACTACTTTAAACTCGTTTAAATTATTTGTAGGTTTGTATATACATTCTTGAACTGTTCCTTCTACATCAAATTTCAAGTTCATAAGAGGGATTTCACAGCTATTACCACTTGCCTTTCCTCTTAAAACATTAGCAACATATACACCATCTGCTTTACCCTTAATTGTCAAAGTATAATAACCATCTGCAATTTTAGCGATATTCTTATCAACGATCATCATACTTATTAACCAAAGCATATGGGCCCGGTAGGACTCGAACCTACAACCCACGGATTATGAGTCCGCTGCTCTGCCACTTGAGCTACGGGCCCGTCAAAAAGGTCTAAAATTTTAAAGCATACCCCTGAAAATGTCAAGTTTAACCTTATTTAATCTCTAAAATTGTATAAATTCTACTACTTTCTCCTCTTCTATAAGAATATAAAATGGGATTTTCATAAGTGCAACTAAAAGGCAAAATAATATCATTTATACCATAGCTTTTTAAAATGTCTAAATTATATGTTAATAAGTCTAAAAATAACTTTCCATTCTTATATTTAAAGTATTCTCTTGGAAAATAGCTAAATAAATTTTCTTTTACTTCATAACAATTTGAGCAAATGCCAGGTCCAAATATCACAATTAGGTTTTTTGAATTAAATTTATTTAAAAATATCTTAATAGCTTTTTCCAAAATTCTTAAATATGAACCTCTCCAACCAATATGAAATATACCTCCTATTTGATTTTTTATATCTAAAATAATAACTGGATAACAATCAGCAGTTTTTACTCTTGCTTTTAAATTTTTCACTTTTAGTATAATTCCATCACCATCTAAATTTCCCTTTGGTATATTTTCAATATTCTCAATTATGTAAATTTTATCTGAATGCGTTTGATTTAACCAAGTGTCATAAGTTATTAAATTTTCATCAATTAACTTTGTAGAAACTTTTATTTCAACATTTTCTATCTCTATTTTATAATATCCATCTTTGAAAATCCACATATAATAAAATTTTAAAGTTGATTAAGCCTTAAAATTTTAGAGATGTTCCTCTTAATTTTAATTTTTGGACTTGTTTTAGAATTTGTTTTATACTTTACATTAAAGGATTTAAATATTAATCCCGTTATTTTTACTATTGGCTCACTTCAAATTCGCTATTATGGTTTAATGTATGTAATAGCTATTGTTTTAGCTCTATACTTTTTGAGATATGACTTTAAGAAATTTAATATAAATGTAAATTATAAGGAGTTTGAAGATGCTGCATTTTGGGTAATTATATTTGCTATTCTTGGGGCAAGAATCTATCATGTAATTCCAAATTGGGATTATTATTCAAAAAATCCATTTGAGATTATTGCAGTTTGGCATGGTGGTCTTGCTATTTATGGTGGAATAATAGGGGGATTAATTTCAGGTTATATTATTGCAAAAATTAAAAAGTGGAATTTTTTAAAACTTGCTGATATTATTATTCCTTATTTAGCACTTGGTCAAGCAATTGGTAGATGGGGAAATTTCTTTAATAAAGAAGCATATGGTCCTCCAAGTGATGTTCCTTGGGCAATTTATATACCTTATGAAAATCGCATTAAAGGTTTTGAAAATTATGAATATTTCCATCCTACATTTTGGTATGAAAGCATATTAAATTATATTAATTTTGTGTTTTTGCTTTATTTTAGGGATAAATTTTATAAAAATGATGGTCAAATTCTTTCACTATATATTTTAAATTATGGAATTATTAGATTTTTTATTGAATTTCAAAGATTTGATACAGATACATTTTTGGGCATTAGAATAGCTCATATATTTTCAATCATTGCTATTATAATTGGAATTGTTGGATTTATTTTAGCAAGTAGAGGAAAATGAAAAATTTAAAAATTTTATTTGTTTCAGATGTGTTTTATCCACATCCAGGTGGAATTAGTGAGCATATAGATAGTTTAGCAAAGTATTTAAGAAAGAGGGGACATTTAACTTATATCTTAACAGCAAATTTTAGTTCTGGTATTGATTATAAGGATCCAGATTATGTTATAAGGGTAGGAAGAGCTTTTAAAATTCCTATGAATAAATCAATGGCACCGATTACTATTTCAGCAAAATTAAACAAACTTGTAAAAGATATTATTCAAAAAAATAATTATGATATTATTCATATTCACGGACCAATAGCACCAGTTCTTCCAATTTTGTCCTTAAAGTATTCTAAATCTATTAATGTTGCTACATTTCATGCAGCACATGATGAAATGCTACTTTATAAAATTTTTAAGGGATATTTAGAGAATTATTTTAAAAAGCTTCACGGTAAAATTGCGGTTTCAGAAGTTGCCAAAAGGAGTATTATTAAGTATTTTGATGGAGAATATAGAATTATTCCAAATGGTGTAGATGTCAATCGCTTTAAACCTGATAATGAAAAAATTCCTTGGCTTTTGGAAGATAATTCAAAGAAAATTCTATTTGTTGGAAGAATTGAGCCAAGAAAAGGATTAAAGTATTTATTATTGGCTTTAAATGAGGTTGTAAAGTTTATTTCAGATGTTAAATTAATAGTTGTAGGAGATGGTCCATTTAAGCTTTTATATGAGCAGTATTTAAATAAAAATATAGAAGATAAAGTTATTTTTGTGGGTAAAGTTGGATATAATGAGCTTCCAAAGTATTATGTAAGTTGTGATATTTTTGTATCACCTGCTACTGAAAAAGAAAGTTTTGGTATTGTTTTGCTTGAAGCAATGGCTTCAAAAATTCCTGTTATTGCATCAAATATAGAAGGTTATAAACAAGTTATTCAAAATGAGGTAAATGGAATTCTATTTGAAAATGAAAACTATAAGGATTTAGCAAGTAAAATTATAATGCTTTTAAGAAATAAAAATTTAGCAAATAGATTAGTTGAAAATGCTTATGATATTGTTATTAAAAAATATAGTTGGGAAGCGGTTAGTAAAGAGATTGAAAATTATTATTATGAGTTAATTGAGAGGTTTTCAAAAATATGAGGAGAGGTTTTATATTCGCTTGCACTAAAAAAAGTGAAAAAGAAATGCTTGATAATTTAATTTTTGCGACAAATAAAGTTTATGGTTATAAGGTGCTTGCAATAAGAAAAGATGACTTCGTCTTCTTATATAATATAGATACAGACATACTTTATGGAACATTCATATCTACGACTGATGGACAATATGATAACTCAATTCCACTTTTTAATGGAAGATATCCTTATTTTGTAAAAGTGCAACCAAAAACAGAAATAAAGAAGTTAAATAATGCAAGTATTGTTTTTAGAAAATTAAAAATTTCTTGGAGAGATATATTATCTGAGAGGGGGGTAGAAGTACTTTCTAAAATTTTGGAAAATAAGAATTTGACATTAAGTAAGAATATAAGTGGTCTTGTTGAAAAAAATTTTAGACCTCCAATTTTTTCAACTACACTCTGGGATTTTCCAACACAGAGTTACGGAGATAAACCAAAAGGTAACAATAAATATCCAGGTGTGACCCCAGCCTTCATAATATATAATTTAATTCACAGATATACAGAACCTAATGATTTAGTATGCGATCCTATGGCTGGTTCAGGGACTACAATTGATGTTTGTAAGGAAGAAAGGAGAAGAGTAATAGCATTTGATATAGTCCCAACCAGACCAGATATTATTCAAGCAGATGCAAGGAAATTACCTCTTAAAGATAATTCTGTTGATATGATTTTTATAGACTCTCCTTATGGAGATAATATAAAGTATAATGAGCATCCACTTAATATAGGTAATATCCCTGCAAGTGATGAAAAATTTTATGATGAACTTGAAAAGGTTATGCAAGAATGTTATAGGATTTTGAAATACGGCAAGGTTTTAGCCTGGCTTATAGGTGATCAGTGGGCAAAAAAAACTTTTATACCTGTGGGTTTTAAAGTTTATGAAAGACTTACGAAATATTTTCAACCGGTTGATATAATCTGCGTTGTAAGGCGCAATCAATCTTCAAATACACCTTTCTGGCACAGTAAAGCTATTCAACACAACTTCTATCTTAGAGGATTTAAATATCTGATAATTGTAAAAAAAGAACATAAAAAACAGAATTTTGGTAATTTGAAAATTGAATGGAGAAGCTATGAAAGATAAGAGAAGTAAGTATATAAAAAAGCTGAAACAATACGTAAAAGAAAGGCTAAAAAAAGAAGGTATGAAAAATCTTTCAAAAATACTTAAAGAAATAAGACAAAGATATGTAAAGGAAATAGTAAAATTTGGAATAAAGGACCCAGAACAATCTTGGAAGCCCTTTAAAGGAAAATTGTTAGAAGACGTTATCCTGGATTATATAGTGGAAGAGTTAAGAAAAATAGGGTTTGAGGTAATAAAGGGATCAAAATTAGAAAAAGCGGATAACAAACTTGGTGTAGTAGATTTTGGTGAGTTCGGAATGCATTTGCCAGATGCCGATTTGGTTGTTTATGAGCCTAAAAAGTGTAAACCAATTGCTATTATATCTTCAAAAGCAACTTTAAGAGAAAGAATTGCACAAACGGGCTATTGGAATGTTAAGCTTAAAGCTAGCCCTACTACTGCTAATATAAGAGTTTTCTTTGTAACCTTAGACGAGGATGGAGATCTGACTTTAAAAAAGCCGGCAAAAAAAGGAAAGGCTATTGCCGAGGTTGATACCGATGGTACATTTGTAATTACTAATAAAAGGCTTGAAGAGAGTAACAAGGTTAAAACAATTGAAAAATTACTTGAAACTTTCAAAAAGTTAACAAGATGAAAGCTTTAATTACTATATCCTTTAAAATTTCAAAACTATGAAAAAATTCTTATATTTTCTTGGGGGAGTTGCAGTTGGAATAGCCATTGGATTACTAATTGCTCCAAATGAAGGCAAACAAACAAGAGAAAAGCTAAGACAAGAGTTAATAGATATTTTAGAATCTATCTTAAAAAGGAGGTTAAAAGAACATGATAAAGGTAGCAATTAATGGATTTGGAAGGATAGGAAGAACAGTTTTTAAATTAGCCCAAAATTCAAAAAGCTTTGAGATTGTGGCAGTAAATGATATAACAGATGCTAAAACCCTTGCTCATCTTCTAAAATATGATTCTACATATGGTAAGTTTAATGCAGATATTAAGGCAAGTGATGATGAAATAATTGTAAATGATAAAAAAGTAAAGGTTTTTAGTATTCAAGACCCTTCTCAAATTCCTTGGGAGAGTTTAGGAGTTCAAATTGTTATAGAAGCATCTGGAAAATTCACAGATAGAGATAATGCAATAAAGCATTTAAGAGGAACAGTTAAAAAAGTTATAATAACTGCACCTGGCAAAAAAGAAGATATTACAATTGTCCTTGGGGCGAATGAAGATAGTTATAATCCAAAAGAGCATCATATTATATCAAATGCTTCTTGTACTACAAATGCATTTGCATTAATGGTAAAAGTTTTACATGAAAATTTTGGTATTGAGAGAGGTCTAATGACAACTGTTCATAGTTATACAAATGATCAAAGGGTTTTAGATTTACCACATAAAGATTTAAGAAGAGCAAGAGCAGCTGGTTTAAATATCATTCCAACTTCAACTGGTGCAGCAAAAACGATATTTAGAATATATCCAGAACTTGAAGGTAAAATTGATGCAATTTCTTTAAGAGTACCTACTCCAACTGTTTCAATTGTAGATTTTGCAGTAAGTCTTAAAAGGAATGTAAGTAAGGAGGAAATAAATCAAGCATTCAAAAATGCCCAAAATAAATATATAGGATATACCGAAGAGCCATTAGTTTCATCAGATTTTATTGGAGATGAAAGAAGTGTTATAGTAGATGGAAGTTTAACCCAAGTAGTAGATGGAAATTTTGTAAAGGTTTTTGGATGGTATGATAATGAATGGGGATATGCAAAGAGGGTTGTTGATTTAGTAGAGTATATTATTGAGAGGGGGATTTAGAGATAAGAGAGTTTCATAGTTTATTGGGTTTTGTATTTGAAGGAGCCTTTAAGCTGGGGTTTTTAAAAGATAGGATTCCTGACTATAAGTAGGAACTATAAAGAATATATTTTTCCGTTAAAATCCATACTTTACGAGATGCTTAGGTTTGTTCAAGAAAGACCTGACGAAAATAAAACTTAATATTACTGCCCCTGTCCTAAGCTGTAAGCCCTCTTATCTCCTATGTAATATAAGTTTTCTAACTTAATCCAATTCAATCCCTTCGCTTCAATCCTTTCAAGCAATTCCCTAATATCCTTATGTGTAATCTCACTATCCGATTCAAATCTACAACGCCAATGGTCTGTTAATAAAGTTTCTGTGATTTCAGTTGGATATACTTTTTGGCCTCTGTTGCTTATCATAACAAGCTTCAACTTTTCTGTTTGGGCTTCTTCAAGAAGTTTTCCAATTTCCGAAGGTTTTAATTTTCTCTCATCCAAAAATACATCAACACCTCTTAATGTTAATTTTGTATCTCTTACATCTCTTATTTCTGGGATTTTAATTTTTATAGGTGGATACTTACTTGGTTTTAGAATTTTAGGTTCTTCCCCAAGTCTTTCAATTACTGCATCTGCAAATTCCCTTGTTCCAACTTCCTTATAATCAGTTATACCATTTTCTTTTAAAATTCTTGCAATATCATATGTTACAACTTTATCTTCAAGGGTTTTTAACCATGCATTTTCAATCAATTGAGCAATATCACCTTGACCAATATGGACTAACATCATAATTGCAGCATTTAACAATCCAGAAGGATTTGCCTTATTAAGCCCTGCATATTTTGGAGCGGAGCCATGAATTGCTTCAAACATTGCATACTCATCACCTATATTAGCACTTCCTGCAAGCCCTACTGAACCAGCAATTTCTGCAACTACATCCGATGCTATATCACCATAAAGATTTGGTAAAACTACTACTTCAAAAATTTCTGGACTATTTGCCAATTTTGCCATTCCAATATCTATAATCCAATGCTCACTTGTAATATCTGGATAATCCTTTGCAATTTCCTCAAATATCTTATGGAATAAACCATCTGTAATTTTTAAAATGTTATCTTTTGTCATACAAGTAACTTTTTTTCTTCCTGTTGCCCTTGCATATTCAAATGCAAATCTAATAATTTTTTCAGTTCCAGGAATGGAAATTATTTTTAATGCCATTGTCATTTCCGATGTTTGTTGATATTCAATTGAAGCATATAAATCTTCCTCATTTTCCCTTACTATTACAAGATTCATATTTGGACTTTTACAAGGAATTATAGGATGATAACTTCTTACAGGTCTTAAATTAGCATAAAGTCCAAGTGTTTTTCTAATTGTAACATTTATACTTTTATAACCCCCTCCTTGGGGTGTTGTAATTGGAGCTTTAAGTAAAATTTTGTTTTTCTTTATAATATCCCAAGCACTATCTGGGATTCCACTTGTATTTCCACTTAAATATATTTTTTCACCAACTTCAATTTCATCTATATCAATTCTGGCATTTGCAGCAAATAAAATTCTTAAAACCGCATCCATTATTTCAGGTCCTATACCATCTCCTCTTGCTATGGTAATTCTTGTCTTCTCCATAGGGCGAAAATTTTAAAGCTTTAAAATTTCCAAGCTTTTGTATGGAAATAAAGAGTATATTTTTATCACTTTGTCCAAATTGCGGTGGTGATATCGATGCTGAAAGATTAAGCAAAGGTTTGCCTTGTAAAAATTGTTTGCCTTATGAGGATAATGTATGTAATGTTATTGAATATGGAGAATTAAAAAAATTGTGTGATATTGAAAATTATTTAAAGGAATGGGAACATCTATTTGAAAGCAAAATAAAGTCAAAGCCTTGGAGTTTGCAAATATCTTGGGCAAAAAGAGTATTGCTTGGAAATTCATTTGCTTTATTAGCTCCAACAGGTATAGGTAAAACTTCATTTGGTATAACATTTGCTCTTTATTTGGCTACCAAAAATAAAAAATCATATATTATACTTCCTACAAAACTTCTTGTAAGGCAAGTATATAATAAACTTAAAAGTATGGGTGCTAATGATAAAATTTTACTTGCATTTGGTGATGAATCACCAAAACAGAAAGAAGAAAACAAAAAAAGATTAAAAGAAGGGGATTTCTTAATCCTTATTTCTACATCTATGTTTTTATATAAAAATGTTGAATTAATTCCAAGGGATATTTCATTCTTATTTGTTGATGATGTTGATTCATTTTTAAAGACTGCTAAAAACATCGATAAGGCATTATATATAATTGGGTTTTCAAAAGAAGATATTAAAAAAGCAATAGAACTTATAAAATTAAAAGCAAAACCCAAGAAAGATGAAAAAGATTGGCAAAATATAGAAGAATTATCTAAGCAATTAAATGAAACTTCAAAAAAGGTAAATGGAGTTATTGTTGTTTCTTCTGCGACATCAAATCCAAAATCAAGTAGAATTAAATTATTTAGGGAACTTTTGGGTTTTGAAGTTGGTGTTCCTACATTTTATTTAAGAAATGTAAAAGATGTTTATACCCCATTTAAAGAGGATGAATTAGTTTATTGGATTAAAAAGTTAGGTAAAGGGGGATTAGTATTTTTGTCATCTGATAAAGGTAAAGAAAAGGTTTATGAAATAATAAATGAGCTTGAAAAAAGCAAAATTAAAGCCATTTCTTATGAAGATTTTGATGATAATGCTTTAAAGGATTATGAAAAAGGGAAAATAGATGTTATTGTTGGAATAGCATCTTATAGAAATCCATTAGCAAGAGGCTTAGATTTACCACATATTATAAGATATGCTATATTTTATGGGGTTCCAAAAATTGTAATTTCATTAAAATTTGAAAGTAATCCTTCACATTTACTATGGGCATTAGCTTCAATAAGACCACATATTGCTAAAAAAAGAGATTATAATGAAGTAAGAAAAATAGATAATTGGATAAGGCAGTTAAGAAGAATGAAAGAAAATAAATTAAATGGACTTAGGGAAGATATTGAAAGTTTCATTACAAGTAAGGAAGTTCTAAATATACTAAATGCATCAAATGATATTGCTTTAAGATTTGAAAATGGAAATTATTATCTTGTAATATCTGATGCTACTGGTTATTTACAAGCAAGTGGAAGAACTTCAAGAATGTTTGCAGGAGGTATAACCCAAGGACTTTGTATAACACTTGTAGATGATATTAAAGCTTTTAACCACTTACAAAAGAGATTGAAATGGTTTAGTGAAGATATTAATTTTGTTCCTGCTGAAAGTATTAATTTTGATGAAATTTTAAAGAAGATTGATGAAGATAGAATGAAAATAAGAGAATTTTTAAAAGGAAATTTACCAGTTGAAAAGAAAGAAATTTTAAAACCTGTCCTTGTAATTGTTGAATCTCCAAATAAAGCAAGAACTATTGCTAATTTCTTTGGAAAAGCAATTAGAAGGAAAGTTGAAAATCATGAAGTTTTAGAAACTTCTATGGAAGATAAATATCTTATGATAACTTCATCATTGGGACATATATTAGACTTAGCAAAATCTGGGGGTTTTCATGGAGTGAATGTAAATGGAGAAATAGTGCCAATTTATAATGTAATAGAAGGTAAAGAGGATATAATAAAAAGTTTAAGGAAATTGGCTTTTGAAGCATCTCAAGTGCTTATTGCAACAGACCCTGATACCGAAGGTGAAAAAATTGGTTGGGATTTGATGGAATTACTAAAACCATATTCAAAAGATATAAAGAGAATGGAATTTCATGAGGTTACAAAGAAGGCTATTATTAAGGCTTTAAAAGAACCAAGAGAATTTAATATAAATCTTGTAAAAGCTCAAATTGTAAGAAGAGTAGCTGATAGATGGGTGGGATTTGAATTTTCAAAAACTTTACAACAAGCATTTTCTGAAAATAGATTATCTGCTGGTAGAGTTCAAACCCCTGTTCTTGGATGGATTATTAAGAGAGAAGAGGAATATAAAAATAGGATTTATAAAGTAATTGCAAGTATAAATGAAAATATAAAGTTTGAAGTAGTTTTTGAAGATAAAAAAAGTGCTCAAGAATTTTTTGATAAACTTGAAAGTATAGAGCTAAAAATTATTCAAGTTAGAGAAGAGATAAAGAATCCGTTGCCCCCATATAGCACAGATATGCTTCTTAAAGATGCAAATAGTAAATATAAGTTTTCAGTTCCAAAAATTATGGAATTGGCTCAAACATTATTCGAGCTTGGATTTATAACATATCATAGAACTGATTCTATAAGAGTTTCAGAAGATGGTATGAAATTAGCAAAAGAATATATAAAGGAAGAATTTGGAGAAAATTATTTCAATCCAAGAGGTTGGTCAGATGTTGGAACTCATGAATGTATAAGACCTACAAAAGCTATGGATGGTGAAGAATTGCGCTCTTTGGTTTTGAGTGGTCAAATTGAAGGAATAAATAAAGAGCATATTATGCTTTATGATTTAATTTTCAAAAGATTTATATCAAGTCAGATGAAAGCAGTAAAAGTAAAAGTTGCAGATATTCTTATAAAAGCCCTAAATAAAGAAATAACATTGTCATTAAATATAGATATTTTGGAGGATGGTTGGAATAAACTATTATATTTGGAAAAGGTTCAAGTTTCAGAGGGGATATTTAAGGTTAATAAAGTGCTAAAAGATTATCCAAAGGTATTTTTATATACACAAGGTGAAGTTATTTATGATATGAAGACAAGAGGAATAGGAAGACCCTCAACTTATGCTTCTACCATAGAGAAACTTCTTGAAAGGGGTTATATTGTTGAAAGAAAAGGATTTCTTATTCCAACAAAACTTGGTAAGCAAGTATATAGATATTTAAGTGAGAGAAAAGAGATGAAAAATTTTGTATCTGAGGAATTTACAAAGCACTTAGAGAGTTTGATGGATATGGTGGAAGAAGGGAAAGCTGATTATCAAGAAATATTAAAGAACTTATATTTAGATTTATTAAAAGCAGTATGAATAAAGTTGTTTTGGGAATTTCAGGAGGAGTTGATAGTTCTGTAGCAATATATCTTCTTAAAAATATGGGTTATGAAGTAATTGGAGTTAATGTTGTATTATATGATGAGAGTAAAAATCCAAGGTCTTGTTGCTCTATTGAAGCCTTAAGGCTTGCTTATAAAGTTGCCAAGAAGTTCGGCATTGAATTTAAAGTTATAAATTATTCAAAGGAATTTAAATCTGGAATTGTTAAAATGTTTATTGAAGAATACTTAAAAGGTAATACACCTAATGTTTGTGTGTTTTGTAATAGAGATTATAAGATGAAAGTTTTATTTGATTATGCTAAAAAAATTGGAGCATATTTTGCAACAGGTCATTATGCACGAATAGGAAATTTTAGAAATAAAAAAGTTATAATGAAAGGTATAGATGAGTTTAAAGACCAATCATATTTTTTGAGTTATTTAACAAGGGAAATGGTTGAATCACTTATTTTACCAATTGGAGATTATACGAAAGAGCAAGTTAGAAAAATTGCTAATGATATTGGACTTATAACCGCCAAAAGATCTGATTCTATGGATCTTTGTTTTTTGGATAATGATTATAGGGATTTTTTGATTGAAAAGGGAAATTATACCCCTCAGGAAGGTTATTTTGTAGATAAGTATGGAAATATAATAGGTAAGCATAAAGGATATGCATTATATACTATTGGACAAAGAAGAGGATTGAATATAGCACTTGGTAAAAGAGCTTATGTAGTTGATATAATTCCTCAAACGAATACAGTTGTAATAGGTTTTGAAGAAGATGCATATAGCTCTTTTATAAGACTTAAAAATTTAAATTTGTTTGTGGAACTTGAAAGTGAATTTGAAGGGGAAGTTAAAATTAGAAATGTTCATAAACCTGCAAAAGCCCTTATTAAAATTTTTAAAGAGCATGCAGAAGTAGAATTTGAAAAACCACAATTTTCACCAGCAAGAGGTCAAATTGGAGCTATTTATATTGGAGATTATTTAGTAGGAGCAGGGATTATTTGTTGAACCTTAAAATTTTCAAACTTACGGGCGGGTAGCTCAGTTGGTGAGAGCGCTGCCCTTACAAGGCAGAGGTCAGAGGTTCGAGTCCTCTCCCGCCCATTATAAAGTATCTTATCATTATTCCTACATATAACGAAAATCCCCAAATTATAACCCTTATCCAAAAGTTAAAAAACTATAACTACGATGTATTATTCATAGATGATTGCTCATTTGATGGAACATTTGATATAATAAAAAATTCTGGATTTAACTATTTGAGAAATGAAAAAAATATGGGAAAGGGCTATTGTATTAAAATGGGATTTAAATATGCTATTGAGAATAATTATTTTGCCTGTATAACGATGGATGCGGATGGACAACATCCAATAGAACTTATTCCAAAATTCATAGAGAAAATTAATTATGCAGATATTGTAATAGGTTCAAGAAGAAATTTTATGAATTTAAAAAATACTCCTATGGGTAGATATTTATCAAATAGATTAAATTCAACTTTTATTTCTATTGTTTGTTCAAAGTTAATTTTGGATGCATTAAGTGGTTATAGAGCTATAAGATGTGAAGTTTTTGAAAAATTAACATTAAAATCCAATAGATTTGAACTTGAAGCAGAAATTATTATAAAGGCTTGTATTTATAAATTCAAAATTGATTTTGTAGAAATTCCAGTAATATACCAAGGAGAAAAAAGTCATATAAATAAATTTTTGGATACATTAAGGGCTTTAAAGCTTTATTTTACCATTCTATTAAACCTTTAAAATTTCAGGTTTTATGAAAACAATTGAATATATTTTAAGTCAAAATGGGAAAATTGTTTTAATTTTACATTTAAATCCAGACCCCGATTGTATTGGAAGTGCATTAGCATTATATCAAGTTTTAAAAAAATTTAATAAAGATGTAATAATTATTTCAAAGGATGAATTACCTGAAACAGTAAATTTCCTTAAAGACTTTGATAAAATTATTGTATCAAACGAAGTTCCAAAAGCTCAACTTTATATTTTAATAGACCATTCAGAAGTTGATAGAAGTGGCTTTGATATTAAAGGGAATATATTAAAAATTGATCATCATATATCAGATGTTGTTTATAGTGAATATGATTTTGTAGATCCAGAGGCACCTTCAACGACACATTTAATTTTAAATTTAATAAAGGATTTTGATGAAAGTTTAATTGATGAAAATATAGCAGAATGCATATTTATTGGACTTATGAGTGATACAGGAAATTTCACTTATTCAAATCTAAAATCCGCTTTTAGCTCCGCCTTATATTTAGCAAATAAAAATTTTAATTTAGTAAAGTTTTCAGAAAAATATACGAGAAATAGCTCTATAAATAGAATGAGACTTTTACAATTAGCATTATCTACATTAAAACAAGATGGTGAAATTGCTTATATTATTGTAAGAAGCGAATTTTATGAAATTTCTGGTGCTAAAAGATATGAAAACTATGGAATTGTTGATTATCCCTTATCACTTAAAGATATTAAAGTTGCCTTAAAATTTGAGGAAATAAATAAAAATAAGTGGAAAGTTAATTTAAGAAGTAAAATGGGAATAAATATCCAACCATTTGCTAAAAAATATGGAGGTGGAGGTCATGAAAATGCCGCAGCATTTAGAATAGAAGGAACAGAAGAAAACATTATTAATAATGTTATTTCTGATCTGAAGGAATACCTAAAAATTTCTTAATCTCATTAATATCAGATTTCTTTTCAATTTTTAAACTCTCAATTAGCTTATCTATATCATTGTCAAAAATTTCATACAAAAAGTAAATAATGTTTATAAATTCCTGACCTATAAGAAATTTCAATTCTTCATAACTAACATCTTTAAAATTTAAAACCATTAATTTTGAAAAATAATCCGCAACTTTTAAATTATAATTTTCATCAAATTGGCTTTTAATGTGAAATGGTAAATTCTCAAATTTCAAAACTTTACTATCCAAAGAAAGTGCATACTTTATAGCATTTTCTATTTCACTAAAATTTCCAAACCAAGGATAAATTAAATATGCTTTGTAAAAATCTTCTTCAATTTCAATAATATCTTTTGAAATTTTCCTTAAAAAGTGCTCTAATATCAATAACTTTTCCTTATTATTCCTCTCACTAATAGATGGAATATAAATTGATGGAACAGTAGATAAATTTGAAGGGGGATTAATTTTATCAGTTATAAAAATAATTCGATATTCTCTTTTGTAAAGTTCATTTATAGCAATATTCAATTCAAGCTCACTTTCAAAAAGGTCAATATTTAAAAGTATTATTTCCTCTCCTTTATTTGACTTTGCTTTAAATCCAATTGGTTTTTCTTCTATTTCAAAATAATCAATTAATTTATCTTTTAAAATTGATTTTAAAATTGTTAATTTTCCAACACCCCTTTGACCATATATTAAAACCCAAGGATTATAAGGACTATTTAATATATTTTCAAGTTTTTTATAAATTTCTGTAGTTTCTCCAAGATAACAAACAAAATTCACATTTGCTGGTTCTAAGCCACTTAAATTATAAAATCTATTATAAAATTCAATCAATCTTTGCCTTATACCTTTCTTTGAAAATTCTTCAAGAAATTCATTTAATGACTTTTCATCTTCAAAAACATAATCAACTGTTTTTAGATTCGTTTTCCCAATTGAAATTGTTGTAAAATTTAAAGAAATCTCGTATAATTTTTTGTGATTATTTTTAACTATTACAATATCTGGCAATTCTGTTATTGAATTTACTAAGGGGAAATTCTTAATTTTTAAATTTTTAACAAGATTGAAAATTCTCAATAATTAAGAGCGGGCGACCGGACTCGAACCGGCAACCCCCAGCTTGGAAGGCTGGCGCTCTACCGTTGAGCTACGCCCGCTTGTTAAGGTTTAAAATTTTAAAGCATATGTTGAATGGATTTATTTTATTAAATAAACCTAAAAATTATACATCATATGATGTAATAAGAGTTTTAAAAAGAATATTGAACATTAAAAAAATTGGACATAGTGGAACATTGGACCCTTTTGCAGAAGGTTTACTAATAATAGGATTAAATAAAGCTACAAAATTTATTCAATTTTTGACAGATTTACCAAAAGAATATATTGCAAAAATAAAATTTTCCATCGAAACAGATACTTTGGATGTTGATGGAGAAATAATTAAGGTAGATGAAAATTTCAAACTAAATAAGGAAATTTTTGAAAAAGCTATTTTAAATTTCCCAAGAATATATGAACAAATACCTCCAAAATATTCCGCTAAAAAAATTGAAGGAAAAAGAGCTTATGAATTAGCAAGGGAAGGTGAAGAATTTGAATTAAAACCAAAGCGTGTTGAAATATATGATTTGAAAATTTTAGAAGTTAATGAATCTGATAACATTGCTATAATTTATATTAAAGTGAGTAGTGGTTTCTATGTAAGGAGTTTTGCAAGAGATTTAGCAAATTTTTTAAATACAATAGCTTATGTAAGTGAGCTTAAAAGAATAGCAATTGGTAAATTTAAATTAGAAAATGCTAATAACTTAAATGATAAAGAATTTAAACTTATTGATATAGATCAAGCACTTGATTTTATGGAAAAGATAGAAATACTTGATTGTAAAAGGTTTAAAAATGGACAAAGAATGTTATATAAATATAACGATGGAATTTATAGAGTTTATTGTGATGGGAATTTTTTGGGTGTTGGGAAAATTGAAAGTAATATATTAAGACCTTTAAAGGTTATTAGTTGAATTGAAACCAGCTTTAAACTTTTGGACTATGAACGAATATAAAATTTTTATAAATGGAGATTTTGTAGATGGAAGAGGAGGAATTGGAGAGGTTATAAATCCTCATGATAATAAGCCCGTTGCTAAATATCATATTGCTAATTATGAAGATGTTGATTTAGCAGTAAAATATGCAAGAGAAGGTTTCGAAAAATGGAGAAATACTCCTATAAATAAAAGAATTAGAATTTTACAAAATCTTTCAAAACTTTTATCAGATAATTTAGATAAAATTGCTCAAATAGAAAGTTTGAATGTAGGAAAACCTATAAGTTCTGCAAAAGGAGAAATTTTAGCAGGAATAAATGTTTTGGATTTTTATATTGGAGCGGTTAATAAAATTATGGGTGAAACCATACCCACACTTCCTGGATTATTTAACTATACAATTAGGGAACCTATTGGAGTATGTGCTCTTATTGTTCCTTGGAACTATCCTTTAATGTTAACATTATGGAAATTATCTCCCGCCCTTGCTTGTGGAAATAGTGTTATTATTAAACCTGCAAGTTGGACACCCTTATCCGCACTTGAACTTGCTAAACTTTGTAAAGAAGCTGGAATTCCAGATGGGGTAGTAAATGTTATAACAGGTCCTGGTAATACAATTGGTTCTTATTTGGTTCAACATGAAGGAGTAGATAAAATTTCATTTACAGGTGAAACAAAAACAGGTGCTGAAATTATGAAATTGGCAAGCAATACTATTAAAAGAGTTTCATTAGAGCTTGGAGGAAAGTCTGCTAATATTGTATTTGAAGATGCAAATTTGAATGATGCAGTAAATGGTTCTGTATGGGCAATATATTACAATTCTGGTCAATCTTGTGAAGCAAGAAGTAGGATTCTTGTTCATAAGAAAATTTATGATAAGTTTTTATCTGAATTTGTTGAAAAAACCAAAAAAATCAAAATTGGATATCCATTAAATAAAGATACTCAAATGGGTCCCCTTGTTTCAAAAACCCATTTAAATAATGTTCATAAATATGTAGAAGAAGGAATAAATCAAGGAGCAAAATTAATTTATGGGGGTAAGAAAATTGAAGATGGAGAATTAAAAGACGGAAATTACTATATGCCTACAATTTTAGAATTAAATTCAAGTGAAAATATATGCTTTAAAGAAGAGATATTTGGTCCTGTTGTAGTAATTATGCAATTTGAAACTGAGGAAGAAGCCATTAAACTTGCAAACGATTCAAAATATGGATTAGCTGGAACAATATGGACAAATGATGTTAAAAGAGCAATTAGAGTTACTAATGCTATAAGGGCAGGAAGTATAACGGTAAATCATCCATTAACTGCAATCCCAGGTCTTCCATTTGGTGGATATAAACAATCTGGATTTGGAAGAGAATTATCACTTGATGCAATAGACTTATTCACAGAGAAAAAGAGTGTAATTTATAAATATACGGAGGATGAGGTAAATCCATGGAGATTGTAGAAAATAGATTAATTTTATCTTATACTGATGAACCCGCTTCAATTACAATAGAAAATTATATAAAAAAGGGTGGTTATAAAGCAATTAAAAAAGCACTAGAAATGAAACCAGAAGAAATAATTGAAGAAGTAAAAAAATCGGGTTTAAGGGGAAGAGGAGGAGCAGGATTTCCAACAGGTCAAAAATGGTCATTTGTTCCAAATGATGGACAAGAGCATTATCTTGTAATAAATGCAGATGAAGGGGAACCTGGAACATTTAAAGATAGAGAAATTCTTGAAAAAGCCCCCCATCTTCTAATAGAAGGAGCAATAATATCTGCCTATGCAATAAGGGCACAGGAAGGTTATATCTACTTAAGAGCGGAGTATTTAGATGCTTTCAGAATTCTTAAAAATGCTATAAAAGAAGCATATGAAAATAAACTTCTTGGTAAAAATATACTTGGAACGAATTTCTCGTTTGATTTACATATATATCCAGGAGCTGGCGCTTATATATGTGGAGAAGAAACTGCACTCTTAAATTCCTTAGAAGGTAAAAGAGGAACGCCAAGATTAAAACCCCCATTTCCAGCAATAAAAGGCTTATATTCAAAGCCAACAATTGTTAATAATGTTGAAACAATAGCAAATATACCAATTATTATAAATAATGGGGGAGATTGGTTTAGAAAACTTGGAACAGAAAAAAGTCCAGGAACAAAAATTTTTACAATTAGTGGAGCGGTTAAAGAACCGAAGGTTTGTGAATTTGAGCTTGGAAAAGTTACATTTAGACAACTTATGGAATATGCAGGTGGTTTAAGGGAAGGAAGTAATTTGGTAGGAATAATACCTGGTGGGCTTTCTGCTCCAATCCTTATTAATGATGAAATAGATATTCCTGCAACATATGAAGATTGTGCTATGAAAAATACAATGCTTGGAAGTGGTGCAGTTATTGTAATAGATGATAAAATCCCTTTAGCAAAAATTATAAGAAGGTCTATTCAATTTTTTGCATTTGAAAGTTGTGGATGGTGCACTCCTTGTAGAGATGGTCTTCCTTGGGCAACAAGGATTTTAAGAAAAATAGAACTTGGAAATGGAACTAAAAAAGATTTAGATTTATTATATGAAATATGCAATTATATGAAATCAAAAACATTTTGCCCCCTTGGTGAAGGTGCCCAATGGATATTAAGAGTTTATATTGAGAAGTTTGGAGAGAGAATTTTAAATTATAAGGGTTAAAGTTTTATTATTTTCAAATGATGTTTTTATAAGTGGGCAATATAATGAAGGTAAGGGATATAATATCGGTGATGAAAATAAACTTTATAGAGCGGATTTAATGCAAGTAATTGGCGGCTTTTTATATTTTGGTAGTTATAAAATAGGAGAAAAACAATATGCTGGCATTGGTTATACGCCTGGTAAAATTAATTTTGGATTTGGTATGCAAGCTGGTGTTGGTTATGAATAGTGCCTGGTTTTAGATTTTTAAATACAGACTTTTATAATACAAAGCTTGGTGGCTTTTGGATAATTATTATTTGGACTTTTATTAAGATTATTGGAAGTAAAATAAATAGTTTTTAAAAGTTCTTATTGAGAAAGGTATTAATGTAAATGAGAAGGATAATGAAGGAAAAACATCATTACATTTTGCGATAGAAAATGAGAATTTAAATTTATTAAGATTTCTTATAGATAATAGATAAGGGGACTAATATAAGTATGAAGGATGGTAAAGGTGAGAGGCCATCACATATTGCAGTTAGTAAGGGAAATGTAGATTTAGTAAAATTTCTCATTCAAAAGGAGGCTAATAAGAAAGAGAGGAATAACAATAATAAAACACCTTGTGATTATGCTAATAGTGAGGAGATAAAGAAACTTGTTTGTAAGTAGATTTAATATAATAATTCAACATTTCCTTTTGTTTTAAAAATTCGCTCATTTGACTTTCTTTAACATTTTCATCTGATGGAATTTTTAACTTTAATGGATTTACTAAACTTCCATTTTTTCTCATCTCAAAGTGTAGATGGGGACCTGTTGAAAGACCTGTTGAACCTACATTACCAATATATTGTCCGGCACTTATTCTTTGACCTACATTAACAACTATTCTAGATAAATGTCCATATCTTGTTTCAAATCCCTTTGGATGTTTAATTATTACTACTTTACCATATCCTCCTTTCCATCCGGCATAAACAACAACACCAGAACCTACTGAAAATACTGGTGTTCCATATGGAGCAGCATAATCAATTCCATGATGCATTCTATAAGTTCTTAAAATAGGATGAAATCTATAACCTATGTATGAACTTATTCTATAAACTTTAAGTGGAGACCTTAAAAATAACTTTGAAAGTGCTTTCCCATTTTCATCATAATACTTATCTTTAAATCTAATCGCAGTTTTCTTACCAAGCCTTTTACTAACATAAAAAGCATAATATATATTTCCATATCCTATAAGCTTTTCATTATAATAAAGCTTTTCTACAATAATAAAAAAACTGTCTCCATTTTCTGTTTCAACTGAAAAATCAATATCCCATGCAAAAATATCAGCAAACTTTTCAACAAGTTCAGGAAGCTCATTTAAATTTAAAATTGAATAATAAAAATTATTTTCAACTATACCACTTACAACTTCAACTCTCTTTTGAATAAACCCCTTTTTATAATCAACTTTTTCTATACTATCTTTTAAGATAATATCAAGCTTATCAAAATCTTTCTTAACACTTACAAAAATTAAACTATCAGAGGAAATTTTAATAGTTAAACTATCATTATTTTTGAATTTTCTATCATCAAAGTATTGCTTTATTGTTTGAATTACAAAAAAAGTTCTTTTATTATCAAATCCAAGCTTTTGAAATATATTCCAAAGTGGTTCATTGATTGCATAATTATAAATTAACAAAAAATTATGCATATCTTTCAATATAAGCTTTTGCTACCGCTCTTGAACATTTTCTAATCCTTCCTATATAAATTGCCCTTTGAGATGGAGAAATTGCACCCCTTGCATCAAGTATATTAAATGTATGAGATAATTTAATTACAAAGTCATAAGCAGGATAAATTAAATTCTTCTCTAACATATTAAAAACTTCTTTTTCATAAAATTCAAAAGCTTTTCTATAAAATTCAATATCCGCATAATCAAAATTAAAATAACAAAATTCCCTTTCAAAATCTTTATATATATCTCCCCATTTATAATCCTTATTCCATTGAATATCAAAAATTGTATCAACATTTTGAATAAACATAGCTATTCTTTCAAGACCGTAAGTAATTTCAACTGCTGGAATTTTCAAATCAATAGAACCAGATTGTTGAAAATATGTAAATTGTGTAATTTCAAGACCATCTATCCAGACTTCCCACCCAATACCCCAAGCCCCAAGTGTTGGACTTTCCCAATCATCTTCAACAAATCTCAAGTCATGATTTTCAATATCTATTCCAATTTCTTTTAATGAATCAATATAAATTTCTATTACATTATCTTCTGGTGGTTTTAAAACTACTTGAAATTGATAATATTGTTGAACACGATTAGGATTTTCAGCATACCTTCCATCTTTTGGTCTTCTTGTAGGCTCAATATAAGCAACTCTCCAAGGCTTACTATCTAATACTCTTAAAAATGTAGCGATATTAAATGTTGCTGCTCCAACTTCAGAATTATAAGGCTCAAATATCAAACAACCTTTCCTTTTCCAATAATTTTTTAAGTTTAATATAATGTCTTCAAAATACATAAGCAATAGCTTCTATTTCAATTAAAGCATTCCTTGGTAGTGATCTTACCGCAATTGTGCTTCTTGCAGGATATGGCTCTTTAAAGAATTTTGAATAAATTTCATTTACTTTTTGAAAATCTTCCATATTTACAAGAAATATTGTAGTTTTCACAACATTATCTAAGCTTAAACCAATAGAACTTAGAATTTCAGATAAGTTAATTAGTGCTTGTTCTGTTTGTTCTTCAAGAGTAGGCTTTAATTCATTTGTCTTTGGGTCTAAACCAAGCTGACCACTTATAAAAACAAAATTCCCAACTTTAATTGCTGGGCTATAAGGACCTATTGCCTTTATGTTCTCTGGCATAATTTTCTCTTTCATGGTTTGGAAATTTTAAAGGTGATTTTAATTTTTAACTTTAAAATTTCAAATTATGAGTAAAGCAAATGAGGTAAGAAAAACATTTTTGGAATTTTTTAAAGAAAAAGGACATTTAATTTATCCTTCAAGCTCATTATTACCAAGAGGTGATAATACATTGCTTTTTACAAATGCTGGAATGAATCAATTTAAAATTTATTTTCTTGGTGAAGCTGAACCACCTTCAAAAAGAATTACAACTTGTCAAAAGTGTTTAAGGGCAGGTGGAAAACATAATGATTTAGATAATGTAGGGTTTACAAGAAGACATCATACATTTTTTGAAATGCTTGGAAATTTCTCATTTGGAGATTATTTCAAAAGAGAAGCAATTTTATGGGCTTGGGAATTATTAACCCAAGTTTTTAAAATTCCAAAAGAAAAATTATATGTAAGTGTTTATTATAAAGATGAAGAAGCTTATAATATATGGAAGGATGAAGTTGGAATTGAAGAGAAAAGAATTTTTAAATTTGATGAAAAGGATAATTTTTGGGAAATGGGAGATGTAGGACCTTGTGGTCCATCAACAGAAATCCATTATGATTTAGGAGATGAAATGCTTGAAATATGGAATATTGTATTTATGGAATTTAATAGAAAAAGTGATGGAAGCTTAGAACCACTCCCAAAGAAAAATGTAGATACAGGAATGGGACTTGAAAGATTACTTTCAATTTTAGAAGGTGTAAATAATAATTATCATACATCATTATTTATGCCAATTATTAATGAAATTGAAAAATTAACAGGATTTAAATATGAAGAAAATACAGGAGTAGCACATAGAGTTATAGCAGATCACATTAGAGCACTTGTATTTGCTATTAGTGATGGGATATATCCAAGTAATTATTCAAGAGGCTATGTTTTAAGAAGAATTTTAAGAAGAGCTTACAAATTTGCCCAAAAGTTAAATGTAAATGAGCCAATTTTATATAAGCTTGTAGATGTTGTTTATGAAATTATGAAAGATGCATATCCGGAACTTTCAAACAATTTAAATAATGTTAAGGAAATTATCAAAAGTGAAGAAGAAAAATATATCCAAACAATTGGAAAGAATGTTATTTATCTTTATGAAGTTATTGAAAATTCAAAAGAGGTTATAAAAGGTGAAGATATATTTAGACTTTATGACACTTATGGTATTCCTATTGATTTAATTGAAGAATATGCAAAAGACAAAAATTTAAAATTAGACTTGGAAGGCTATGATAAATTATTAGAAGAAAGAAAAAGGCAAACAAGAGAAAAGAGAAATATACTTTTAATTGAGAATTGGGATTATATAGATGAAGACTATAATGGTTCAAAATTTGTAGGATATGATTTTTTAGAATATAAAACGAAAATTGCAAAATATAAAATTGAGGATGATAAGGTTTATATAGTGCTTTTTGAAAGTCCATTTTATCCAGAAGGAGGAGGTCAAGTTGGAGATAAAGGGATTTTAATTTTAGAAGATAGTAAAATTTATATTGAAGATACAAAGAAAATAGGTTCGGATATTGTATTATTTGGAAAAATTGAAGGAAAATTTAATAAGAATTTACAAGCTATTGCAAAAGTAAATGAAAAACTTAGAAAAGCTAATATGAGAGCACATACTGCAACCCATTTATTACATTCATCATTACATAGAATTATTGGAGAGCATGCAAGACAGCAAGGCTCACTTGTAGAAAACGATAGATTAAGATTTGATTTTTCGCATCCAAAACCCTTAACAGATGAAGAAATAAAAGAAATTGAAAAACTTGTTAATGAAAAAATTTTAGAGAATTTAGAAGTTAGTTGGGAATATAAGAAATATTTAGATGCTATAAATGAAGGAGCAATTGCGATATTTGAAGAAAAATATGGAGATATTGTAAGGGTTGTTAGTATTGGGGATTTTAGTAAGGAGCTTTGTGGAGGAACACATGTAAGAAGAACAAGTGAAATAGGATTTTTTAAAATTATAAAAGAGGAAGCGGTTAGTAGTGGGGTTAGAAGAATTAATGCATATGTTGGATTAAGAGCTTATGAATATATTAATGGAATTGAAGAAAATTTGAAAAAAATTTTAATACCACTAAAAGTTGATATTAGAGAATTACCAAACAAAGTGGAGAAAGTTATTGAAGAGAACAAAATATGGCAAAATAAATACAATTTAATCCTTCAAAAATATATTAACTTATATTCAAAGCATTTAAAACCAAAGGAAATAAATGGATATAGCGTTTATTTAGAAATTATAAAAGACGTTGATATTGAATTTTTAAGGAAATTGGCAGATAACTTACAAAACAACAATAATTTAGTTTTACTATTTTCAATTGAAAATAATAGAATTTTGGCACATTTTAGAGTAGGAAAAAATATAAAAGATAAATTAAATGCCAAGGAGCTTATAAATAAAATTATCGGGAAAGGAGGAGGTTCAGATACAAAGGCAGAAGGAGGAACTGAAAATATAAATATTTTAAATGATATTGAAAACAAACTAAAAATTTTACTTAAATGAGTATTTTATTTTTTATTTTATCACAAACATTTCCAGAACCTACTGGATTTTTAAATGATTATGCACATATATTAAATCAAAGACAGAAGGAAGATTTAGAAAATCATTTAAGAGAAATTGAAAATAAAACAAGTGTTGAAATAGCTATTGCTATATTTGATTCTATTGGTTATCCTATTGAAGAATATGCAAATTTATTATTTGAGAAATGGGGGATTGGTAAAAAAGGAAAAGATAATGGGATTTTAATACTAGTTTCAATAAAAGAGAGGTTAATTAGAATTGAGGTTGGTTATGGGCTTGAAGAAGTAATAACAGATGGAATAGCTGGCGAGATTATTAGAAATAATATAGTGCCATATTTTAGAGAAGGAGATTATTATCTTGGGTTAAAGAGTGCTATAAATGAAATTGAAAAGAGAATTTTAAAAGAAGATAATAAAGATAATGTTAAGGAAAGGGGGAAAGGATTTTTAGAATTTCTTATTTTGGGTTTAGTAATTGGCTCATTTTTGGGCTATTTTTCTATTTTACTTTCAATTGTTTTCTTTATTTTGTTTCTATTTACAAAATTTTTAGTTTTTTTGTTTATATCCATAGGGCTTTTTATTGGTGGATTATTATTAAGAGTAGGAGGATATTATAACGGTCCAGTTATATTTGGTCCAATAGAAAAACCTGGTGGTTTTGGAGGATTTGGAGGGGGACTTTCTGGTGGAGGAGGAGCAACTGGAAGGTGGTAATTTAAATAATTGTCCAATAACACTCAATACCATTTTCTCTTAATATATCACATAGTGTAGAACTTCTAATGCCATCACTACAAGCGATAAAATAAACTTTATCTTTTTCAAACTTCTCTAAATTTTCAAGAAAACTAAAAAATTCATCATTTGATTTAATTTCAATAAAAATATGAGGAATTTCAAGATGCTTTCTTAAATAAACTAACATTTCAATTGGAATAGCTTTTAAATTTTCAATAAAAACACCATTAATTATCGCTTTATCAAGCTTTTCTATTTCATCTCTATACTTTTCTAAGTCTTGAAAACTTTCAATTCGCATACCTTAAAATTTTAAAACTTACAAATGGTTATCATATCTTATGATATATCTTTGTTAAGAGGAGAAATGGAACAACTTGCAAAAGAAAAAAGAACAATTGTTTTAAATCCAGATAATCAAGCCCTTATATACATAAAAAAGAATAAACCAAAAGTCATCATCTTAGATATTTCATCAGCAGAAAGCCTATTGTATGAAATATACACCGCTATAAAAAATGAAATTCCTGATGCAAAGTTTATTATTACTGGATTTCAAAAAACAGTAAAAGGAAACTTTTCAAAAGTAGATGGTTTTAAAGTTTTTCCATATAATAGTAAAAAAATTAAACAAATTTTAAGAGAGCAATTCAAGTTGTGAATAACTTATTAATTGAAATATCAAAATTAGGAACACCAATTTATTTTTATATAAAAGAAAAAATTTTAGAAAATTCAAGAAAACTTAAAGAAAACTTTAAAGATGTTGAAATTTATTATGCAGTAAAAGCAAATTTTAACCCTGAGATATTAAAAATTTTTAAAGATGAAAACTTTGGCTTTGAAGTGGTTTCAGAAGGTGAATTGAAACTTGCTTTAAAAACGGGAATTAATCCAGATAAAATTGTATTTAATGGTAATGGAAAAACATATAAGGAAGTTAAATTTGCAATAGAAAATGGAGTTAGTATATTTAACTTTGATAGTGTCGATCAATTATTACTTTTGGAGAATGTTGCTATTGAATTAAATAAAAATATAAAAGCCTTAGCAAGAATTAAATCTCTGGTAGATGTTGAAACTCACCCCCATCTTCAAACAGGTATATTCACAAGTAAATTTGGACTTAATGATGAAGAAATTGATGAAGTTTTATATATTTCAAGAAAACTAAAAAAAGTTAAAATTGTAGGTATTCATAGCCACATTGGTTCGAATATAAAGGATGAGGAACCATTCATTAAGTCCGCTTATAGAGTTCTTAAAATTGCCAAAGTTTTTGATAACATTGAAATTTTAAATTTAGGTGGAGGATTTGCTATAAATATGAACTTTAAAGAGTTACCAAAACTATATAATGAATTGAGTAAAAATTATAGAATTTTTATTGAACCTGGAAGATATTTAATAGCAGATGCTGGATTTATATTATCACAAGTTGTTTCCATCAAAAAAGGTTATCCATATGATTTTCTTGTTATTGACTGTGGTATGTCCGAACTTATAAGACCCGCTTTGTATGGTGCATATCACCCCATTAAAACATTAAAGGGAAATTTGGCTGAAAAATTTTATATTGTAGTAGGACCCATATGTGAAAGCTCTGATGTATTTGGTGAGTATTTACTGCCAAATATGGAATTAAACGATTTAGTAATAATTGAAAATTGTGGAGCTTATGGATATTCTATGGCTTCAAACTATAATGGTAGAGAAAAGCCCTATGAAATTCTAATAGAAAATTCAACTTATAAAATTATAAATACCAAAAAATTTTTATAAAATAGCTTCTTCCATTAATCCCAAAATTTCTGAAAGCTTACCACTTTTTTGAAATCTCAAAATTACAATTCCTACATTGTAAACTTCAAATATACTAAAACTATGTATCTTTTCATCATAAAAACTCAAAATTTTTTCAATATCAATTTTCTCTCTTTTCATAGCAAGTCCAATAATGCTAAATTTATCAAGCTCAACATATTCATGAATTGGTTTTTCTGAGGATAAAAACCTTGTTAAAAGGTTATAAATAAAGCTTATTTCATCAGCAATATCCTTAGCACTTAAATTTAATCTTAAAATATCATCATATTGATAAAATAATCGCTTTACAATTCTTTCAGAAACTTTATTTCCAATAATATTCATAACTTCATATAACTTTTGAACATTTAAATTTCTCATCCCTTCATCAAAATCTCTAATTTTAGGAATAATTTGAATTATAGCGCTTTTTAAAGAGTTATAAACATCTATTTCATTTTCAAAGTTTTCAAGCGGTGCAGAAAGTTTTGCATGTATAACCTTTGAATTACCCCTATCTTTAACTTCTATGGACAATACCAAAAATCCTTTATTTTTAAGAGTCTCAACTAAGAAATTTTCTGAGCATGTCTGCTCTTGTGGTAAAATTATAAATAATCTTAAATCAATCCTATTTGTATCAATATCTTCTGGTAAAATTAATAATTGTGGAATTGATGTTCTTTCAGTCTCTGAAATCAAATAAGGAATTAAAATTCTTCCATAAAGTTCCATACCTGTTCTAATTTTAAAGAATTTCGCTCTTTTCTCCTTTGGCTTTGAAAATTCTTCTCTTAGATAATTTAAAATTATTGGATGCTTCTCTTTTGATATAAAATTCCCATCTTTATCTGAAATTTCAAGCCTTATTACAACAAAACCCAAATCCGTTATAAACTCTTTATCAAACTTTCTTTGGAAATTTCCAATTACCTCTTCCAATGCATCAAGAACATCATCAAGTGAAACATTTTCATAATTTCCAACAATTGTTATACCTGTTAATTTTTCCTTAATAGTCTCAAAATTATGAATATCAACTTGAACATTTTTACTCTTTAAAAATTCTTTTTGTAATTCATACGATTTATAAACAATATATGCCAAATCCTCAATTTTCCTTTCAGAAAGATATTGCTCAGAACGAGATAATATAAATTTAATTAACTCCCCATTATCACTTGTAATTTCTCTATAGTCTTCATCAGAGCAAATTTCCCTTAATTTATCCATAACTTCATTATAAATTTTAACTTTTTTAGTGCCAATGTTTAATAATCTTGTTAAAGATATGCCACCTTTTATCGCAGTTTTTAATAAACTTAAAAATTTATTTTTATTTTCTTCAAGTTTAATAATTTCACTCTCTTTTAAATTTTTAATTTTTAATACAATTATTGCTTCATCGTTTTCAGTTGCAACAGCATAAGCAAAATGTATATTAAATCCTTCATCATGAAATATCCCAAGAACCGCATCCATAATACCAGCCCAATCCTTTGCTATTACATATATTGTAAATACTTTATCTTTATAACTTAATTCAACTTTTGGTTCATTTGTTTTTCTAAAATCTTCAATAAAATTTATAATTTTCTCTTTATCTTCATTATTTAACTCTTCTAACTTCACAACTTGTAAAATTTTAAAGCCTATTTAAACCAAAGAATTATTCAACTTATCTAAAACTCTATAGCTTACCGCTTCTGCAATATGCTCAACTTTAATAATATCAGAATTACTTAAATCTGCAATAGTTCTACTTACCTTAATTATCTTATGAATTGCCCTTGCCGAAAATCCAAATTTTTTTGAAACATTCATTAAAAATTCTTCTGCTTTAATATCCATTTTACAAAATTTACTTATCTCTCTTTCAGGAATTTGGCTATTTGTTCTAATTTTTGAATCTTTAAATCTTAATTTTTGTATTTCATAAACTTTTAATATCCTTTCTCTTATTACATAAGAGCTTTCTCCTCCATCTTTATATTTTAACTCCTCATATGGAATGTTTGGAACTTCAATATGAATATCAATTCTATCCAATAAAGGACCAGATATTTTGTTTTGATATTGTTTTATTTGATAAGTAGAACACTTACAATTTCCATAGCCAAAATACCCACAAGGGCAAGGATTCATAGCACAAACAAGCATAAATTTTGAAGGAATTTTCACTTTATAATTTGCTCTTGATATTATTACATAACCATCTTCTAAGGGTTGTCTTAAAACTTCTAAGGTCTTTCTTGAAAATTCTGGAAGCTCATCCAAAAATAAAACTCCATTGTGAGCTAAGGAAACTTCACCAGGTTGAAAATAACTACCACCTCCAATTAAACCCACATCTGATATAGAATGATGTGGATTTCTAAATGGTCTTACTTTAATAATTCCTGAATTTAATAAACCCGCTATGGAATAAATTTTTGTAGTTTCAAGAGCTTCTTCCTTGCTTAATGGAGGCAGGAGCGTAGGAATTCTTTTAGCAAACATTGTTTTTCCACTTCCAGGAGGTCCAAGCATGAGCAAATTATGTCCTCCTGCAACTGCTACTTCAATTGCTCTTTTAACCGCCCACTGCCCCCTAATATCACTTATATCTAAATCATAAGCATTTGTAAAGTCTTCTTTTTTCTCATCAAAAGGCTCTTTATTTAACTCCCCTCTTAAAAATTTTACTACATCAATTAAATTATCAAATGGATAAACTTTTATATCATCTACAATACTTGCCTCATATCTATTTTCATATGGAACTATAATCCCTTCATAATTCAATTCTCTTGCCATAAGACATATAGGTAAAACCCCTTTTACTTTTCTTATTTTCCCGTCCAGTGATAACTCTCCTATAATTACATATTTCTTATAAAATTCACTATAATCAATATATCCAAGAGCACTAAGAATACCAATAGCAATTGGCAAATCAAACAATGAACCCTCTTTTCTCATATCAGCAGGTGCCAAATTAATTCTAATTTTCTTAGATGGCATACTAAATCCCATATTCTTAATAGCAGACATAACTCTTTCCTTTGCTTCCTTAACACTTGTTTCTGCAAGACCAACAAGAATAACAGAAGGAATACCATTTGATATATCAACTTCCACATCTACCAAAAACCCATCAACTCCAATCACATTTGCAGAAGATATTTTAGAATACATATTGAAAATATTAGGGATAGTTCTTAACAGATTCTAAACAAATAAAATTAAGAAATTATTTTATCTGATTAATATAGTTTTGCTTTTCTTACCTGCTTTTATTATATAAATTCCTGCTTTTGAACTAAATTCAATCTCTTTCATATTACTAAATTTCTTTATAACTCTTCCATTTATTTCCATAATTTCCCAGTTGATAGGCGCACTTGAAATTGCTTTAAAGCCTCCTTTTTTTGTTATAATTTTTATATCAATTTCATCTAAACTTTCTTTATAATCAAGAGGAGTCTGAGAACAAGTGGGTTTAATATATGAAATAGTTCCGCAGTTTGTGCTATTACTTGGATCATCTAATACAACCACTCTAGCATTATTATTAAAAGAAGGTAAATTTATAATTTCTGCACATCCATCTCCATCAATATCAGCAATAGCCCCCCCTTCAAATGTAGCACCACCAGGTATATAATCACTTGCTTTGAATCTCCAAAGGATATTTCCATTATTTAAGCTTATTAAATAAATTGAATTTTCAGTTGGAGTATAACCTGTTGCTATAACAGCTTCCATTCCCGGATTAGCAGGAACTAAATCTGCTATCCTAGGAGCGCCACTATGATATGAAGGAATAGCTCCAGGTGCATCTGGTAATTGAATATCCCATATTATTTGCTTATTATTTCCTTTTCTTGCAGTTGCTCTTGGAAGCAAAGAAAATTGAGAATAACCAAATATATAATCATCACATCCATCACTATCTATATCCCATACTCCAACAGATGTATTGACATTATATGGGGGTGATCCTCCAAGTGTATCCACCCAAACTATACTAGCAGAAGTTCCATTATCCCTTACTAAAATTACATAATTATCGTAATTTGTAACAATCATTTCATCACCATTCCCAGCAGGTCCTATAAAATCCGCTATAGCTGGTGTGCTCCAATAACCTCCACCTGTTGGAAGCAAACTAAACTGCCATATAACATTACCATTTGCTGGATTTAAAGCTACTAATAAACCCGTATTAGCAAGTGCATATAATCTATTTCCATTATTTCCAACATTTCCATAGGCAATCGTTCCAAGAGGAGGCATAAACGCATGCGGAGGTGAAAGCTGTACTCTCCTTGTCCAAATATTACTACAATCCCCCCTAACAGCTCTAACCACCAAACAACCTACAAGACTAAGGCAACTAATATTTGGAGCCTCTGCATATGTAAATACGATATCAGGTAATCCATCACCACTAATATCTGGTATAATTATGGGAGAAGAGTATAAAGCAGCATTAGACAAACCAACGTTACATATTTCTGTCCCGTTTAATCGTAATATATGTAATCTATTTTGTTTATGTTGTAAGACTACAATTTCTGAACCAGGATTTGAACTATTAACATCTCCAATAGCTGGCGATTGATGTGAGCCAAAACCACTTGGTGCAAAATCCCAAATTACACTTCCATTTAATCCATTTAAAACTTTTACAGAAGCGGTATGAGTAGATACAGAATCAGCCCAACCGAATATTACATCATTCCTACCATCTCCATTAACATCAAATATAACCGGTTCTCCTTCACAACCACATTCTAAGGAATCCCCAGTTAAATTAGAACATTTATAAGTATCACTAGATGTAAATAAAAAATCATGATACCACTTGAGAGTAAATCCAGTTTGTCCAGTTCCAAAATTTCCTTTTAAGAATTGAACACCCGTGTTTCTTTGAGAACCTCTAATTTTTAACCATGTTGTATTAGCCCCATCAACAGGAGCTTGAAGTATGATATAAAAGAGCATAGTATGAAAATTTTAAAGCATACTTTAAAATTTAAAAAGTTATGCTCATTCTCTTCTTGCATTTAAATTGTAGTTGTACAAAACCAAACTATATACAAGCTTTAAAAAACGCAGACATTGCTTTTGAAGGTATTGTAACAAAAGTAAGTGATAGCTTGGTAGTCTTTAAGGTTATAAATCCCTTAAAACAAGCAAATGATAGTATTCTAACTATTTATAATGATAGTAAATGTCCATTTAACTTCTCTGAAAATAGAACTTATAGGGTTTTCTTAAAATTAAAGGATAATAAGCTTTACACAGATAATTGCATGGGAAATAGCTTAATTGAAGGAGAAGATGAAGATTATAGAGATTATTCAGAATGAGCCTTTTTAAATTAAAAGATACAAAGAATATAAAAACCATCAAAAATGAAATTATTTTAGAAGTTCTTAAAAAAAGAGGTATAAGTGATGATTATCTTTATTATATGTTAAATGCTAATGTAAATGATTTGGAAGACCCTTTTAATTTAGAAAATATGGAGCAAGCAGTTGATTTAATAATAAAAAACATTAAAGAGCGAAAGAGTATATTAATTCATGGGGATTATGATGCAGACGGAATAACATCATTAGCACTTTTATACAGAGCTTTATCTTATGTATATGATAAAACAAAAATCATACCTTATATTCCCAATAGATTTAGTGAAGGATACGGATTTTCAGAAAATTCAATAATTTTGGCAAAAGAGACTAATTCAAAACTTATTATAACTGTTGATTGTGGCATTACTGGTATAAATGAAGTTAAAAAGGCAATAGAAGAAAACATTGACGTTATTATAACAGACCATCATGAACCACTAAATATATTACCACAAGCAAGTTATATTATTCATCCGAAAATTAGTCCTAAGTATAATTTTAAGCAATTAACAGGCGTTGGAGTTACTTATAAGCTTATTTTAGCACTTTATAAAAAATTAAATATAAATTTAAATAGATTACTATGGGACTTGGATTTAGTAGCACTTGGGACAATAGCTGATATGGGGGATTTAATTTACGAAAATAGAATTCTTGTTAAATACGGTTTAGAAGTATTAAAGAAAAGTAAAAAAGCTGGGATTAAGGCAATTAAAAGTATTGCTGGTATTAAAAATAAAATTTCACCGTGGCATATCTCATTTATTATAGCACCAAGAATAAATGCAGCTGGAAGAATTTCGGATCCAATATACTCATTTAAATTACTAACTTCAAAAGAAGGTAAAGAGGTTCAAAAATTGTCAAAAATTTTAGATGAATTAAACAGGAAAAGACAAGAGGAACAAAGAAAAATTTTCAAATTAGCACTTATGCAAGCAAAAGAAAAACTAAATAATTATGTGCTTGTGCTTAGTGGTTATGGTTGGCATGAAGGAGTTATAGGAATAGTCGCAAGCAAAATTTGTGAAAAATTTAATAGACCAACTATTATTATAACAAAACTTGGAGAATTATCAAAAGGAAGTTGTAGAAGTATTGAAGGTTTTCATATTCAAAAAGCACTTATGGAATTATCTTACTTATTAGAAGAGTTCGGAGGGCATAAGCTAGCAGCAGGATTTACTATTAGAACGGAAAATATAGAAAAATTTGAAAAAGAAATTGAGCAAATAGCAAGAAGAGAGCTAAAAGAATATCAACTTAAAAAAGTTTATAATTATGAATTGGAATTAAAACCTTCTGATATAAACGAGCAATTTATTATAGATTATCCAAAACTTCATCCATTTGGTATTGGAAATGAGCATTTTGTATTTCTTCATAGAAATTTAAAAGTAATTTCACTTGAAAAATCTAAAAGTAAGTTAGAAATTGAATTTTCAAATGGAAAACACAGATTTAAATCAAAGATATTTAATCCCGATGAGGAATGGCTTAGAATAAAAGAAAGAGAAATTATAGATCTAATATTCTCATTTACAGATACTTTTATTGGTGAAAATAAATTTAATATAAAGGCATTAAAATTTTCTAAATGAAGTTTATAACTTTATTTGATATTTTATTTGCTATGTATTTAAGATGGAAGATATTTATTAGTGTTTTGAGCATATTTGTAATTACAACAATCCTTTATATTCTTCTTACCAAACCAATATATGCTCCAACTGCAATAGTAAAGGCTAATATATATGAGAATGTTCCTACATGGGTTGCTGATTTATTACAACAAAGATTAATTCCCACAACTCCTGTTGATAGAATGGCAAGTCAAATAGAATTAATAAAAGTTTTAGCTCCTTCTGCATTAAAAGAGAATGGAGCGAATTTAAAATTTAACTTTCCTAAAAAATTTGTTAAAATTAGCGAGAGAAAAACTATTATTGATACAATAAGAAAAAATTTAAAATTTGAAGTAATTTTATATCCTGAAAGCATCTTGGTATTTAAAGATAAAAATTTAATATGCTCTGGTAAGTTTTCAGATACCATAAATTGTAATTACTTTTCTTTTTCACTTGAAAAAATTAAAGAATTTAAAAACCCAATAAAAGGTAGCATAATTTACTATGATTTTTCAAAAACCATAGATAACTGGATAAAAAATAGAATTTCAATTAGTCAAATAGGAATTAGTGATCTAGTTAGAATTAGTGTTGAAAGTGATGATCCAGAATATGCTGTTTTAATAGCCAATAAAATTGCTCAAAAATATATAGATTATTCACTTGAAGAAGAAAGAGAATTAGCAAGAAGAACAAGGGAAAGACTTGAAGTTTTTTATAAAGAAGCTGAAAGAAGAGTAGATTCATTAAAAAAGATAATACAAGCTTTAAAAATTGATACTATTTCACTTGTTAGTTATATTTTAGATTTTGGACTTGGAAATGAACCAATGGCAAGAATCGTAGAAAGATATTTTAATAATCCTGGTGATAAAATTTTAGAAAAGGTTGCAAAAGGATATGTAACAAAATCTTTAACCCTAGAAGAAATTTACTCCGCTTACAATATACTTGTTAGTCAAAGAAATAGTTTAGCAAGTATAATTGAAAACACTAAATTAGTAGAAGCAAAATCCGTATCTGTCTCAAAAATCATTGATTATGCTAGTATTCCTCCAAAACCTAAATGGCCTAAAAAATCCTTGTTATTATTACTTTCTTTATTCTTTGGCTCAATTTTTGGCATATTTATTGTTCTTATTTGGGACAGATTTGATAATAAAATTTATACCCCCCTTAAATTAAAAACAATCCTTAATAACAACATTCCAATTTTTTATAATATTGAAGATATGAAAACCTTTTTGCTTTCAAACAACTTAGAAAAGATATATTCTACTGAAAAACTAGATGAGCTAGAAAATTCTGATTTACAAAATGCACAAATATTTATAGCGTGTATAAAAAGAGGAATTAGTAAAAATGAATTATTTAGTATCTTGAAAAAAGGTGGTAATAAACAAAAAATAGTATATTTTAAGCTTTAAAATTTCCAACTATGTTTATCCTTGGTTTAAATTTTAATGCTTTAAATTATGGATTTTCAAGTATAGATTTTAAGCATTATCTTTTCAAAACTCAAACAAAACCATATTCAAGTGCTATGTTATTTGGCTTTGGATTTTCTGGAACTTATAATTTTAAACAAAGTCCTTTATTCTTAGGATTTGATTTAAATTTTAATAATGGCAGTTTAAATACAAAATGGGATATTTATGGATTTCAATTTGAGAATACAAATAATGTAAACATCTTAAAATTTAAGTTCCCAATAGGATTTTATTCTGCTTCAAAAAATTATATTGTTCAATTTGGTTTTACTCCTCAAGTCTGGTCAATAAAATTTAGTGGTGATAATGGTTATTCAAGTGGCTCTAATATAGGTTTTGGTTTCTTAGGTAATTTATTATTTTCTATATCAGCACAAACATTTCTTGGAATTGGAATGTTTTATGACTATGTTCCATCCATAACAACTACTTTTAGTGAAGATAATAATTTAAAAGTTATTCCAAATAACAATCAAAGCTTTGGCTTTAGTTTTAACTTGTCATTTACGATAAAATGAAAAGGTTAATTTTTAAACTTCTTATCATTTTAATTATTTTAGCAATACCAATTTATATTATAAGGAACCTCGTAGAATCAAAAAAGCCATATTATATTGAACTAAAACTCAAAGATATTAGAGAAGAGCCTGTATATTTAAATTTAAATGGAATTCCTATATCTATGACAGAAGAAACAGAAACATTTCCAACCCTTTTATATAAGTTATATAAAATCAAAGATGATAAAAATTTTAAGCTTTTGATTTTAGACCTTACAAATTATAACTTCAATTGGGAACAAACTTATGAGCTAAGAAGACTTATTAAAATTTTAAAAGAAAAAAGAAATGTTATATGCTATGCAGATGGATATTCACAAAAAGCATATTATTTAGCAACTGCTTGTTCTAAAATATATATGCCAAATGGAAATGTTATTGAAATTCCTGGATTCTATTCAGAAATACTTTTTTATAAGGAGTTATTAGATAGCTTAAAAATTAAAATATTTCCCATACAATTTGAAGAATATAAATCCGCCCTTGAACCACTTATAAACAAAGAACCAAGCAGATATTATAAGGAACAAATTGAAAAAATTTTACAATTTCATTATGATGAGTTAAGAAATGCTTTAATAGAAAGAAAAATAGAAAATCCAGATAGTTTAATAAATAACATAGCATTTTTTTATACTTCTGACGCATTAAAATACAAGCTTATAGATAGTATAAAGTATTATGATGAGTTTGAAAAATTAAAGAAAAATTTAAAAAGGGGGGAATTACCAAAAATTAATAATTTTTCAAGGAAAAAGATAGCTATTTTATCCTTAGAAGGTCCCATAGTTATAAGTGATCAATATAATCCATTTGATAAAACAACTACAATTGGTAAAAATGCAATAAGTGTTTTACAAAAAATAAGGAAAGACAAAAATGTTGTAGCGGTTTTAATAAGAGTAAATAGTCCTGGTGGTTCTTCATCTATTAGTGATTTAATAGCAAGAGAAATTAGACTTCTTAGTAAAGATAAAGAAGTTGTTATTTCAATGGGCAGGGTTGCTGCAAGTGGTGGATATTATATAAGTGCTTATGCAAATAAAATTTTTGCAGAACCCCTTACAATAACTGGTTCAATTGGCGTTATTTTTGCAAAAGCTTCCATAGATAACTTTTATAAGCAAAAACTTTTTATAAATCCCTATATTATAAAAAAGGGTGAGCATGCAGATATATTTTCATCAAGAGAATTGACAAAGGAGGAGGAAGAAGGTTTAAAGAAATTTGTATATAAAGTTTATGAAGATTTTATAAATGTTGTAAGTGAAGGAAGGAAAATAAATAAAGATAGTGTAAAAAATATAGCAAAGGGAAAAGTTTATCTTGGTATTGAGGCAAAAAATATAGGACTTGTTGATACAATTGGAGGATTTTTGGATGCCTTAAATTATTTAAAAAATAAATATAAAGATGCTGATATTGAAGTATATACTAGGTCTTTTGAACTTAACTTAAATATCTTAGGTTTGAATGTTTATGATAAATTTTTATTTTATGAGCCATTATTTCTATTTAACAAGGAGTTTATAAAGCCATGATAAGGAAACTTTTATTAATTTTATTTTTGCCTTTTTGTAGTAATGCTCAGGAATTTATAGCATACTATAATCCGAATTGCAGATGTTGTCTTTCTTACTTTTCTAAACTAGAAAAAGATGGGATAAAAGTTAAAAGAATAAGTGTTTCTATAAATGAGCTTAATAAGATAAAAAACCAATTTAATATACCTTCACATCTTAGGTCTTGTCATACTATAATTTATAATGGAAAGTTTATAGAAGGACATGTTCCCATTGATGCCATAAGAAAATTGATGAATGAGAAAGATATAATTGGTATTGCTTCTCCTCATAGCACAAAAAGTGGATTAGGTGACTATGAAAGCAATTACTTTATATTAAGAGCAAATGGCAATAAGGTTAAAAAGTAGTTTTGGAGAAATTGATTTTGTAAAACCAACTGATTTTAAATTTGCAGATGCGGTTAGTAATATTGCATTTAAATTAAGTAAAGAATTAAAAAAATCTCCAAAAGAAATAGCAGATGAAATTGTTAAAGAAATAAAAAATTTTGATATTTTTGAAAAGGTTGAAAATGTAAATGGATTTGTAAATGCATTTTTTAGTAAAGAATTTTTAATAGATTTTATATTTCGCATTTTAAATGACAATTTTATAGAACTTGAAGAAAAGAAAAATTATATAATTGAGTTTGTTTCCGCAAATCCAACAGGTCCATTAAATATAGTAAATGCAAGAGCTGGTGCAATTGGCGATACCCTTGTAAGAATTGGTAAATATATTGGGCATAATGTTATTTCCGAATACTATGTAAATGATGAAGGAAATCAAATTTTAAGTCTTGGATATTCTATATTATGGAGACTTGGATTTGTATTTAGTTTTTCAAGCGATAAAAAATATATTGAAATTAAGAGAATTGAAAACTTACAAGAGCCAAATATAATCTATATTGATAATAAAATAATTCAAATAGATGTTTATAGGGGAGATTATGTAATTTCTTTAAGTAAAAGAGTTGAAAATAACGTCACAGAAATGTTAAATTCTTTAAATAAACATTGTGAAAATTCAGAAATTGCTCTTTTAAATATAAATGAGCTTGCTTATAATGTTGGGAAAATTAGTTGTGAAGTTATTTTAAGTGAGCAAATGGAAGTTTTAAAAAATTATGGTATAAATTATGATGTAATTACAAAAGAAAGCTTTATAAGAAATTCAGAATATCCAAAAATAATTCTTCAAAAGCTTAAAAATTATTTATATTTTCAAGACTTAAATGGAAATAATTATGATATTGAAGAAAGTGAAATTTCAAGACTTTTGGATAAAAATTATTATCTGAAAAACTATAAAGATAAAGCACTTTTATTAAAAACTACAACTTTTGGAGATGATAAGGATAGGGTTTTAATTCGTTCAAATGGAGAACCCACTTATTTCTTTTGGGATATTGCGTATCATTATTATAAAATTCTTCGTTTAAAAGATGGTTATATTATAAACTTGCTTGGACCAGACCATTATGGATATATTCCAAGATTAACATCCGCTTTAAAAATGCTCGGCTTTGAAAATTTAAGTGTTTTAATTATTCAACAAACAAATTTAATAAAAGATGGTAAAAAACTTGATATGAGCAAAAGAAAAGGCCAAATTTATGAAATGAAAGAATTAATAGAAGAAGTTGGAATTGATTCTGCAAGATTTTTCTTTCTATTAAGAAGTCCTTCTGCCCATCTAGATTTTGATATTGATTTAGCCAAAAAGTTATCTTCTGAAAATCCCGTATATTATGTTCAATATGCTCATGCAAGAATAGAAAGTATTAAAGAGCATTCAAAAGCAGTTAATATAAACTTTGAATTTAAGAAAAATTATCTTGAAAATTATGATTTTAAAAATGAAAGGAATTTAATAGTTAGAGCATTATACTTTGAAGATGTGATTAAAAAAGCTTTTTATAATTTAGAGCCACATTTAATAGTTTATTATCTTTTGGAATTGTCAGAAGCATTTCATAGTTATTATCAACACTATAGAGTAATTGATATCGAAGATAAGCACTCAACAATTGCAAGAATTATAATTTTAGAAGCAATTAGAAAAATTATAAATGTTGGACTTTCCTTAATAGGGGTAAGTGCCCCTAAGAAGATGTAGGAATTAAAATACTTTTAAGAGCGATTATTTCATCTTCTGTCATTTTCCTATATTCACCAGCTTTTAAATTTTTTGGCAAAACAATAGGTTCTGTTTCAATCCTTTTTAACTTTTTTATTGTAGGAAGAATTTTTTTCAATTTATTAACCTTCAATTTAATAGTTGTAATAATTGCTTTTTCTCTTGAAATCAAAGAAATTTTAATATTTTGATGTTCAAAATTTTCATCAATAGGTATAGAAAGCTCTGCAATATATTTATTTTTTACAAATCTTGTATTATATGCTCTATGTAATTCTCCATCATTTGTTAATATAATTAAGCCTTCATCTGGTTTTGGTAAGTTTTCAAGGGGAATTAAATGTCTTAATTCTTTTGGGAAATACGTAGAATTTGCAGGTTTATAATAAATAACATATTCTATTGGCATATTTAATTTAATTTCAAATCCTTTAAAAGTAATTTTATCATTCAAACTAACTTCATACCAAGGTTCTCTTACAACCTTCTTATTTACTTTAACTAAACCATATTTAATAGCCCTTATAGCACTTCTCCTTGAAAAATAACCACTTTCTTGAAGAAACTTAAATAGTTTATATTTCTTTCCCATGCTTATAAATTTTCCCTTCTATAAGAAATATTACATCTTCACAAATATTTGTAGATAAATCAGCTATCCTTTCAAGATTTTGAACAATGTTTAATGTTTTTAGTGAAATTTCAGCTTTTGAAGGATTCTCCATAATATAATTTACAATTTCAACAATTAACTTATTTCTCATTTCATCAATCTCTTTATCACACATTATAACCTCCTTTGCTAAATTAACATCCCTATTTTTATATGAATTTATTGCTTTTTCATATGCTAACATAACTTTGTCAAACAACTCCTGAACACTTACAACAGGATTATCTTTCATAAGATAATAATCCCTTGATATATTTTCAATATGATCTGCAATTCTTTCTAAATCGTTATTCACTTTAATAGCGGTTATAATTTTTCTTAAATCTCCTGCTTCTGGTTGATAAAGAGCTAATATCTTTATACCAAAAAGCTCAATATCCATTTCAGTTTGATTTACAATATCTTCAAGTTTTAAAATTTCTTCATAATTTTTACAATTTAAAAACATTTTCTTTATAATTTCAGAAACTTCAAAAACTTTATTTTCAAGCTCAATTAATTCATCACTCAAAGGTTTTCTCATCCAAACCTTCCCGTTATATAATCTTCTGTAAGTTTTTGTTTTGGCCTTGTAAATATATCATCCGTTTTACCAAACTCAACAATTTCCCCAAGATACATAAATGCAGTATAATCTGAAATTCTTGCAGCTTGTTGCATATTATGGGTTACAATTACAATTGTAATTTTATTTCCTAATTCTCTAATAAGCTCTTCTATTTTAGCAGTAGATATTGGGTCTAATGCACTTGTGGGTTCATCAAATAATAAAACCTCCGGTTCAACTGCAATTGCCCTTGCTATACAAAGTCTTTGTTGTTGTCCTCCTGATAAAGAAAGAGCATTTTTATATAATTTATCTTTTACTTCATTAAATAAAAATGCATCTTTTAATGCTTTCTCAACTCTATCTTTGATTTCCGTTCTATTTTTTATACCTTTTAGTCTTAAACCGAAAGCTATATTTTCAAAAATTGACATATTGAAAGGTGTTGGTTTTTGAAATACCATTCCTATCTTCTGCCTCAATTCTATTAAGTTTATATTATTTTTCAAAATATCTTTACCATCAAAAATAATCTCCCCTTCGTATTTTACATTTGGGTATAAATCATGTATTCTATTTAAACATCTTAAAAATGTTGTTTTTCCACATCCTGATGGACCTATAAGGGCGGTTATTCTTCTTTCATAAATTTCTAAATTTATGTTTTTTAAAACCTGATTTTTTCCATAATAAAAGTTAAGATTTTTTACTTTAATTTTCATATTTTCCATATTTAGGTTGAAAATTTTATAGCCCACTTTAAAATTTAAGACTTTGATATTTATTTTATTTTTGTTTTCAAGAGTAGGGGGATTTTGTGAAGTTGAAAATTATATTTATTTTACAGATATTGGAGAAGTTCATTTAAGTGAAGGAAAATTATATAGATTTAGAAAAGGGACAAAAAACATCGAAAGAAT
>JAUQPS010000193.1 GCA_030550205.1 bacterium
CTAAAATTATTATCCAACAAGAATTACATTATGTGGTTAAAATAGATGAATTTAAGAGTAATGAACAAAAATGATGAAAAATAAAAAGTTGCATTTTCTATAATGAATGGGAAAAATCATAAGCTACTATAATTTGAGCCAATTATTAGAAAGATAACTATTTAGACTTTATTATTGATGTTTATAGCAGTTTAGTGCTACCAAAAATGAGAGAATACTTTAAAATTTTCATATGTTTCTTTTATTAATTTCAGATTTCCCTTTCAAACCGAATGTTAAAATAGATGATAAAACAGGTGCTCAGGAACAAGCTGAAATAAGTATAGCGACTACTCAATTTAAAAGCCTTTCAAGTTGGGTGGATAATGGTTCAACAGGAGGAAATTGGTATGATGTAAGCCTTGATACTACAAAAACCTGGAATGTAGATAAAAATAATATATTTGGAAATAGTGATTGTTGTGATCCTGTTGTAAAAGAATATAACGGAACATTTCATATTGTATGGTTAAATAATACAAGTATCACTTATAGGAAAACCACAGATTTTGGTAATACATTTTCTACAACAAAAACTTTATCAACAGGTTCCTTAGATCATCCCTGGATGGCAATAAAAAAGGATACCATAGCTATTATATTTACTTCATATTCCGGAAGTTCTTCTATTATTAGAGTTGCTTGTTCTTTTGATGGAGGAAATAATTGGACAGTTGTAAATATTCCAAATAGCACAAATGGGGCTGTTCCTATTATAGCAACAGATAAAAATAAATTTTGGGGATTCTTTTGGGGTGATGATCCTACGGATATTGGAATATGGGTTTCAACATCTACTGATTGCTCAAATTGGACAAGCGCTCAAAAGGTTGCGGTTATGAGCTATGCAGTAGCACCCAATCCCTATCCACAAGGTATTCATGCAGATGGTTATAGTGGAAGGGTATTAAATGCATATATGCATACAAAAACTGGAAGTAGAAGTGATTGGAGAGTTTATATTTTAAGATATAACTTAATTGGATGGGATACATTTATGGTTGCTCCTAATGGTAATAATTCAATATACTATATGCCTGCAATTACATTTGACCCATATGGAACCGCTCATTTATTTTATTTTTATAAGATAGCAAATAAGAAGTGGGCTTTATTTCATTCATATTCTGTTAATTTTGGAAGTTCTTGGAGTAATCCTATAAGGGTTAGTGATACTACATTTGAATTTGTTGAGGAAAATGATTGTGGAAGTGTTGATAATGTAAATTATAATTGTTGGCCTGGTCATTATATTGAAGCATATGCGGATAGCCAAAATGTTTATGTTGCTTGGGCAGATAATAGAACAGGATATTTCCATGTATATTCCACTTATGCTAGAATAAACGATTTAGTAGTAAATTATAGTGAAAAGTTAAATGATAAAAACATCAAAATAAAAGATGGGAAATTATTTTATATTTCAGATAAAAACGAAGTTTTGGATGTAAAAATTTATAAAGTAGATGGAAGTTTAATTCATAAGTCAAAAATTAATGTAAAGCCTGGTGAAAATGAAATTTATAAGATAAAAGGACTTGTAATTGTTAAGATAAACGATAAAATATATAAAGTGGGAGGTTTTTAAAATGCTTTGGCTATTTAGTTTGCTTTATCAAGCTCAAATATATGACCTTTCAAATAAAAAGCAATTACAAATAGAATATGAAGTTCAAGGAATATGTGATATATCTATTACATTTATGAAAGGTTATGATATTTATAAAATTAATACTCAAATCAAAGATAAGGGTTTAGCTATATTAGATTTAAGCAAATCAAAGCTTATTCCTACAAGAAGAAAACCTATTCCTATTCCACTAACTATTGAGGGTGAATGTAATGGAAGGATTTTAAATGTGAAAATAATTGATTGATTTAAATAAAAGGGAAATTTTTGCAATTAGTTTATTTTTTGGAATTATTTTAATTGGAGAAATTGGACTTTGGTATTACAAAGTTATAAATCCTCCCAAATTTGAAGTATTAAAGAAACCGAATTACGAAAGAGTAATAGAAGAAAATGTAAATAAGTTTAAAAAAGTAAGTTTAAATAATGCTAGTTATGAGGAATTATTGGAAATTCCAGGAATTGGACCAACCTTAGCAAAACGAATAATTGAAAATAGACCTTATAGAAGTATTGAGGATTTAAAGAAAGTTAAAGGAATTGGTGAGAAAAAATTTCAAATATTAAAAAATTACTTTGAGCCTTAAAATTTTCAAGCTTGAAGAAGTTAAAATATATATTTATTATACTTGCTCTAATG
>JAUQPS010000194.1 GCA_030550205.1 bacterium
ACCTATTTTATTTTATTTAGCAGGAAATCCTCAAATTCAAAATTATCCATTTAGTATAAGTAATTCTGGTCAAATTTCTTTTGCTTTACAAGATAACACTAAACCTGAAACACTTGAAATTTCTATAAATTTTTTACAAAAGGGTTATTCAATAGAGTTTTATACACATTCATCACAAAGTAACAAATGGTTTAGAATAATAAATAATAATATGGGGATTTATTTTCAGTATTCGAGTTATGCTATAATAACATTAGCAAGTGTTTCATATTCATCTTTGGGAATTGACCCAAATAACATATGGCTTGATATTCAGGTTTATATAAAAGCAGAAAAACCTGCGAATGATTGGATATATAAATTCAGATTTAAAATCATACAAGTAAATTATGATATAACAACAAGACAATATATTTCTGATACTTTATTATGGCAATATGAAAATTTAACAGGTATTAATACTAATTATGATATTTTTGGAAGCTTATATTTTACAGGTGCAAATTTATCAGGTGAAGCAAAAATTGATTATATAAGAGTTTTTCAAGGAATAGATGTAAGTGAAATTTAATATATTTATTTTATTTATAATTTAGATTTTGATTTTATAAAAAATTTATCATCAAAAATATTTTAATATGGCTATTCCAAAACAAAATTTTATAATTTGGTTTTCAAATAATAGTTCTGCAAATTTAATTTTTGATACACAAGATTATGTTATTTATAATCAAGAAGAATTTTTAATTGGGGAAAATTCAGGTCAATCATCTTTACAATTTAATTTTGCTTCTGGTTCTTCTGCAAAATTTTATCCTGTTTTGAATACATTAAATCCTTATATAAGTTTATTTTCTTTGGATATTAACAAAATTGTTAAAATTTCCACAAATAATAATTTTGATTTATTGGTAAGATTTTTTTTCAAAATTTTAAATTCAGGGAAAGATTTGGAATTTCATATTGGAGATTTGAATTTAGGGGCAGGGAATAATACTGCTTGGGTTATTTTAAAAACAAATTCTGTAAATGGGATAATTGAAGTATGGAACGAAACAATAAATTCATCTATATCTTCTTATATGCTAAATTTAAATCAATGGTATGAGATAGAATTAAGATATAGGTATCCCAATTTACCAAATTCAACAAATTCTTTTGAAGTTTATATTTATAATTTTACTTGGAATGGAAATCAGGCAACAAATAGAACACTGCTAACTTCATTATCAGGAGGAAATCCAAATAGAAAAGGAGAATATATCTGGTTTGAAATGAAATCTTCTGGAAATGCTTGTGCAAAATTGGATTGGTTTAGAATATATCAGGGTTCTGCTATTTTTGAAGCATTATAAAAAATAAATAAAAAAATGAATAAAAGTTAAAAATGCAAAAAGAATTTTTATCATTTATAAGAGTAAATCAATATGGTTCATTAAATTTAACAATATCAGATGTTTTAGGAGATACATCTTATATAGATACAGAAACAGGCATAAAATCTGGAAAATTTGCAAAAAAATTTTCTTATGTCTCACAATCAAATAGAGCAAAATCTTTTGTATATCCTGAAAAAATAAGTTTTTTAGGTCAGACAGGTGAGCAAATAAAAATTGAATTTCTATATAGATATGATAATTCAAGTAATAGAAATGGAAGTATTTATGCTGGAATACCATATCCTAATTTTACGGTTGGCTTATGTATATATAATTTTTCTCTTTTTTCTAATGTTTATCCTATTCCCGCATTATGGGGGGTAATAGGTCAGAATGGTAGAATAATGAATGATAATACAGCAAGTATAAATTTAGGATTAAGAGTAATATTAAGTAATGGTAGTCATCAATCTACATCTTCATCTTCTTTTACAATTAATGCTGGTGTATTTTATCTTGTAAGATTTTTAATAACTTATCCTAATACCTTATATATAGAAATGATTAATAAAAATACAAATACTTCTTTGAGTTCTGTATCATTAAATTATGATTTTTCTTCATTTGGTTTAAATTACCGATTAATGTATTTGATAGATAATTATCCATTAACTAATATTGAAAGAGCTTTTTCAATTGATTTATTATTGATAAAGCATTATACACTATAATAAAAATAAAATCATTATCAAAAATCTTTTTGTAATGCCACTTTCAGAAATATATATAGAACAATTTGATATTTTAGAGAATTTAAATTCAAAATTAGATTATTTTGCAAGTTATACAAACAGAACTGAAATTTTAGAGAATTTAAATTCAAAATTAGATTATTTTGCAAGTTATACAAACAGAACTGAAATTTTAGA
>JAUQPS010000195.1 GCA_030550205.1 bacterium
ATATATTACAACTTTTACAACTACTAATATAACCCCAACAATCTCCACCTTAAATCCAACTATTTCAGATGCCAATATCCAGATTTATGATTTAAACTTAATAGCTTATAATCCTTCTGTTAATTCAACTCCTTCCTGTGAAATAAACACTCCAATTAGCAATTATGAAAGTTATAATGACTGTGAAATAAAAATATATTCAAGGAGGAACTATTTAGAGATATTAAGCAGTGAAGAGAAACTTATAAAAATTTATGATGTTAAAGGTAGATTAATTTATTCAAGGAAGGTGAAAGGTAAAGAGAAAGTATTTCTTAAAAGAGGAATTTATATAATAAAAATTGACAATAAACTTACAAAGATATTTAAACTTTAAACTTTTGGCTATGTCTAAAAGAATTTTAATAACAAGTGCTTTACCTTATGCAAATGGACCTTTACATATTGGGCATTTAGCAGGAGCATATTTACCTGCTGATATTTATACAAGATTTCAAAAATTGAAAGGTAGGGATGCAATTCATATTTGTGGAACTGATGAGCATGGAGTTGCTATTACATTAAGTGCTAAAAAAGAAAATAAAACCCCAAGGGAATTAGTGGATTATTATCATGAGAATATAAAGAATACATTTGATAGAATTGGTATATATTTTGAAAACTTTTCAAGGACAACAAAAGAAATACATTATAAATTATCTCAGGAATTTTTCCTTAAAATTTACAATAAGGGTTATATAGAAAAGAGAGAAGTAAAACAATTTTATTGTGAATATGATAAAATGTTTTTGCCAGATAGATATATTATTGGAATTTGTCCATATTGTGGATATGATAAGGCAAGAGGAGATCAGTGTGAAAAATGTGGTAGATGGCTTGAACCTACCGATTTAAAAGAGCCAAAATGCTCATTATGTTTTAGAACCCCTATAATTAAAGATAGTTTTCAATATTTCTTTAAATTAAATGAATTTGAAAATCAATTAAAAGAATATATTCAATCAAAAAAAGATAAATGGAAGGAGAATGTGTTAAATTTTGTGAATAATTGGTTAAGGGAAGGTTTAAAACCAAGAGCAATTACAAGAGATTTAGAATGGGGTGTTCCTGTTCCCTTAGAAGAAGCGAAAGGTAAGGTTTTATATGTTTGGTTTGATGCTCCAATTGGTTATATCTCTTCTACAATTGAATGGAATAAAGATAAATGGGAAGTTTATTGGAAAGATAAAGATACAAAAATTGTTCATTTTATTGGAAAAGATAATATTGTATTTCATGCGATTGTATGGCCTGCAATGTTAATGGCAGAAGGTTCATATAATCTTCCTGATGAAATTCCTGCCAATGAATTTTTAAATTTAATGGGGGATAAAATTTCTACAAGTAGAAATTGGGCACTTTGGGTAGATGAATTATTAGATAGATTTGAACCAGATTTTATTAGATTTTTCATAGCATATATAATGCCTGAAAATAAGGATAGTGATTTTAATTTATACGATTTTAAGGAAAGAGTAAATAATGAGCTTATAAATAAGTATGGTAATTTAATAAGTAGGGTTTTTGGATTTGTAAATAGATTTTTTGATGGAAAAATACCAGATATTGAAATAGATAATTTTGAGGAGTTTGAGGAATTTAAAAATTATATTTTAGATGTTGAAAATTATTTAGAAAATTTTGAATTTAGAAAAGCTTTATTTACAATAATTTCAGCCCTTGACTTTATAAATGCTTATTTAGATAAAAATAAACCTTGGAATTTAATAAAATATGACAAGGAACAAACAAAAAAAGTAATATTTAATACAATTCAACTTATAAGGTCAATTTCAATTGTATTTGAGCCATTTATTCCATTTTCCACAAAGAAAGTTTTAAATGCAATTTCTATAAATAATTATAGTTGGGATGATGCTAAAAGAATAGATAATAGTATAAAAGGTGTTAAAATTGTTGATATTGGGAATTTATATAAGAAAATTGAAGATCATCAAATTGAAGAAATTATTAAAATTTTAAATAGTAGGGTTAAAAAGGAATATATAAGTTATGAAGATTTTGCAAAGGTGGATTTGAGAGTTGGTAAGGTTATTAAAGCGGAAAAAGTTGAAAAATCTAAAAAATTGTTAAAACTTATTGTAAGTTTTGGAGATGAAGAGAGGCAAATTGTAGCTGGAATTGGTGAGCAATATAAACCGGAAGAATTAATAAATAAAAAGGTAATTGTAGTATATAATTTAGAGCCAAAGAAAATTATGGGAATTGAAAGTCAGGGTATGCTACTTGCGG
>JAUQPS010000196.1 GCA_030550205.1 bacterium
AGAAGTCTTGAAATTCCAAGAGCAATAGAAGTTATTAGAATTTTCCCAAGAAAGAAATTTGAAATGTTAAATAATAAAATTATTGTGAAAGAAAGGGGATTGGGATTTGCCGTTGTTAGGACAAAAAGGGGAATAACAATTTTAAAAATAATAGGTTTAGATTAACTTTAAAATTTGAAACTTTATGAATTTTTCAGAAATTGAGAAAAAATGGCAATTATTTTGGCAAGAAAGAGAATTGTTTAAGGTAAAAGGTAATAGGAAGAAATTTTATGTTCTTGAAATGTTTCCTTATCCTTCTGGGGATTTACATATGGGACATTTAAAAAATTATGCTATTGGTGATGTTGTAGCAAGAATTAAATTTATGGAAGGTTATGATGTTTTACATCCAATGGGTTGGGATGCATTTGGACTTCCTGCTGAAAATGCTGCTATTAATTATAATATACATCCAAGAGACTGGACTTATAGAAACATAAACATATTTAGAGAAACGCTAAAAAAAGCAGGAATAAGTTATGATTGGGATAGGGAAATATCAACATGTGATCCAAGTTATTATAGATGGACTCAATGGTTATTTTTATTATTATATAGGAAAAATTTAGCTTATAGGAAAAGGGAATTTGTTTATTATTGTGAAAATTGTAAAACAGTATTAGCAAACGAGCAAGTTATAGATGGTAAGTGTGAGAGATGTAAAAGGGGAGTTGTAAGAAGGGAATTTGAGCAATGGTTTTTTAGGATTACTGCTTATGCTCAAAGGTTATTAGATGATTTAGAAAAATTAAGAGGTAAATGGCCAGAGAATGTTATAAAGCAACAAGAAAATTGGATTGGAAGAAGTGAAGGAACAATTGTTAAATTTAAATATAGGGAAAGTTTTTTAGAAGTTTTTACTACAAGAGTTGATACAATTTTTGGTGTAAGTTTTATATCTATTGCTCCTGAGCATCCTATTGTAAAGGAAATTTTAAAATATGCTCCAAATAAAGAGGAGATTGAAAATTATATTAAAATAGCTTTAAACAAGAGTGATGTTGAAAGGAAAGTTCAAAAGAAAAAAACAGGTATTTTTACATATCAATATGCTATACATCCACTATTAAATAAGGAAATTCCAATTTTTATAGCGGATTATGTTTTATATGATTATGGGACGGGAATTGTAATGGGAGTTCCTGCTCATGACCAAAGGGATTATGAATTTGCAAAGGAATTTAATTTAGAAATTATACCTGTTATAAAGCCCCAGGATGGAAATTTAGAAGATATATTAAAAGAAGGGGCTTTTGAAGATTATGGAATTTTAATAAATAGTGGAGAATTTAATAATTTAGATTCAAAAACTGCAATTATTGAAATAACAAAAAAATTAGAAGCTTTAAATTTGGGAAGAAGAGAAATAACTTATAGGATTAGAGATTGGTTAATATCAAGACAAAGATATTGGGGATGTCCTATACCTATAATATATTGTGAAAATTGTGGGATTGTAGAAGTTCCAGAAAATGAATTGCCTGTATTATTACCTGAAAAGCTTGAAAGTTGGAAACCTATTGGAGGTTATTCTCCACTTGAAAATGACCCAAACTTTGTAAATACAAAATGTCCAAAATGCAATTCAAAAGCAAGAAGAGAAACAGATACAATGGATACATTTGTTGATTCTTCTTGGTATTATTTAAGATTTATTGATCCAAAAAATGATAAAGAAATTATAAATAAATCCCTTGAAAAGGAATTTATGCCAGTTGATTTATATATTGGAGGGGTTGAGCATGCGGTAAAACATTTAATTTATGCAAGATTTATTTATAAAGTTTTATATGATGAGGGAATTGTTAATTATGATGAACCATTTAATGAGTTATTTACCCAAGGGCTTGTTCTTAAAAAATTCTATTGGGACCCAATAAATTATAAAACAGTTAATGAGAAATTTGTTATTGAGAAAGGTGGAAAATTTTATCATAAGGAAACAAATATTGAATTAGAAGAAAGAGTTGAAATGATGTCAAAATCAAGAGGAAATATCGTTCCACTATCTAAATTTTTAGATGAGAATGGTTCAGATGTTGCAAGAATAGCTATTTTATTTGCTGCTCCACCTGAACAAAACTTTGAATGGACAGATGCTATTGTAAGTGGTGCTAAAAGATTTTTAACAAGGGTTTTAAATTTATATCAAAGTTTAAGTGAATTTAATAATTCAATTGAAGATAGAAAACTTTTAAGTTTTGTTCATA
>JAUQPS010000197.1 GCA_030550205.1 bacterium
ATAACTCATACTTATCCTTTTAATAGATTATCTGAAGCTTTTGATAGCATATTGAAAGATAAAGAAAATTACTTTAAAGTAATAATTGATATTAAAAAGGAAGAATAAAAGGGGTAGATTTTATGAACTTAGACGTCTTAACAATAGGAGAACTATTAGTTGAGTTCATGGCTAAAAAGGTTGATCAAGACTTTTTACATCCAGAAGAATTTGTAGGACCATTCCCCAGTGGAGCACCAGCTATCTTTATAGATCAGGTAGTGAAATTAGGACTAAAAGGTGGAATATTAGGTTGTATAGGAGAAGATGATTTTGGCAAAAACATATTTGATAGATTAGAAAAAGATGGCGTTGATATAAGTTTGATAAAGAGAACCAAAGAATATATCACAGGCATCGCTTTTGTTACATACTTTTCTAATGGTGAAAGAAAATTTATATTTCATTTGCCTCATTCAGCAGCAGGACAAATCTATCCCGAATATTTATCAGACAATTTAATCAAAAATATCAAATGTTTGCATATAATGGGATGTTCTCTTGCTATAAATGAAAATGTTAAAAAGACAATCGAAAAAGCAGTCGATCTCTCTTACAAGTATAAAAAAATCATAAGTTTTGATCCAAACATAAGAATAGAATTAGGATTATCGGAAGAATATCTAAGAGTCATTAACTACATTGCTTCTAAAAGTTCAATTATACTTTCTGGAGAAAGAGAAATTCTTACTATAACCCAGAAAAAGGATCTAAAATCAGCAATTTCATATTTACAAAACATAGATACAAAAATTATTGTAATTAAAAAAGGTAAAAAAGGAGCAGAGGTATATTATGACAACAAAACATATAGTGTAAAGCCTATTAAAGTTGAGGAAATTGATCCTACAGGAGCAGGAGATTGTTTTGATGCTGGTTTTATTGCAAGTATTTTAGAAGGACGCAGTATAGAAGAATCCTTAGTAAGAGCAAACATTATAGGGGCCCTTAGTGTAACTAAAAAGGGCCCCATGGAAGGAGTAGTAGATAAAGAAACTTTAGAGAAATTTCTTAGATATTAATCGCAAAATGATAATCATCTAAAACTCTTTTTATCTCATACTTTACTAAATCAACAGGGTCATTTCTAAGTTTGCCATCTCTTATAAGAAAATAAGAATCGTAGAAGTATTGATATATAAATCTCATATCTATTCCTGAAGAAAAATTCTTAAAAAGTATATCTAATGCTTCCTTAACTGGTTTATATTCCCAGTAATATCTTACTCTATCTAGCAAGTTATACCATATATCAAATTTTATATTATCTGACTCTTTATAGTAGTTTTTCCAATGTTTATCATCCTTAAGCATCAAATCTAACAGTACATTTTTTATATCTGACCTTTTATTTTTTTCGATAAATTCATCTTCTATAACACTCAAAAGAAAAACAGCTCTCCTGAAAGCTGAGGTTAAAGCTGGTCCAACCTTCAAAATTCTAATTCCATCCTCTACCATATTTTTAAGAGATTCTTTTGTTTGGTAATCTGTAGAATGAGCCTCTACAAATAATCCCTCTCTTAGTACTTCTTTTATTATTTCTCTTGTCCTCTCTCTCTCATAAGGAAACACACTATCATAATTAAACCCTATACCTAGCATTATTACAAACCCGACAATTCTATCCCAAATCCATGGCATATCCTTGAAAAATCTTTTAAAGGCAGTTATTGATTTTTTAAATTCCTCTACTGTTGTAATACCCTCCTCTTCTCCTCCTCCAGCTTTAGGAACATCAGTTCCTATTATATATACAGGTTTTAAATTGAAATTTTTAGCTGTTTCTTCTGCTACTTCAATAAGCTCTCTTGATCTTTTAGCAATAACTTCATGACCTAATACGTATGGGTCATCTCCAAGAGGCATACTACAATCAATATGAATTTTCTGATAACCACTTTCTATAAAAGCTTTTACAAGCTCTTTCGCTTTTTTCATCGCCATAGAAGAAGATTCCTTCTGCCAAGGAAGAGGTCCTATATGATCTCCTCCCAGAATTACTCTTTCTTCTCCTATATCCTTCTCCTTAACCAACCTTCTAACAAGATTTTTAAAATCTTCAGGGGTCATTCCAGAATAACCGCCATATTGATTAACCTGATGAGGTGTTACCTCTATCAATATATAATCATCTTTTTCTTTTGCAACTTCTAAAGCAGCCTCAATAACATATATATTTGAACTACATATAGAATAAACACCTTTTCTCC
>JAUQPS010000035.1 GCA_030550205.1 bacterium
TGAATCCATAAATTTTTGTTGGTCTTTTAAAGTTAAAATTTGGAATACCGCTTGTTTAATCTCGTTAGTATTTGGATTATCATCTAATTTATCTACAACTTTAACAAAAATATATGAATTTTGAACCTTATATGGACCTAATACATCATTTTTATTTGCTTTTAGAAGGTCATTTATAACATTTTCTGAAAAATCAAAACTTGCTATTCCAAGATTTATAGACATTGGCTGGGCACTTATTATGCCTTTTCTTACCATATCATCAAGTTTTTTGCCTGCAACAGGTGTTCTATTTAAATCAAGAAGTAGCTCTTTTATTTCATTTTTTAATGTTGTATCAAGAAATTGAACAAATATAATATTGAATTTCTTTGAAAATTTAGAGATATTTGATTTTATAAAATTTTCTACTTCTTCTGGTGTTATTGCTCTATTTCCATATTTCATTTTAAGATATTCTTGAGCTAAAATGCTTCTTTTTATCCATTCAATTTTCAGATTTATATTGCTATTTGTATCCAATTTTTCTTCTTTTGCTGCTAAATAAAACACTGCAGTTTTTATAAGCTCATCTTTTAAACTTTCCTTTTGCTCTTTTGTAAGCTCTATACCAGGTAAGTTTTCAAGTCCAATTTTTAAGTCTTTTTCTGTAATTTTAATATCTCCAACTTTTGCTATTATATCTACATCTTTTTCTTCTGTTTGTTTTTTTACATTTGTGCAAAATGTTAGTAAGATAAACATTATAAAGGTTCGTTTCATCTTTAACCTCCTTTTTGGTTCTTAAAACTAACAATGATTTTATTTTCTTTTGACTTTCTAAACTTTACTTCATGTCTTCCTTTTAATTGTTCAATTTCTTGTAGGGTTTTTGTGTTATAATACTCTATAAGAAAGTTTTCTTCTGGAAATTGATTTATAAATGCTTTTAATTCATCAATGCTTGAAAATTGAAATACTTGATTATATTCAACCAAATTAATGTTTAAAGTAGTATCTTTAATTTCTTCAATTTTATAATTTATTTCCATCTTTGGATAATTTTGAGCTATTATTAAAAATTTGTAATTTCCCACAGGAAGTTTAATTAGTTTTGTGGAATCTTCAAAGCTATTTAAAATTTCCCCATCCTTGTATATTTCCACTTTTGCAATTTTGTTTAGTTTTAAATTTATATAAGCTAATTTGGGTTTTAAATAAATGTTTAAATTATAATTGCTATCTGCTTTAAATTCAAAGATATTATAATAATCTTCATATTCTATGGAGGAAATTCTTAAAGCATAAGTTCCTTCTGGAATTTCTAAATTTATTGTATTTGTATCCATTTCAAGAGTGTCTATGGAAATTCTTGCATATGCTGGTCTATTTCTTAAACTATCAATGATATTAATTGAAATATAAGCTCTGCCTTTTTGTTTTAAGATATATTTAAATTTTTGGGCATTTTTATTAAAAACAATTTTATCTCTATTTTCAAAATAATCTCTACTTAAAATTTTTATGCCATAAATTCCAAATGGCATTTCTACTATTGCTTTTCCATTTGAACCTTTAACCTTTGAAATTATTGAATTCCAACTACTATCATATATTTCTACATCAAAGTTATTTATTAAGTTATTTGAACTATCAAAAACTTCTACAATAAATTTAGGGATTGTATCTTTTATAATTTTTCTTTCCGTTTCATAGCTTAATTGAAATCTTATATTTGGTTTTGAATCTCCTTCCTTGTTAAATCTATAAATCATTCTATCATCTGATACATCTATTCTAAGTCCTTTATATCTTGCTCCAATGCCAAATGTTGGACCCATTCTATCTCCATAATAATCATGAAAATATCCAAATCTTAAAAATATAAGTTTTGCTATTCCAAGCTCTATTCCTACATGTTTAAATGCTTCATTTACAACCCATACTAAACCACTATCATTATAATCTTGAATTATATTTACAAGTACTTTTACAACATCACCCGCTGTTCTAAAACTAACATTTCCAATTTCTTTATAATATCCTATTCCTAACCTTAATGTTATTGGTAAAGGCTCACCTGTTTCACTTCCAGAATATTTTAAATTTGGTCCTATGTTTAATAATGAAGCTCCAAAATTAAAATTTTGAAATTTATATAGCAATCCAACATCAATTGCGGGAACTTGTGCGGTTCCCTTTCCTTCCACTCCAAAGACTTGCCTTAAGACTTGTTCTGGTATTAAAAAACTATAAAAATATTTAATTGAACCTCCAATTTTAAGATCTTTTTGAATTTCTGTTCCAAAACCTAAACTTAATACTACATCATAAGGAGTAAATTTATAAGTATTACCAGCTTCATCTGATATTTCAACTTCTCCAATTGTTAAATAAGTTAATCCAATTCCAATAATTCCTTTTTGAGTAGGGTAATTGAATGAGCCAAATTCAAAATAAGCATCTGGAATAAGTCCAAGTAGCCAATTGGAATGTTGCCATCCAAATAAGCTTATATTTTTAAAATTAGCTAAACCCGCAGGATTATAATATATAGCACTCATATCATCTGAAAATGCTGTAAATGCTCCACCCATTCCAGTTGCTACCGCTCCTGGATAAATTGTTAAAACAGGTGCAGATGCATCCCTTGCCGAACTTATGATTATGTTTAAAATAAAATTCATTTACCTTTACTACTTGCTCAATTTTGAAATTTTAAAGCATACTTTATTATCTTTATAATAAGCCACTGGCATATATTGAGTATTGTGATAAAATCCTATATTTCCAAATTTATCAATTGCAATTATACCAGCAGGTAAATTAACTTTTTCTGTTAAATAATCAATCGCACTTTTAACCGCATTTTCAACAGATAAACCAAATTTTACTAAATAACAAACAAATGCACTTAAATTTACTCTTATAATTCCTTCACCAATTCCCGTTGCGCTTGCTCCACAAACATCATTTGCATAAATTCCTGCTCCAATTAAAGGTGTATCTCCAATTCTTCCTTTTAATTTTAATATTGTTCCGCCTGTTGATGAGCCACTTACAATTATTCCTTTACTATTTACAACTACCGCTCCAACTGTTCCTATAAAATAATTTGGATATTTTTCGATGAATTCCTTTAATTTTTTAAATCTATCAGTTTCTCCAATTTTCTCTTTTGCCTTTTTATATCTTTCCAAACTTTCATTTGTGATAGGATTATATTCTTCAAATCCAAATACTTTTGCTAATTTTTGAGCCCCTTCATTAGATATTAATATATGTTCAGTCTCTTCCATAATTTTCCTTGCTAAACTAATAGGATTTTTTATATTTTTAACTCCTGCTACTGCTCCTGCTTTCAAATTATCTCCTCTCATAATACTTGCATCCATTTCAACTTCACCAAATATATTTAAAACACTTCCCGTTCCTGCATTAAATATAGGGTCATCTTCAAGAATTTTAATAGCTGTTTCACAAGCAGTTATAGGGTCATCATCTTTTCTTAAAATTTCTAATGCTTCTTCTACTGCTTTAACTAAAATTTTTTCAGCAATTTTAAATTTTTCTTCATTCCATTCACCTGCACCACCATGAACAATTATCATAGTTTGAAAAAAGGGGCGAAAGCCCCTTAGAATTTAGCAATTAATGAGATTGCTGGGATAAATCCTGATTGATTTCCTGTTAAGAAAAATGGACCATTATATAATAATTCTGTTGAAACTGCTGCATCAAATCTTATAAATCCAACTTCATAACCAAATCCTAAGGTCAAATTGCCAGCATTACCAATAGTATTGAATTTTCCATTTTGATCAGCACTTCTAAGAAAATCATAGGTAAATGAGCTTCTTACTTTAAAATTATCTCTTAAAACTTTTGCTTCACCACCTACTAAAAATCCTATAAAGAAATCTGATCCTTTTTGTTCGCTGGTTCCTACTCTGAAAGTTGTGCTTTGTGAATTGGCTGTAAGTCCTATAATTCCAAATCCAATATCAGATATTGGTAAATTTAAACCTGCTCCTGCTCCAAATGAAGTTATGGATGATTTAATGTCTGGATTATCAGGTGTAGCTGGATTATCAGAGCTTATACTTCCAGTTGTAAAGGATGCGAATACAATAATAGGTCCGTTATAATATCTTCCTCTAAACCCGAAGGAACTTCCACTATATTCAACATTTACTGTGCTACCAGTTTTATTTTTAGCGGATACAAATCTAACTGGAATTCCTATATTAATACCACTTTTTTCATCTGGATAGAAACTAAGTGATGGATTGAATCCAATAACATTCGCATTATTTGTTGTTGCAGGGTTTTGTTCATCATCATCTGAATACACACCAAGGATTAAATTTAATCCAAGTGCCATATTTTCTAGATTTATACCCCCTACTAAATCAAGGGGGGTTATTTGAAGTTCAGAGTTGCCATCGAAGTTGTAATCCAAATTAACTCTGCTTCTTCCTAAGTATGCTCCATATCCGAAATTGCTATACTTTCCAAATGCAGAAGCATACGCATAATCTCCAAATAAGGTGTTTCTGGGAATATTTGGCATTTCAAGGGTTGCATGAGCAGGAAACTTAAATAGTGCAGAAGGATAGAATTGAATTATGAACTCATCATCCAAAAGGAAGTTTGCATATCCATCTCTTAGAGCATTTTGGGTTAGGACCTGAATGCGTGTTTCGGTAGCATAGGCTACCCCGATCAAGATAGTTGCTATCAAGGTTAAGTTTCTCATAGCCCAAAAGTTTAAAGCTCAAAAATTTATTTTGCTTAAATATGTTCCTCTTAATTTTATCCTTTAAAATATTTATCAATTGCAATTATACCAGCAGGTAAATTAACTTTTTCTGTTAAATAATCAATCGCACTTTTAACCGCATTTTCAACAGATAAACCAAATTTTACTAAATAACAAACAAATGCACTTAAATTTACTCTTATAATTCCTTCACCAATTCCCGTTGCGCTTGCTCCACAAACATCATTTGCATAAATTCCTGCTCCAATTAAAGGTGTATCTCCAATTCTTCCTTTTAATTTTAATATTGTTCCGCCTGTTGATGAGCCACTTACAATTATTCCTTTACTATTTACAACTACCGCTCCAACTGTTCCTATAAAATAATTTGGATATTTTTCGATGAATTCCTTTAATTTTTTAAATCTATCAGTTTCTCCAATTTTCTCTTTTGCCTTTTTATATCTTTCCAAACTTTCATTTGTGATAGGATTATATTCTTCAAATCCAAATACTTTTGCTAATTTTTGAGCCCCTTCATTAGATATTAATATATGTTCAGTCTCTTCCATAATTTTCCTTGCTAAACTAATAGGATTTTTTATATTTTTAACTCCTGCTACTGCTCCTGCTTTCAAATTATCTCCTCTCATAATACTTGCATCCATTTCAACTTCACCAAATATATTTAAAACACTTCCCGTTCCTGCATTAAATATAGGGTCATCTTCAAGAATTTTAATAGCTGTTTCACAAGCAGTTATAGGGTCATCATCTTTTCTTAAAATTTCTAATGCTTCTTCTACTGCTTTAACTAAAATTTTTTCAGCAATTTTAAATTTTTCTTCATTCCATTCACCTGCACCACCATGAACAATTATCATAGTTTGAAAAAAGGGGCGAAAGCCCCTTAGAATTTAGCAATTAATGAGATTGCTGGGATAAATCCTGATTGATTTCCTGTTAAGAAAAATGGACCATTATATAATAATTCTGTTGAAACTGCTGCATCAAATCTTATAAATCCAACTTCATAACCAAATCCTAAGGTCAAATTGCCAGCATTACCAATAGTATTGAATTTTCCATTTTGATCAGCACTTCTAAGAAAATCATAGGTAAATGAGCTTCTTACTTTAAAATTATCTCTTAAAACTTTTGCTTCACCACCTACTAAAAATCCTATAAAGAAATCTGATCCTTTTTGTTCGCTGGTTCCTACTCTGAAAGTTGTGCTTTGTGAATTGGCTGTAAGTCCTATAATTCCAAATCCAATATCAGATATTGGTAAATTTAAACCTGCTCCTGCTCCAAATGAAGTTATGGATGATTTAATGTCTGGATTATCAGGTGTAGCTGGATTATCAGAGCTTATACTTCCAGTTGTAAAGGATGCGAATACAATAATAGGTCCGTTATAATATCTTCCTCTAAACCCGAAGGAACTTCCACTATATTCAACATTTACTGTGCTACCAGTTTTATTTTTAGCGGATACAAATCTAACTGGAATTCCTATATTAATACCACTTTTTTCATCTGGATAGAAACTAAGTGATGGATTGAATCCAATAACATTCGCATTATTTGTTGTTGCAGGGTTTTGTTCATCATCATCTGAATACACACCAAGGATTAAATTTAATCCAAGTGCCATATTTTCTAGATTTATACCCCCTACTAAATCAAGGGGGGTTATTTGAAGTTCAGAGTTGCCATCGAAGTTGTAATCCAAATTAACTCTGCTTCTTCCTAAGTATGCTCCATATCCGAAATTGCTATACTTTCCAAATGCAGAAGCATACGCATAATCTCCAAATAAGGTGTTTCTGGGAATATTTGGCATTTCAAGGGTTGCATGAGCAGGAAACTTAAATAGTGCAGAAGGATAGAATTGAATTATGAACTCATCATCCAAAAGGAAGTTTGCATATCCATCTCTTAGAGCATTTTGGGTTAGGACCTGAATGCGTGTTTCGGTAGCATAGGCTACCCCGATCAAGATAGTTGCTATCAAGGTTAAGTTTCTCATAGCCCAAAAGTTTAAAGCTCAAAAATTTATTTTGCTTAAATATGTTCCTCTTAATTTTATCCTTTAAAATTATCACGCTTACTGGCGACAGGGAAGAGGGGTGAAATTCCCCCGCTGTCCCAGCAGCCGTGATGGGCGTTTATTGTCCCTGAAAGCCACTGTCCGAAAGGATGGGAAGGCTCAGGGATATATGCCCTAAGCCGGAAGACCTGCCAGTAAGCTTCTAAACCTCCTGCTGGGGCTCGGGAGGTTGGGGAGTATAAAAATGCTTGATACGATTTTTGTAATTGATAGTTTCAAAATTTTTTATAAATTTGATAGTGTTTATAAGTTCTCTGAATTTAGAGAAATTTATAGAACAAAAAGTAATATTATATTTAGGGAACTTTCAAATAGGATTGTAATATCAATTAGGGGGCTTGAAGATAAGCAAAATGAGATTTATTTAAATAATATAAAGCTTAATAATCCTATTTGGGGATTTTTCTATGCAAATGCTTTACCTATTAATTTAATTGGTAGTTCAAATGCTATATTAAATGATTATAGAATAAACTTAGAGCTTTCAAAAAATAAAGAATTTGGAATATTTGTTGGCTCTTATGGTAAAAGCTCATTTTATATTAAAAATGGAAAACTTGGTTTTGAGCGAACTTATAATGAAAATAACTATAAGTATTGGGATAGCTTTAATAGAGAATATTTTAGAAAAAATAACTTTGAAGATAAATTTGGAGGATTTTTTAATTTTAATAACTTACAAGTTATATTTTATAATTCAAAATTTGGTATGCCCCTTAGAGGTTATGGAAATGAAGGAAATGACTTTGAAATTTATAAAGGAATAATTACCGCCTATAAAAAATTTTCACTTCAATATCAGTATTATCAGTATAATTATGGAAAGCCCTATGAAAGCTATTTTATAAACTTATTATATTTTGAAGCAATTTTTTCAAATATGGAAGATATTCATTATAGGTATTTATTAAAACTTCCTATTAAAAATTTTGGATTTTTCTCAATTATTTATGATGAAGGCATTTTAAGATATGATTATAAATTTTCAAAAGTTTTTGTTTTAAGTCCATTTTCATTTGAAGTTTTAATAAAAAGAAGACTTCCTAATTTTTCTGAGCTTTATTATAAATCTAATTATGCGATAGGAAATAAGTTTTTAAGTCCAGAAAATTTTTATAGTTTCCAATTGAATATAAAAGATGACATTGGATTTTTCTTAACATATATTCAAAATCCTATACTTTGGTTTCCTTCTGAAAATTATTGGCAATCACAAAATAAAAATTATTTATTACTATATGGTTTTGAACTTAATATAAATAATAAATTTTTCAATTTCTCGCTTTCATATATCAAAAACAAACTTTCATATAATATGGTTTTGCCTTATAGACCAAATTTAACTTTCTCACTTATTCTAAATTATTACTTTTCAAGTTTCCTAAAAGATCAGTTAATTTTTACTTATTATTCAAAGCGTGTAAGTTATTATTATCCATCAAGTGAGTATCTTCCCCCTATTTTAATTATTGATTATTATAAATTTTTTGATTTTGAGAAATTCTTCATTTATATTTACTTTAAAAATCTTTTAAATAAATCTTATGAGTTTATAAAGGGTTATCCTATGGAGAGTTTTAGTATAAACATAAAAGGGGGTATAAGATGGTAGCTTGGATAGATACAATTTATTTATTTGCACATGGGGATGGTCAATGGTATGGTCAAAATAACTATCCATATATTGTTTATGGTCCTCCACCTACAAGTGCAACCCCAACGGATCCTTCCTTGGATGTCCTTTCACTTGGTAAGTTTGGTTTTATTCTCATAGGTTTTAAAAATAAATTTATATTATCTCAAATAAGAGCTTTTGAAAATGTCTTTATAACTTCTACAAATCCTGATACACAAGTTTTTGCAGAACCAGGATTACTTTATTATTCAAAAGATGGAAAAATTTTCTTTCAATATCCATTTGATACTTCAAACTCAAATATATATTATTGGAATGGACTTTCTGGAATAAAACCTACAAATTATGGAGCTAATGTAAATGACCCTAATGTTTGGATGGGCGATAAATTTTTATTTAATGATACTATAAGATTTATTTTAATTGCAGATTGGATAAGTAAATGTAAGCATGCTTTATGTAGTGGATATGATTTAGACGCAATTGCTTGTTTAGATTGTCAATATGATAACTTTAATTATGTTATGCCAGATATTATATATGCGGTTGGAACAAATGGAGATACATTAAATTGGGAAAATAAAATTAAATATGTAGATGGGAATTGCTTAAATATAGGTGAAAATGGAATTTTAATTTTCAGAAATTTAAACATTATAAATAAGCCAGGTATTGATTTTAAGATAAAATCAGATGTTCCTGTAAGGATTTATGGGGGAGATGGAAAGCTTAACTTTATAAATAATTTTTATTCTAATTCAAGACCTGATACAGTTGGTGAAATTGATTCTTTAAAATCAAGACAGATATTATCTCCTTTTAGTGTTTCTGATACTATTAGAATTTTAGCAATAAGAAGTGAGCAAAATGCTTGTATTGATGGAATTGAAATTTATCATATAGATATTAAAGAAACTATTGATTATAAAAAAGATGTAAAAATTTACACTATTGATGGAAGGCTTATATATTCTGGAAATTATAGAAATTTTAATAAGAAAGGTATTTTTATAATTAAGCAAAATAAAATAACAAAAAAGGAGGTTAGAAGATGATGATGTTTATATTCACATATGGAGCATATGTGATTGGTCAAAATACAAAATATGTTTATGTGATATATCAAAATCAGATTGTTGATAGTTTCACGACAGGCACACGCCCTGTTCCAAATCATTTAGCAATTTTTGGAGATACTTTTCTTATTGTAAATTCTGGTGGATTTTCTGGTGATGGTTCTCTTGCTTGGATATATAATAAAAATATAGTTTATGAGCTTTTCTTACCAAACTATATGAATCCAATGCAAGCAGTAAAGGTTAATAATAAAATTTACTTTACAGATTTTGGAGATAGTTATAATGATAAAGTTTATATTGTTCAAAACTTTCAGATAGTTGATTCTATAACGCTTTATAAAAGACCAAGTGCTATAAGTTATTGTTTTAACTATATTTATGCGGTTTCAACAGGAATAAATTCAAACTATACTTATGATGATTCTTCCTTTGTTCATAAGATAAATCCAAATGATAATAGTGTTTTAAATTTAAAGGTTAGGTCAAATGCTAATGGTGTAAAATGTGATGGACAATATGTTTATGTTATGACATCTGGAACTTATGATAATAACTTTAATCCTTTGAATAATTCTACAATTTATAAAATTGATCCAAATAACTTTACAATTTTAGATTCAACAAGAAATTTACAAAATCTTACAGATTTTGCTATTGGAAATAATTATATTTTAGCAGGTGTTTGGAAGTTTGATAGTGTTTTGGTTTATAAAATAAATAAAAATGATTTTAATCAAATTGATAGTTTTAAGTTAAATTATGGTGGGCTTGGGGGAATTGATTTTGATGGACAATTCTTTAAGTTTTCACTTGGTGGATTTACAAGTGGTCCAAATGCTATCTTTGTTTTAGATGAATCAACTAATAACTCTTATTATTTTGTTCATCATAATAATGATGTTGGAAGTGGATTTATAAAAGGATTTATAAGCTTGGCTATTTCTGAAAAAACAAGACCATTTTATATAAAGGATAATGTGTTATATCTTAAAGATGAAAATTATATTAGAATTTATGATGTTTCTGGAAAGCTTATTTTAAATACAAAAGCTAACAAGGTTAATTTAAGGTTTCTAAAAAGTGGTTTGTATATTATTACTATTGGAGAAAGAAGCTATAAAATTATTTTAAGATAATAAGGGTGGGTTTTGTGCCTGCCCAATATATTAATACCTTATCATAAAATAAACATAAGCATAATTTCTTGTAATAAAAGCACCCCAAAATTTATATTTAAAATCTATTGCTATAATGTAGTTTTGATTTTGTTCTAATTTTTTATAACATCCATATAGTGGTATATATTCATCGCATATTGTTGAAATATCCTTATATTGATAAATTGAAAAAAACTTATATCCAATTTTTATTGCTTTGTTATTAAAAAGGGCTAATTTTAATCCTTCCTCATTTGAAAATTCAAATTTATAATAACTTTTTGAAAATTTCAATTCTATGTTTGAACCATCTGTAATTTCATAGTTTACGGAATGATTATAATAATTATTTGAGAATCTTGAATAAACTCTAATTGGATAATTTTTTATTCTTGCTGAAATAAAAAATGTTTCTGTTTTATTTGAATAATCCCAATAATCTTCAAAAATATTTCTATAAACTAATTTTGCATCAATTTTTTCATTTTCAAAATTCAAGCTATATGCATAATTTAAATAATTTTTTGATTTTATCACTTCAAAAAGGAGAAATTTATAACCCATTGCCAAAAATAAATTTAAATTTTCCTTTCCCAATACTCCAAAATAACTATTTTTGTAATTATAAATAATTGCATAATTTTTATTGCTATCTGCAAAAATATCAAAATTTTTAAAATTCATAATTAAGCCAATACTATTTGAAAAGTAGATACCAGTCTTTGTATTTGTTCTATAATAGCTTGTGCCTATTAATCCCAAACCCTTTGAAATTCTAACATTTCCAAAATAAAATTTTTTATATCCCAAGTATATTCTATTTCTAAGTGAATAAATTTTCAAATTTTTATATTCAACTTTTAGAGAATGTCTAAAATCAATTGTGCTATCATATTTTAGAGATATTAAAACTTTTGAAGAAAATTCTTTATTTTTTGAGAAAAATAAATAGTTTCTTAAAACTTCTATTTCTAAATTGCTTAAATTTAAACTATCTGCAAATTCTTTAAAATTCTTATATGATCTTTGTTTTAAAATTTTTTGAATATCTTCATCTGTTAATAGGGGAATTGAATACAACTCTTCATAACTTGCATTATTTATATCTATTGTTTGAAATTCAAGACTATCAGAAGAAGTTTCTGTAATAACTAAGAGCAATAATAGTTTTGGCATCTTTTATTTGATTATTCTTTATCATTTCATATGCCTTATTTATCTCAATCCATTCAATTTCAATATCTTCTTCCTCTTCGGGATTATTATTTGTAATTTCAAATTCATCTGTATAAAATAAATGGATTAATTCTGAACAATAACCAGGAGCTACAAAGAATTTTATTAAGAAAATTAATTTATCTGTTTTTATACCTGCCTCTTCTAATAATTCCCTTTTAGCGGTTTCATAAGGGCTTTCATTTAATTCAAGGGTTCCTGCAGGAATTTCAATCAATTTTTCTCTTGTAGGATGGCGATATTGCTTAACAAATAAAAATTTATCATTATTTTTTACAAGGATAGCAACTGCTCCTGGATGATATACAACATCCCTTTGAAGTTTTTTATTATTTATAATAACTTCCTCACTTCTTACTTCAAAAACTCTTCCTTTATAAATAAGTTTATTCATAAACTACCTGAATTGTGTTAATAAATCCGTAATCTGAAAGCGCTCTTATTCCATATCCAATTTTATATTTTTTAAATTTCACTTCAATGCCTCCTAAAAACCCTGTTAGAATATCTATGTTTTTTGAAGTCTTAAAATCTTCATATCTATTTGTATAAGATAAGTATAAATTTAGGGCATTTGTAATAGGAAGCTTATAGCATACATTATAAATAAATTTATATTCAAGCTCATAAGAAAAGCCAACATTAAATCCTTTATAGTTAGTATTTATGCCAAATATAAGTGGGGTATTTATTCCAAGATAATCAAACATAAATGTTATTTCAAATTCTTTTATTTTTCTTTTGTATATTGCTCCTATGCTTAAATTTAAATTGTTTTCATTTTCAATATAGTTTTCATAATGCACATTAAGTTTTAAGAATTTTTTGTAAAATGAAAAGTTAATGAAATTTGAGTAAAACTCACCAATAATATTGCCTGCTTCATCTGTTTTATACATTTTCCCAGAATTTAAATAATTTAAATAGATTCCTATATCTCCTCTTATATTGTAATAAAGAGAGCCAAAATTTATACCTGCTATATAGTTGCTTACTGAAATTAAAAATTTGTCATTTGTTTTATAAAACTTATCATAAATTTGCTCATAAAGTGAATATCTAATTATTGGAGATTCCATAAGTGAAAATAAAAAATTAATCATATTCATAAAATCCTTTCTTTGTTTTTCTTCCAAGATGACCCGCTTCTACCATTTTAACTAAAAGTGGAGCAGGACGATACTTTGGGTCTTTAAAGTTTTCATAAAGGACATTTAAAATATCTAATACAACATCAAGTCCAATTAAGTCTGCTAATTGAAGGGGACCCATAGGATGATTCATACCAAGTTTCATTATATTATCAATTCCTTCTTTATCAGCAATTCCCTCTTGAA
>JAUQPS010000198.1 GCA_030550205.1 bacterium
GTTGTAACAAGCGGTGTTACAAAAAATTGTTTAAAGGTTATAAATGAGATTTATAAGGAAATAGTCCCTATGGTATTTCCTGTTTCTTCACCAAAAGTTGCTGAGATGGCAAAAATTTATGAAAACATGTTCAGGAATGTTAATATAGCCCTTTCAAATCAGATGGCTATTTTATGTGACAGAATGGGGATTGATGTATGGGAGGTGATAGAAGCAGCAAAGACAAAGCCTTTTGGTTTTATGCCCTTTTATCCAGGTCCTGGTGTTGGTGGTCATTGTATTCCTGTTGACCCTTATTATTTATCCTTTAAAGCAAAGGAATATGATATGGAGATTGATTTTATAACCCTTGCCGCAAAGGTTAATGATGATATGCCCTATTATGTAGTGGATAGAATTTTAAAAATTTTAAACAGGGAGAAAATACTTCCATCAGAATCAAAGGTGCTTATCTTTGGTGTTGCTTTTAAAAGGGATATATCTGATGTAAGAAATTCGCCCGCTATAAAAATTATTTCTATTTTAAAGGATATGGTAAAGAAAGTTGATTATATTGACCCTTATGTCCCTGAGATAAAAGAATTTAATAAAAAAAGTTTAAATTATAAAAAGAATATTTTAAAGAAATATGATTTAGTAATTATTTTAACTAACCATTCTATTTTCCCTTATGAGGAGATACTTGAAAATTCAAAATTGATATTTGATACAAGAGGGGTCTATAGAATAAAAAATAAGAAAATTTATAAACTTGGAGGAGGTAATTAGGCTAATTAAAAAATGTGACTTAAATCACTTGACAGATTCTACAAATAGATATATAATAATAGCAAGGTTCAAATCCTTTAAAACTCTTAAAATAAAAATGGATAAATTAATTTTCTTCATCTCAATAACCTGGGCATATGCCCTTGAAGGAATAAATCCAAACCAGTTGTCTTCTCAAAATGTTAAATCTTGGATAAATGATTATATTGGATTTGAAAAGAATTTCGGACAGGTAAAAGATTTTGAAGGAAAACCTGTAAAGGATGTTCTTATAAGGGCAAAACTTCCAAACTTTGGTATTTTCATAACAAGGAAAGGAGTATCTTATGTTATATACTCATATATAGGAAAGAAAAATTTTGATAAAAGGAATAGATTACTTCATCCAGAGGAAAACAAAAGTGAAGTTTCCTATGCAAGGATTGATGTTGACCTTATAGATGCAAATATAAAAGAGGAGAATATAGATTTTGAAGACCCTTTACCTGGATATACAAACTATTATCTTCCATCATGTCCAGATGGAGTTCTTGGAGTTATAACTTATAGAAAGGTGAGGATAAGGGAAATTTATCCAGGTATTGATTGGGTATGGAGATATGAGGATGGTAAAGTTCATCATCAGTTTGAGTTAAAGCCCTTTGCTGATATATCAAGGATAAGGATGGATATAAAGTATGCAGATGTTGAGATTAAAGATGGTAAGAAACTTATACTTAAAACTCCTATTTCTCAAATAGAGGATGGTGAAATTCTTGCGTATCAAGCTTCAAAAGAGGCAAAAGTTCTTTATGATTTTAAGGAAGGTTATATTACCTTTACTGCAAATTATTCAAGGGAAAATACTTTAATAATAGATCCACCACTTGCACTTTTATGGGCTACTTATTATGGAGGAAGTGATTGGGATGAAGGCTGGTCAATTGCAACGGATGTAGGTGGTAATGTTGTTCTAACAGGAGTAACTCATTCAGCTGATTTTCCAACATATAATCCAGGTGGAAATACTTATTATCAAGGAACAATAGCAGGATATGATGATGCATTCATATTAAAATTCAACAATTCCGGAGTAAGAATCTGGGCTACTTATTATGGTGGAAGTGATTACGAGTTTAGCTTTTCAATTACAACAGATCCAAATGCTAATATTTTTGTAACTGGACGCACAAGGTCAACTGATTTTCCAACATATAATCCAGGTGGAAATGCTTATTATCAGGGAACAATTGCAGGAGGTAGTGATATATTCATTTTAAAATTTGACATTTCCGGGGAAAGAGAATGGGCAACTTATTATGGAGGAAGTTCGTATGAAAGTGGTTATTCAATTACAACAGATGCAGATGCCAATGTTTTTTTAACCGGAGAGACTTCTTCAACTAATTTTCCCACTTATGATCCGGGTGGAAATGCTTATTATCAGGGAACATATGGTGGAGAATGGGCTGATGCCTTCATTTTAAAATTTGATAATTT
>JAUQPS010000199.1 GCA_030550205.1 bacterium
TTTAGAAAGAAAAAAATAAAAGAAATGCTTGAAAAAGAAAAACTTGACAGAACAGATATTAGTTTCCTACTTACTTTTGCGGAAAGGTATAATTATGAAAAATTAAAAAAATTTTGTGAATTAAAAGAAAAGCAGTTAAATTTAAATATTCAAGAGGAAATTGGGATAATTGATGAAAAATTGAAAGAGAATTTAAATAAAATAGAGGAACAAATAGATGAAGAAAAATTAAAAAAAGAGGTGATTGATGAAATTGAGTTAAAAGAAGGAGGATTAGAAGTAGTTAATGATAGAATTGTCAAAATTCTTAAAAAATATGTTGATTTGAGAGAAGAGTATTATCAAATAATTTCACATTGGATTATTGGAACTTATATTCATAAATATTTTTTAACCTATCCATATTTATATTTTAATGCAGTTAAAGGTTCTGGTAAGACAAGACTTTTAAAATTAATCGCAGAATTAAGCAAAAATGGAAAATTACTTGTGCATATAAGCGAGGCTGTGCTATTTAGAACTGCGAAAGAGAGAACTTTATGCATTGACGAGCTTGAGCATATAATGGGGAAAGATAAAGTTATATTGCGTGAATTATTGAATGCGGGATATAAGCAAGGCTTGAGCGTTGAGCGTGCGGTTAGATTAAAAGTTGGTAATAAAGAAAAATGGGTAATTGAAAGCTTTGATGTTTATTGCCCTATTTGTATTGCAAATATTTTTGGGCTTGATGATGTTCTTGAGGATAGATGCATAACTTTAATATTAGAAAAATCAAATAGAAAAGAAATTACTAAACTTATGGAAAATTTTAAGTTTGATGAAGAAATTTCTCAAATTAAAGAAAAATTAATTAAAATGTTTAGTGTAGATAGTGCAAATAGTGAAATTAGTGAAGATAAGGGGAATATAATAAGGAATATATATAAATTATATAATAATATTATATCTAACTACACTACTACACTAAATACACTTACTACACTATCTACACAAACTACACTAACTACACTATTTTCACTAACTACACAAGATACAATAAGTATTGAAGAAATTAGTAAATTTATTAATAAATTAAAAGAAAGTTCATTGAGTGGCAGAGACATTGAATTATTTTTTCCTCTTTTGTTTATTTCTTTATTTACTGGGCGCTTTAATGAGCTTTTAGCAATAGCTGAAAAGCTTACGCAAGAAAAAAAGAAAGAAGAAATCGCAGAAAATAGAGATATAATGTTATTGAAATTTATTGTTGAGGAACTTGAAGAAACAAACGATTTTATTAGCATCAAAAGAATTGCGCAAGAATTTAAAGAAAAAAACGAAGATGAAGAATGGATTAATAGTAGATGGATAAGCCGCTCTCTAAAACGCTTGGGTATCATTATTGAAAAAAGGCGTATTTCACACGGCGTAGAAGTTCGCATCAATTTCGCAAAGGCTCGAGAAAAATTAAGATTTTTTGAATCTGAATCGCAATCATCAGAGGAAAAAGAAGAAAAAAAAGAAATAGACATCAATATTAATATTCAACAGAATTTTCAACAAAATATTAATTTTGAGTATTATCCTTACTATGAAGTAGTTAAACCAATTAATATAACAATAACTTATGATGGACAGGATAAACCATTTAAAGCTGAACCTAATCAAATTTTTATGTTTTCAGAACTTGGGGATAATTGTTTTGAAATAATAAAAATTCTTCAGGAGGAAGGATATATAACTCCTGTGATTGAAGAAGAAAATGAATAAAATAAAAATAAATAAAATGGTAAGGTTTAAAGATTTATCACTTCCATTGAAAATTGCAGTTATAATTGCTTATGTAGTAGGGGTAATTTATGCATTGGGTTTTATAGTGGGATTTATTATAGGTTTATTACAATAAATAAAATGGCAGGTAGAATAAATAAAATTGGAAAATATAAATGCCCATATTGTAAAAAGAAATTTAGAACAAAAGCAGCTTACAGAGAACATTTAAAACGATTGGAAAAATTTTCTCGAATATTAGACCAGTTAGGAAAATAAAAGAAATAAAATGGTAACCAAAATCGAAAAATTTAAATAAAAAAATGGCAATTGATTTAAATAAAAAAATGATAATTGAAATTTTGATTCTCTCATTTAGTTGTTTATTTTTATTTTTTTTTATTGTAATTTCTCATGAATGTATTCATAAAGCTATTTTTGAAAATTATGGAGTAC
>JAUQPS010000200.1 GCA_030550205.1 bacterium
AAAACGATACTTAAAGTAAATGAATAAATTAATGAAAATTTCAAAATTCCACTTATTTTATCAAACTCATTATTTCCTCTATAATAAGCACTAAATCTTCTTATAGCAGATGTTAAAAATCCTCCCAAAATTATCACAAATAAGTTTGTAAAGCTTGTAGCAACTGAATAACTTCCAAAATCTTTTGTAGATACCATTTTTATTACGATTATTCCACTAATAAAATTTATAACTTGTGAAAATAGATTTGAAGAAAATAAATAAATAACATTTTTAAACATTTGGAAATTTTATAGCGCATTTTCAAAATGAAACCTTTTAGCCTTTAAATTTGTCTAATAATATGGTGGATAATAATGAGAAGTTAAAGTTATACTATATGATAGTTGAAAAGTATGGTGAATACATATACAATATGGTTTATTATACAGTTCTTAATGAAGAAGATGCAAAGGATTTAACCCAAGAAATTTTTTATAAAATTTGGAAAGGATTAGATAATTTTAAAAGTAAATCAAGTATTAAAACTTGGATTTATAGAATTACTCAAAACCATCTAAAAAATTTTTTGAGAATGAGAAAAGTTAAAAAGATAATATCATTGGATTTCCTTTTTGAGGAGAAGAAAATGGATTTTGAAAGTAAAGATTATAATAAATTAGATAAAATTGAGCAATATCTTTCAGTCTTACCAGAGGATGAAAGAAGAATTTTAGTTTTGTTTTATATTGATGGTTTTAATATAAAGGAAATATCAGATATACTTTCAATGAAGGAAGGAACTATAAAATCAAAATTACATAGAGCAAGAGAAAAATTAAGAAAATTGGGGAGGTTTGAATATGAGGGTTAAAATGAAGCCATTGCCCGATGATTTAAAGGAAATACTTTATAGTTTGCCTTATAGAAAGGAAAAGAGGTTTAACTTAAAAATTTTCATCCCAATTCCTATAATCGCTATTTTACTTATATTTTTATTCATTTTCAAACCCCAGAATACAAGTTTTTACTATAAGGATATAAACTACATAGGACCAAAGGATGGAGATGTTTTAACCCCTTCTGAATTTTCAATAATTTCAAAAGAAAATATTGAAGTATATGTAAATTCCCTACAATTAGAACCACATGAATATGATGGATATTATGTTTTTGAAAAGAAACTTGAGCCTGGGGATTATAAAATTGAAATTAAAAAAGGTGATGAAAGAAAGGAGATAAAAATATATGTTGTGGATATTTCTTCAAGTTGAAATAAAAGCTTTTGTAAATGATACTTTATCATTTGATAGTAAAGTTTTAAAAGTAATACCACCTGATAAGGCAAAAATACTTTCAAATAAAGTTATTTTATTAAAGCCTGGAAGAGCAATTGTTATAACAGAGAGAGGAAAAGTTCCAATTTTTATTAGGGAATTTAAAAAACTTCAATTGAATTATGATAGTTTGGTATTAAATGTAAATGATAGTTTTGAGCTAAAATTTGGAAATTATGAATATGAATTAAGACCAAAATTTATAGGCTATATTAAGGATAATAAAATTTATACAACCTCACCAGGAATTGGAATTTTAATTGTAAAATCCAAGGATGCAATAGGTAGAATTAAAGTTATTGTAAAAAGTAAGAATAAAAAGCAGGTAATTTTAAGTATTCCAAATAAAATTATTATGGAGAAGGGTGAAAAGCGGGTTTTTTTAAATTATAAAATATCAACCAATTCTGAAAATATAAAAATTTCAAAAGATACAATAATTGCTTTAAATTATGGTATAGCAAGGGTTCATTTTTCATATGAAGATGATACAACTTATGGATATAAAGATGCTCTTTTAATAGTAAAACCAAGAGTTATGGAGATTATTGGTAAGCCTGGGGATAGAATAAAAATTGAGGGAAATAAAATTGAAATTTTAAGAGAAAGGGGAGAAGTGAAATTAGAAAATAATTATATATCTTGTGATGAGAAATGTTTTGGGATTTTAAAAATTGATAATATATTTGTTCCATTTCTATTTCATCCAGATGCATATAAAGAAGATGAAGATAAGGATTTTATAATTATAAGGAGAAGTCTTGAAATTCCAAGAGCAATAGAAGTTATTAGAATTTTCCCAAGAAAGAAATTTGAAATGTTAAATAATAAAATTATTGTGAAAGAAAGGGGATTGGGATTTGCCGTTGTTAGGACAAAAA
>JAUQPS010000036.1 GCA_030550205.1 bacterium
TCAAATCCTAATTTTTCAATAGTTTCAAGTTCTAATTCAAGTCTTTGTTTATAAACTTCTGGAATCTCACCCATTTTTTCTTTAAGTCCTTTATAAGCAAGTTCCCTTAAACTGAGATTTTGTTCTATTTTAGGTAGCTTTAAATTATTTGGATCTAAGGATATATTATAATAACCACATTTTTCGGCAATTTCTAAGGTGTTTTTAAGAGCAAATTCATATCCTTTAAATAATTCATACATTTCTATTGGACTTTTCATATAAATTTCTCGTGTATTAATTTTAAATCTCTTAGGATCATCAAGTCTTGTTTTAGTATGAATAGCAAGTAATATATCTTGAATTATATAATCTTCTTTGTTTAGATAATGAACATCATTCGTTGCGACAACTTTTATATTTAGCTTTTTTGAAATCTCTAATAGTTCCCTATTTATTTTTTTATTTTCCTCAATTCCAACATCTTGAATTTCAAAATAAAAATCATCTTTAAAAATTTCATAAAACCAACCAATAATTTTCTTTGTATTTTCATAGTTATCAACTAAAATATTTTGTGAAATTTCGCTTTTGGGGCAACCTGAAAGAATAATTAAGCCTTTTGAGTATTTTTCTAATAATTCCTTATCTATTCTTGGGCGTGTATAAAATCCTTCTAAATAAGCATGTGTTGATAATTTAAATAAATTTTTTAATCCTTCATCGTCTTTTGCAAGTATTGTAAGATGATAGTAGGAGTTTTCGTCTTCTTTTAGGGGTTTTTGGGTTCTTGAATTTACTGCAACATATGCTTCCATTCCAATAATGGGTTTTATTCCTTCATTTATAGCATTTTCATAAAATTCAATAATTCCAAATAAATTCCCATGGTCCGTAAGAGCCAGAGCAGACATTTTTAACTCTTTTGCCTTTTTTATTAATTCTGAAATACTTGGAACACCATCCAAAAGGCTATATTCACTATGAACATGTAAATGTACAAATTCGGGATTTGACATATAGAAATTTTAAACTTAAATAAATTTTTCACTAAATTTTATATAAGTTTCCAACTTTGATAAATTCCATCTTTTTAATTTAAATTTTTCCTTTATAACATCTATGAAATTCAATATTTTGTTTTCTTCTCCTTCTATTTCTATAAAATCCATAGTTAAGTGCTCACCAAAAAATATCCTATCTATACTAACTTTCAAATTATCCACTAAATACAATTTCCTTCTTGAAAAAATTTCAGCTATTGGAAAAATTTTTAAATTAATATCATAAAAACAAAAATAAAATTGCGAGTTCTTCAATCTATCAAAAAGCACACTATCAATTTTAAATTCAAATTCTTGGCGCTTAAATAACATTTCATCTGAATTATTTAATTTCCTTTTTATTGTAATATAAAAATTTTCGTTTTCTTTTCTTATGCGAAAAGCAGAATTAAATTTTTTCAATAAATTAAAATTTTCATCATCAAAGTAAATATCGAGAATTTCCAAATATTTTAACTTTGAATAATTTTTAAGAAATTCTTCAATTTCTTGTGAATTTTCCAAGAGAAATTTTGCTTCTATTTCCATAAGATACACTTATAATTTTTAATTGGCTCTATTTCATTTAAGAATTTTGCATAAAGTATTACCTCATTGCTATCATAAAGAATTCCAATTTTATAATGCTCAAAACTTACATTATTTACATTTCCTTTAAAGTCAGGCTCTTTTGTAAATGGTATTGTTAAAATATCATATTCCTGAGGACTGAGTATAAACAATTTATAATCAAATGGTTCAAACATATTCTCTTCTTCTAACTTTTCAAAATTAACATATCCATTGCGTGTTATTATAAAATTTACCTTCTCTTCAAAAAAGATAATGTATTTATTAGGTATGTAAATTATTGAATTTTTAATAGTTTTTGAAAGTTTTTGGATTAGCTTTGAGATTCCGATCCAATCTTGCTTATCATAATATAGAAAATTTTCTTCCCTATCAAGGTAATTTGAAAATGCTAAAAATATAAGCTCATTTAAAGATATTTCAACTTCTTTAACTTTCCTTTCTTTTTTGGCACTTTCAATAAGAATTTTTAAAAATCCATTTACATGATACTTTTTCTTTGGTATGTAATTTTCATATTCTTTTGGTATTTTTCTTTTAATAACATTTCCCGTTCCCCATAAGAACAATCTTCCTAATTCAGTTTCATCTTCTCCATATAAACCATCAATTTTTATGATTTCTCCATTTCTCAAAATTATCCTTATAGCTTCATTCTCTTCATTTAGGAATATGAACAAACCAGTTTCTTTATTTAAAATCGCTTTCGCTAACTCTACCGGTAAGATTTTTTGCATAGTTATAAATTTTAAAGTTTAAATTGAAAATTTTTTATACAAAGTAGTTTTCAAAAATGAAACAAATTAAAATTTTTTGTAAAAGAATTTTCTTACTTCTAAAATGTTCATAAAATCATATTATCTGGGAGCTTGAAAAAGGATATATTTATAGAATAAACTTTTCAAAATGCACGAAATTATGAAAATTTTAAGTAAAAATTTAAGGAGGTGGGATTATGAGAATTTCAAATAAAATATATTCATTGTTTTTTGTTTGGTTGTTATTGTTTTCTAATGCAAATGCCAAAATTTCAATATCTCCTAATTATCCATTTTTCAATAGTATGAAATCGGATTCTCAACAATTTATAATATCTGGTAATGCTACATTCAATAAAGTTTTTGTATGTGCTCCCAGGGAAGCCTATGCTTGGATTGTGAATAGTGGAATAAGTATCGTTGATTTTAATAAAAATGGACTTAATGATATTCCATTTACTGCTGCTGATGATACAGTTATTTATTGGAGTTATAGTTGGCCAGGTAGAGTTTATATAGCTTCTCAAACATCACCAGGAAGCTTTCAATGTATAGCAATAACTAATAGTGATAAGGATACACCATATGGCATTACTATATTAGATTATGATTTTGATGGATATTTGGATTTAGTTTATGCTTCTGCAAGAAGTAATGGAATTTATAGACTTAAAAATTGGGGTAGTAATTTCTTTTCAGAATCCCAGATAACACAAGGAGCAGGATTTCCAAATCATGTGGCGGTAAGAAAGTTGAATGTAGGATATGGGATAGCGGTCTTATATACAGATGAAAATTTTAGATTATATGAATATAACCTTTCAACAAATTCAATTAATACTTTAAATACCTCTTGTAGAGAAGGACTTGCTGTTGGTGATATAAATGGTGATGGATTACAGGATGTTGTTTGTGGAAGTGGTTCTGGGTTTTATACTAATGATGGTAAAGGATATTTATATTATCAGCTTAATTCAAATAATGGTTGGTCCCAGGTTTATCAATTAAGTAGTGTTTATGGAAGATGGCATGGTATAGCATTAGGTGATTTAAATAAGGATAATAAATTGGATGTTGTTAGCTGTAGGGGTGATGATGACAGGGTTTATGTATTTTACAATAATGGTGGGAATCCACCAATATTTACTCTTATTACAAGTATTAGCACAGGAGCAGATTTCACAGAATGTGAAGTCAGAATTGCGGATATAGATTGTGATGGGGATTATGATATTGTGTGGACAAATGGTTATGATTTTGTTCAAAGTGGTCCTTCTATTGGTTGGATAGAGAATAATACATGGATTAATCGCGTTATAGAGATTGGAACCTATCAAGTATATGGTGCTGCTGTTGGATATGTTAATAGTGACAAAAAACCCGATATTGTAGCAGGATTAAGAAATAACCTATATATCTATTACAATACTACAAATGTTAGTGACGCTTCATGTGCTCCTATCACTCCTGTTGATATCCCAGAAGGGTTTGAAATTAATGCAGAAATTGAAGTGAAAGGAAAAGAAATAAAGTTTATTTTAAATAGAAATATAAATGATAAGCTTGATATTTTTGATGTATCTGGAAAGAAATTATGGACATATTATATAAATGGTCAGCAATTAATTTTTAGAATACCAAATAGTGGTGTTTATATAGTGAGATTAAGAGATAAAAGTTATAAGGTAGTTGTTAAGTAGGGGGCGCTTGCCCCTTTAAAATTTTCTATATACACTAAATTCCTAAAAACTGCTATTGAAGCTTCTTATATTGCGGGTAATATCTTAAAATATTATTTTAGAAAGCAACTTGATATTCAAGAAAAATTTTATAATGACTATGTAAGTAGGGCGGATATAGAAAGTGAAGAAGCAATTAAAAATTATATACTTTCTAAATTTAAGGAGCATAAGGTATTAGCAGAAGAAAGTGGTGAATTTGGGGATAGTGAATATGTATGGTATATTGATCCACTTGATGGAACGAAGAATTTTTTAAGGAATTTAGATAGTTTTTGTGTTTCTATTGCCCTTGCTTATAAAGATGAAATAATTTTAGGTGTTGTTTATGAGCCAGTAAGGGAAAATTTATATTATGCTATAAAAGGTGAAGGTGCTTATAAAAATAATTTTAGGATTTATACATCTAAAAGGAAAACTATTAGGGGTTCATTTTTAGCTACGGGTTTTCCACATAGGGAGCTTGATATTTTAGATGATTATATAAAAATTTTTAAAGTTTTTAGTAAATATGCAAGTGGTATTAGAAGAATAGGTTCTGCTGCATTAGACCTTTGTATGTTAGCAGAAGGTATATTTGATGGTTTTTGGGAATATAAACTTAAAAAGTGGGATATTGCAGCTGGTATTATTATAATAAAGGAAGCTGGAGGTATTATTAGTGATTTAGATGGTGGTGAAAATTATTTTGAAACTGGAAATTTGCTTTGTGCAGGTAGTTTTGAGCTTCATCAAGAGATGTTAAACTTAATAAAGAACTTATGAAAGAAATAGAAAAGTTTCTAAAAGATAGGTTTGGGATTGAAAAAATACCAGATGAGTATGTTCTTATAAATAGGGGGGATATTTGGATAGCAAATAGAGATGTTTTAAATGTTAAAGAGAATTTGAAATTTAATAGGATTGGTATAAGATTAATTAGAGTTTTTAAAGATGGTTATAAATTAACAACATCAGGCTCTCAAATTATAGGAAATTTTGCTAAAAAGAATGTTTTATTTCTTTCAAATGAAGAAGAAGTAAAGAAATTTATATCAGGTGAAGATATAGAAGGAAATTTTGAGAATATAGAAAGGGGCCAAGTTATTGTGAAGTTTAATAATGATATTCTTGGTGTTGCTCTTTATGATGGGAAAAAACTAAAAAATCAAATTCCAAAATCAAAACGAATAAAGTTAGGTTAATCTTTAAAATTTTCAAAATGCTTAAATATAAAAGGATATTATTAAAATTAAGTGGTGAGTTAATTGGAAATGAAGGTTTTGGATTTTCAAAGGATTTCTTAGAGTTTATATCAAATGAAATTTATTATTTAAAAAAGAATTATCCTATTGATATTGCGCTTGTTGTTGGGGGTGGGAATATTATAAGAGGAACTGATGCTCAAAAATATGGTATAGATAAAACGACTGCTGATTATATGGGTATGTTAGCAACAGTTTTAAATGCATTAGCATTACAAAGTATTCTTGAATCAAAAGGTCTTGAAACAAGAGTTATGACATCTATTGAAATTAAGAGTGTTGCTGAACCTTATATTAGAAGAAGAGCAATAAGGCATCTTGAAAAGGGTAGAATTGTAATATTTGCTGGTGGTACTGGAAGTCCATTTTTTTCAACTGATACTGCTGGGGCTTTAAGGGCAATTGAAATAAAAGCTGATGTATTATTAAAAGGAACAAAAGTGGATGGGGTATATACAAAAGACCCTAAGAAATTTAAAGATGCTCAAAAATATGATGTATTAGATTATAGCTTCTTCCTTTCTAAGGACTTAAAAGTTATGGATGCGGCCGCAATTGCACTTTGTAGAGAAAATAATTTGCCTGTTATTGTTTTTAACATTTCAAAAAGTGGATTAATAGAAAAAATTATAAAGGGAGAAAATGTAGGAACGCTTATTGGTAGTTTTGGTGAATAAATTATAATAATCTTATTTTTGGAGTCTATATGCTTTATAATTTTCAAACTTCATTTTAGTCCCTTGATCCCTTAAAGGGGATACACTAATATAAGGGACTAAGGAGTGAATATCTTTTAAGGAGGTTGAGAATATGGCAAAGGAAAAATTTGAGAGAAAGAAACCGCATGTAAATGTTGGAACGATTGGACATATAGACCATGGCAAAACCACACTTACTGCTGCTATAACCAAAGTTCTTGCTACAAAGGGTTACTCTAAGGCTATGGAGTATGATGATGTTGCGAAAGCGGATGCTAAGATGTTTAGAAGAGATGCTACAAAGATTCTTACAGTTGCTATTGCTCACGTTGAATATGAATCAGATAAACGCCATTATGCACATATTGACTGTCCAGGACATGCAGATTATATAAAGAATATGATAACTGGTGCTGCTCAAATGGATGGTGCAATTCTTGTAGTTTCTGCGGTTGATTCTGTAATGCCACAAACAAAAGAACACGTTTTATTAGCAAGGCAAGTAAATGTTCCAGCTATTGTAGTATTTATAAATAAGGTTGATTTAGTTGATGATCCAGAATTGGTAGATCTTGTTGAACTTGAAGTAAGAGAATTACTTTCAAAGTATGGTTATGATGGAGATAATGCTCCTGTTATTAGAGGTTCTGCTTTAAGAGCCTATCAAAATCCTACTAATTATGATGATCCAATTGGTGCAGGTGCTATTTTAAAACTTGTTGAAGCATTAGATGAGTATGTTCCTGAGCCTGTAAGAGAAGTTGATAAACCATTCCTTATGGCAGTTGAAGACGTTTTCTCAATTACAGGGCGTGGAACAGTTGTAACAGGAAGGGTTGAAAGAGGTGTTTTAAGACCAGGTGATGAGGTTGAGATAGTTGGATTTAGAAAAGAACCATTAAGGACAGTAGCGACTTCTATTGAAATGTTTAGAAAAATTCTTGATGAAGCATTACCTGGTGATAATGTTGGTATTCTTTTAAGAGGAGTAGAAAAGGACGATGTTGAGAGAGGAATGGTTCTTGCAAAACCTGGAACAATAAAGCCACATACTAAGTTTAGAGCAGAAGTTTATGTTTTAAAACCAGAAGAAGGTGGAAGACATACGCCATTTTTCAGTGGTTATAGACCTCAATTTTATTTTAGAACAACAGATGTTACTGGAACTATAAAACTTCCAGAAGGTAGAGAGATGGTAATGCCTGGTGATAATGTTAATCTTGAGGTTGAATTAATAGCTCCTGTTGCTCTTGAAAAGGGTTTAAGATTTGCTATTAGAGAGGGTGGAAGGACTGTTGGAGCTGGTATTATTACAGAGGTTATTGAATAATTATGATAAATGCCAAAATTAGAATAAAATTAAAATCGTTTGACCCTGTTGTTCTTGATAAGTCTGCTAAGAGAATTGCTTTGACTGCGAGAGCTACTGGGGCTGACGTTTCTGGCCCCATACCTCTTCCTACTAAAACTACATTATTTTCTGTTATAAGAAGTAATCATATTGATAAAAGGGGACAAGAGCAATTCTTCTTGAAACGACATGCAAGACTTATAGAAATTAAGAATGTAAATAGTGAAACCATAGAAAAGATATCAAGATTGGAATTGCCGGCAGGTGTTGAAGTTGAAATAAAGGTGGAATAAACATGGTTGCCCTTATTGGACAAAAAGTAGGAATGACACAAGTTTTTGATAGTGAAGGTAATGTTGTTCCAGTTACGGTTATTTATTCAGGTGGAAATTATATAATTGATAAGAAAGATGATAGAATTGTCGTATCTTATGGAAATAAGAAGATAAACAAAATTAAAAAACCTATACTTGGACAATTTTTAAAGGCTGAAAGTGTCAGAATAAAAAATAATTTGAAAAACATTTTAAGTAATAAGGAATTGTTTGAAAGTTATAAGGCTATTTTAAATGAGCAAGATATAGTAAAGAGGGAAAGTTTAATATCTGAAAATAGAATTGATAAAATTGTGCTTTACGCAATAGAATTTTTTAAGATAGATGAAAATTCAAATCTTGATGAGAAAATAACAAAGGATGCAATAAAGGAATTTTTTGAGTATTTAAGAGCAAAGCAAGGTGAGGATGCCTTAAAAGCAAAGGAATTAGGCATAAAAAATAATCATATTTATTTGCCTGCAAGGATAATTAGGGAGTTTAAGGTAGATAATATAGATAAATATAATATTGGTGAATATATTGATGTTTCTATTTTTAAGGATGTTAAGTTAGTTGATGTTACTGGGAGAAGTAAGGGAAGGGGATTTGCAGGAGTTTTTAAGAGATGGGATTTTAAGGGTGGTCCTGACGCTCATGGTTCTAAGTTTCATAGAAGACCTGGTTCTATTGGTTCAACGACATATCCTGGTAGAGTTATAAAGGGTAAGAGAATGCCAGGACATTATGGAGATGAAAAAATTACAATAATTAATTTAAAGCTTGTAAATGTTCTTGAGGATAAAGGCGTTATCCTTGTAAAAGGCGCTATACCTGGACCTAATGGTGGATTTGTTATAGTAAGAAAAGCGAAAAGGAGTAATTAAAATGAAAGCACCTTTATATAATCTAAATGCTGAGAATATAGGAGAAATTCAACTTCCAGAAGAGATTTTTAATGTCAAAATTAAACCTCATGTTATTTGGGAAGTGATAAAAATGTATCAAGCAAATCGTAGACAAGGTACCCATTCTGCGAAAAATAGAAGTGAAGTAAAAGGTTCAAGAAGGAAAATTTGGGCTCAAAAACATACAGGAAGAGCAAGGCATGGTGATAGATATGCACCTATATTTGTGGGTGGAGGTCAAGCACATGCTATTAAGCCAAGAGATTATAGTTATGAAGTTCCTAAAAAGGTGCTTAAATTAGCTTTGAAAATGGCACTAAGCGATAGAGCAAAAGAAAATAAAATAATTGTTTTTGAAAACTTTTTAATAGATACTATTAAAACGAAAAGAATTTACGAACTTCTTAAAAAATTAAATTTAGAAGATAAGAAAGTTCTTTTTGTTCCAGGTGGATATAACAAAAATTTATACTTATCTGCAAGAAATATTGAAAAGGTTGAAGTTAAACCTGCTTTATTTTTTAATACCTTAGATGTTATATCTAGCGAATATGTGTTGTTGGAAAAGTCTTCTATTGATAAACTTTTTGAAAGGCTTGGAGGTTAATTATGGATATTAGGGATGTTATAATAAGGCCTCTTATTACAGAGAAGGCTTTAAATTATAGGGATTTTCATAGAACTTATGTTTTTGAGGTTCATCCTGATGCTAATAAAAGTATGATAAAAGAAGCAGTTGAAAAGCTTTTTAATGTAAAGGTTGAAAAGGTTAGAACTTTAATAGTTAAACCAAAACCCAGAAGGAATATAAGAAATAGAAGAAAAATGGGTTATACAAAAGCTTGGAAAAAGGCTTATGTTAAGTTAAAAGAAGGTTATAGTATAGATGTATTAAAGGGGGTATAGAGTATGCCTTTGAAAAAATATAAACCATATACACCAAGTAGAAGATTTATGACAGTTATAGATTATTCTCAATATATTACAAAAGAAGAACCTGAAAAGAGTTTAACTATAAGATTAAAATCTACAGGTGGAAGAAATAATCTTGGAAGAGTAACTGCGAGATTTAGGGGAGGTGGAAATAAAAAACTTTATAGGATAATTGATTTTAAGAGAAATAAATTTGATATTGTTGGAACTATTGAATCTATTGAATATGATCCATATAGAAGTGCTTTTATAAGTCTTGTTAGATATGAGGATGGAGAGAAAAGATATATCATAGCACCTGAGGGTATTAAAGTTGGGGATAAGGTTATTTCATATTCTCTTGAGAAATTGGAAAATAATCAAGTTGAACCTGAAATAAAAATAGGAAATAGTTTGCCATTAAGATATATTCCAGAAGGTGTTCCTATTCATAATATTGAGCTTATTCCAGGAAGAGGAGGACAGCTTGTTAGAGCTGCTGGTACACAAGCTTTGATATTGTCAAAAGAGGGAAATTATGCTTTTGTACAACTTCCAAGTGGTGAAGTTAGAAAAATTAATTTAAAATGTAGAGCAACAATTGGTCAAGTTTCTAATGTTGATTGGGAAAATATTACGTGGGGTAAAGCTGGAAGAATGAGGTGGATGGGGATAAGGCCTCATGTAAGGGGAATGGCTATGAATCCTGTTGATCATCCTCAAGGTGGTGGTGAAGGAAGGGGTAAGGGTAGAATTCCAAGAGGTCCTTCTGGTGTATTGTCAAAAGGTGGAAAAACAAGAAATCCAAGGAAAACATCAAGTAAATTTATAGTTAAGAGGAGGAAATAATTATGGGAAGATCAATTAAGAAGGGTCCTTATGTGGATCCAAAGCTTTTAAAGAAGGTATTAGAAATGAATGAAAAAGGTGAGAAAAAACCAATTAAAACATATTCAAGAAGAAGCACTATTATTCCAGAATTTGTAGGACATACATTTTTAGTTCATAATGGTAAAAAATTTATTCCTGTCTATGTAACACAAGATATGGTGGGGCATAAACTTGGTGAATTTTCTCCAACAAGGACATTTGGAGGGCATAAAGAGAAAACTGCAAAAGTAAAGGAGGGCTCATAATGATCGTTGTAGGAAAGGCTTATTTAAAATATATAAGAATTTCTCCTAAAAAAGCAAAACTTGTAGCAGATATTATCAGAGGTAAAACAGCATATGAAGCTTTAAATATACTTAGATTTACAAGAAAGCGTCCTGCTTATTGGTTTTTAAAAGCTTTAAAATCTGCTATTGCTTCATATAGAAATAAAACTGGAAGTAATGCTATTGATGAAACTGAGCTTGTGGTTTATGCAAAAGTGGATCAAGGTCCAAGTTGGAGGATATTAAAACCAGCAGTTAAACCTATGCGCTTTGGAGGTTATTCTACTTTTAAAAGAAGAACAAGTCATATAACTGTTGAAGTTGTTGAAAGTAAAGATTGGGAGGAATATAAACAAGCTTTAAATTTACCTTATTCTAAAAGAAAGGAGGTTGTTAAATAATGGGACAAAAAGTACATCCTATTGGTTTTAGGATAGGGGTTAATAAAGACTGGCAAGCTCATTGGTTTGCCAAAGATAAAGATATTTCAAAACTTTTACTTGAAGACCAATTAATAAGAGATTATATAAAGAAGCGCTTTCCTAATGCTCAAATATCAAAAGTTGTAATAGATAGAGCAAGTGAAAAACTAACAGTTAATATACATACCGCAAGACCAGGAGTTATTATTGGAAGACAAGGTAAGGAAATTGAAAATTTAAGAAATGAATTAATGAATTTAACAAAAAGAAAAGTAATTGGGATAAATGTTGTAGAAATAAGAGTTCCAGAATTAGATGCTCAACTTGTTGCAGAAAGTATAGCAAAAAGAATTGAACAAAGAGCAAATCATAGAAGAGTGATGAAAAGAGCGGTAGAAGTGGCTCTAAAAATGGGTGCAAAAGGAGTAAAAGTTCAAGCGAAAGGTAGATTAGCAGGTGCTGAAATGGCAAGAAAGGAATGGTATATAAAGGGAAGAGTTCCACTTCAAACGATAAGAGCAGATATTGATTATGGATTTGCCACTGCTTATACGAAATATGGAACTATTGGGGTTAAGGTGTGGATATATAAAGGTGATAGAATTGAAAGACAGGTTGAGGAGGTAATATAGTATGTTAATGCCTAAAAAGGTTAAATATAGAAAGCAGCAAAGAGGTAGATTGGACGGTAAAGCAAAGGGTGGATGGTATTTAGCATTCGGAGATTATGGCTTAAAAGCTCTTGAAAGTGCTTGGATTACTGCAAATCAAATTGAAGCTTGTAGAGTTGCTATTACAAGGGCTTTAAAGAAGGGTGGTAAGCTTTGGATAAGAATATTTCCCGATAAGCCTGTTACTGCAAGACCTCCTGAAACAAGAATGGGAAAAGGTAAAGGAAATGTTGAAAAATGGGTGGCGGTTGTAAAAAGAGGAAAAATATTATTTGAAATAGGTGGGGTTAAAGAAGAAGATGCAATAGAAGCTTTAAGAAGTGCTCAATATAAACTTCCAATTAAAACAAGAATTGTAAAAAGAGTGGAGGGAGGTGTATAATGAAGCCTTTAAAAGCAAAAGAATTGAGAAAATTAACAAATGATGAATTGATAGTTAAATATAATGAGCTTAAAAATAAGTTATTTGATTTAAAAATTAAAAAGACATTTGGTCAAGTTGAAGATACTGCTTCTATAAGGATAATAAAAAGAGATATAGCGAGAATTTTAACTATATTAAATGAAAGGGGGGTTAAGTTATGAGAAAGCAAAGAATTGGAACTGTTATATCTGATAAAATGAATAAAACAAGAGTAGTATTAGTTGAGAGATTAAAGATGCATCCAAAGTATAAAAAATATATTAAAGTAAGAAAGAAATTTTATGCTCATGATGAAAACAATGAAACAAAAATTGGTGATGTTGTATTAATAGAAGAAACAAGACCTCTTTCAAAACTTAAAAGATGGATAATAAAGAAAATTGTAAAAAAAGGAGAGGTTAGCAATGATACAGGACTTCACATGGGTTAAAGTGGCGGATAATAGTGGAGCACAAGAGGCTATGGTTATAAGAGTTTTAAAGGGTTCTGGTAAAAAGAAGGGAAGAGTATATGGTAGAGTTGGGGATGTTGTTGTAGTATCAATAAAAAAGGCTCTACCAAATGCTCCTATTAAGAAAGGTGAAGTTCATAGGGCGGTTATTGTAAGAACAAAAAAAGAGATAAGAAGGAAAGATGGAACATATATAAGGTTTGATGATAATGCGGTAGTTTTAATAAATCAGGCAGGTGAGATGAGGGGGACAAGAATTTTTGGTCCTGTGGCAAGGGAACTTAGAGAAAAAGGCTTTTTAAGAATTGTTTCCTTAGCACCGGAGGTATTATAATGGCAAAAATTAAAAAAGGAGATTATGTAGTTGTAATATCTGGAAAAGATAAAGGTAAAAAGGGAAGGGTTTTAAAAGTAATATAT
>JAUQPS010000037.1 GCA_030550205.1 bacterium
ATGGTTCATCATTAAATGCTATGTAATTATCATATGATTTTGACATTTTAAGCTTTCCATCTGTTCCAATTAAGAGTGGAAGTGTTAATATAATTTGAGGTTCTTGACCATAAGCCTTTTGAATTTCCCTTGTTAATACAAAATTAAATAATTGGTCATCTCCACCTATTTCAATATCTGCATTTAAATAAACTGAATCGTATGCTTGAAACAAGGGATATAAAATTTCATGAATGAATAATGGTTCTTCTTCTTTTATCCTATTTTTAAAATCTTCCCTTTCAAGCATTTTTGAAATTGTATATTTTGAGGTTAATTCAATAATATCATAAGGAGTTAATTTTGAAAGCCAAGTAGAATTATATTCTACTCTAATTTTATTTACATCCAAAACTTTTGATAATTGTTGAATATATGTTTTGGAATTTTCTATAACTTCTTCTCTTGATAATTTTGGTCTTGTTTTTGACCTTCCTGTCGGATCTCCTATTATTGCAGTAAAATCACCTATTACAATAATTATTTCAAATCCTAATTCTTGTAAATTTTTCAATTTTTTCAAACTTACATAATGTCCAAGATGTAAATCTGGTCTTGAAGGATCTGCTCCATATTTAACCCTCAAAGGTCCTCTTTTACCAGCCAAATATAATTCATATTTCTTTATAAATTCCTCTTCTGGAAAAAAGTGTGAAACATTCTTTTTAATAATTTCAATAACCTTATCTATCATGGAAAATATAGAAATACTCCACAAACATTACAAGTTATTGCTTCATTATCATTTGGTCTTTTAATACCTTTTGGAAGTCTTGAAAAGCAATTTGAACAAGCATCTTCATAAACAATAGCAACCGCTCTATTATATCTATTAATTAAAGCTTTAAATCTTCTCAAATACTGCGGGGGAATTTCATTTTCAAGTTTTTTCTTATATTCTTCAATTTCTGAAATTTTACTTTCATCAATTTCAAAACCAGTTTTTTCCAAATACTCCTTACTTGTTATTTCTTTTAATTTAATTTCTATATCTTGAAGAACTAATAATTTTTCACTTAAACTTTTCATAATTATGCCTCAAGGGATAAGATAAGATTTATTAAATCCTTAGGATTATCTATACTCAAATAATCTATATTTTCCTTTGCTATGCGCTTCGCTATTTGTGCAATTTTACCAAGAACTATTAAATATGTTGAACCAGGATCATTAGGGGGGGCTATTAATAAGAAAAACAAATGAACAGGTTGATTATCAACCGCTTGAAAATCTACCCCCTCCTTACTTATACCAACTGCTAAATATACTTCATTTACAACAGTGCTTCTTGTATGTGGAATAGCTATACCCTTTCCTATACCCGTAGAACCTATAAGCTCTCTCTTTTTTAGCGCATCAAGTATAATTTGTTTGCTATTATCTGGAAGATTCAAAAGAGACACAAGCTCTTCCAAAGCTGAATCTTTATCTTTTGCTTTCATCCCAATTTTTACTCTTTCTTCTGATAAAAGCTTTTCAAGCATCTTCAACCCTCCTTTTTATAAACTGCCTTTACAGTTGTTTTTATGCCTCCTCTTGGTGTAAATTCACAGATTACTTCCATATATTTTGGCTTTATTACAGACACTAAATCTTCCAAAATTTTATTTACAAGACTTTCATAAAAAATCCCAACATTTCTATATTGCAATAAATAATACTTTAATGATTTTAATTCAACAATTTTTTCATCTGGAATATATATAATTTTAATAACTGCAAAATCAGGAAAACCTGTTATAGGACACAAGCTTGTAAATTCTGGTTGAATAATCTCAACAAATATATCTTTTCCTTTATATTCATAATCAATAGCAAGTAAAATATCTTTTGAAATTGTTTCAACACTTTGCCTTAAACTTTTGAGCTTTTCTCTAAAAATTTCTTCTTTCTTTTTAAACTCCTCCAAATTCATAAAATGGTTTCTTCTCCTAAAATAATTTCTACCTTATTGTTTGAAAATTTTAAAGCATCTTGACCAGCATCAATTGCCTCCTTTGAAGATAAAGCTTTTTTATAATCTTCCTTTGTTTCAAAAACCATTTCCGCTATTAAATAATACTCCGTTTGACCAAATGGAGAACCCTTAATCCTTGTAACTCTAAGCTCTTTAAGACCAGGTATTTTCTTTACAAGAGGAGTATGAACTTCATTATAGTATTTTTCAAACGCTTCTATATCCTCAGGTCGCTTATAAATGGCGATAATCTTATACATAGCGAAAATTTTAAACTATAAATTATTATCAAAAACAGAACCATTTAATTTGACAACTTGAAATTTTAAAATTATGCTTTATAATTATGGCAGTTTATAAAAAACCTGGGGGTGGAACATGATATGGTTAATAATGAGCCAAGTGATAAGTGTAAATCCCTTTACGATGTGGAGGGATGTAAATAGACTAAGTGTGGATATATATGACCAGAAATATCAAGATTGTCAAGAGTGTGTAAATGAGCTAGTGAATGCCATACAGAGTGCTTTGAGGAACAATCTAAGGGCTATATATTGGGATGATTTCAAGAAGGTTATATACATAAAGCTAAATAGTTACACTGAGGAAGATTCAATAATAGTAGTAAAGGTTTTAGAGGAGAAGGGGGTAAATGGCTATGTTGTTAGTCATTAGCACTCAGATATGGGCAGGATTAAAAACTTATGGTGGAACTAACTGGGACCAGTTATGGGGTAATGACTTTTATGGAAGTAATATAGTAGCTAATCTATTTTCAATGAGTTATAAAGTGGATGCTTCAACGGGTGCGGATTTTGTAGTAATCGTATCAACTGCTTCTGGATCACCTGTTTGGGAGAGAATTGTAGGAAAATCAAATATGAATGAATGGAGTTATAAGATAACATATGATAATAGTGGAAATCCTATAATAGGTGGTGTAAGTTGTGTGCCATATAACAACCTTCCATCACGTTGTTCATATTCAACAAGCACAAGAGCATTTGCTATTAAGCTAAATGGAAGTAATGGGAATTTTATATCTGCAAGAGATATGGCATCTAATTGGGGGGCTACAAAAGATTGGATAAGTATTTTGGGTATAAATTCTACAAGTGATGGAGGATTTGTAGTTGCAGGAGATATATATTATGATAGTTGGGCAGGAGACATTGATGGTTTTGTAGCGAAGTTTAATTCAAGTATGACATTGCAATGGGCACAGATTGTAGGAACTGGTGGAGGTGAATGGCTTAATAGTGCTTTTCAAACGACAGATGGAAACATAGTAGCGGTAGGAACATCATTTAATGAAATATGGGTAGCGAAGTTTAATGTAAATAATGGGAGTATCATATGGCAGAGAAGATATCCAAGGAGTTATTATGATGATGGGACTGGAAAGTATTTTACTTGGGCAAAGCCTGCGTCTGATGGAGGAATAATTATAGCGGATGAAATAAGTGGGGGGACTAATAGAGATGTGCTTTTTGTGAAGCTAGATGGTAATGGAAACTTTGTATGTGCAAGGCAAATTGGAGGTTCTGGGCATGATGTTGGGATAGATGTAGCAGAGGGGGTTAATTATTATTATGTGGCTGGGATGTGGAATGGTTCGGATTTATTTTATGCAAGATTTGATAAGAGTAATTGCAATTTAGTTGGAAGTGTTAGGTATATTCTTTCAAGTGGTGATGAACAGGCAAGAGCGATTGATATAAGGCCTGGTTCTGGAATACCATATATAGCAGGTTATACTAATAGGGCGGGATGGACAGCAGGGAATTATGATGGATTACTTGCTGCTGATAGTGGGACACAAGATACATGTTTTTGGAGGAGTTTAACACCATCCACGAATGTTTCAGTTTCGCTTTCAAATAGTGGAAGTTGGACAACTTATGGTAATTATATTACAGTTTCTAGTGCTAGTTATTCAGTAGTTGCAGTTAATACAAACAAGACTGTTGCTTGTGGATTATTAACACCTTTAAGTAATTTTGAAAGTTATGAAGATTGTTATTTAAGTTATTCAATAAGGAATGGATTTTTGAATTTAAATTCAAAGAGTAAGCAAGATATTTATATAAAAATTTATTCCATAGATGGTAAGTTGACTTATAAGAGGGAGTTTAGGAATTTTGAAGGAGTTATAAAAGAACCAATTAAATTAGGTTCTGGTGTTTATATCGTTAAATTTAAATATATAAATGGAGAGAAAAAACAAAAGGTAATAATAAGGTAAAAGACTATAAAATTTTAAATGTTTTTCTTTTATGAATTTTCTGCTTTAAGCCATTATAAATTACCAGTTTCAAGTTTGTATGCTCCTCAATTCCTTGATGAAAGTTTTAAAGTTCAAAGCTTTATAAGAAGGGACTTTAATTTTATAAATAGATATGGATTTGGTATAAGTTATAAAAATATTGGGATATTTTGGTATAGCTTAAATGTTGAAGATGAATTTATTAATACATTTAGCTTTGGAATGAATATCTATTCAGTTGGTTTGAATATAGCATTTTTATATCCTAATCAAGTTAGCTTTGGCATAGGTTTTAATAGAACATTTTTAAATTTTAATATATGTGGTTATACTACTTATGGTTATTTGAAGTTCTCATATTTATGTGCTTTTAGTGAATATAAAAACTCTTTGTTTGGATTTGAGATATTTTTGCAAGAAGGTTATGAATTAGAATATAAATTCTTTTTGAACTACGCATTAAATAATAATTCAAATTTTTATATTGCTTTTGGAACTAATAGCAATAGCTTTACAATTGGCTATAAATATAAGTTCTTGAAATTAAATTATTTCTATCATAGTTATTTAGGAGATAGTTTTGGAGCGAGTGTAATTTATGAAAAATAAAATAAATGTTGGAATAATTGGTTATGGAAATGTTGGAGGTTCAATTTGTAAATACTTCAAAAGATATAAGAGGAAAATTTTCGTCTTAACAAGAAAAAATATTGAAAATGAAAAATATATTGAGTTTTATAATTATGAGAAAATTGAGGAGTTTTTAAAAAAAGTAAATTTGATTTTAATTTGTATAAGAGATGATAAAATTTTTGAAATTATTGAAACTTTAAAAAATTTTGATTTGAGTGGAAAAATTATTTATCATACAAGTGGTTCACTTACAAGTGATATATTAAAAAGTTTAAAAAATGTTTATGTAGGAAGTCTCCATCCAATTCAAACATTCCCAAAACCTAATTATAAACTTTTAGAAAATATTTATTTCTCATTTGAAGGTGAAAAATTTAGAATTGCTCAAAAGCTTGTAAAATTCTTTAAAAGTAAAATTATTAAAATTGATAAAGAAAAGAAAATGCTATATCATATTGCTTGTATATTTGCTAGTAACTTTTCAGATTTAATGTGGATAATATCTGATAAGCTAATAAAGTCAAGTATAAGAAACAAAAATTTTAAAATTCTTGTTCCACTTATTAAAACAACTTTAAACAATGCTATAAAATATGGACCAAAAGAAGCATTAACAGGACCCGCTAAAAGAAAAGATTATGAGTTAATAAAAAAACATTTGAAAGCATTAGAAAATAATAAGGAAATTTTTGAAATTTATAAATTGCTTTCAGAGATAATTTTAAAAGGTTTTTCAAGCTTCTAAATCACCTTCTTCGTCTTCTTCTATTTCTTGACCTGCTTTTTCCATCACATTCGCACTTACAAAAATAGGAACATTTGCTAAAATTGCTATCGCTATTGAATCGGAAGGTCTTGCATCTATACTCAAAACTTTATCATCCCTTCTTACAATTATTCTTGCATAAAATACTTCATTTACCAAATCATTTATTATAACCTTTTCAATTTTTACATCCAACTCCTTAAATATATTCACTATTAAATCATGGGTTAAAGGTCTTTCCGTTTTTATACCTTCTTTTGCTCTTGCTATTGCTTGCGCCTCAAACAAGCCTACATTTATAGGAAGAACTCTTCTTCCTTCCTTTTCATTAAGAATTACCAAAAAAGAATTCTCTCCTTCATCATTCCTTACAAATATCACATTCTTAACCTCAACCTCTATAAGATTTTTCATTCTTTTTCAACGATAACTTTTATATTCGCTACTACTTCTGGATGAAGCTTTATAGGTATTGTGTAACTTCCAAGTGCTCTAATAGGTTCTTCTAGAATAATAGATTTTCTATCTATGTTATAACCTTTCTCTTTTAATTTATCAGCAATATCTTTATTTGTAATAGAACCATACATCTTATCATCTTCACCAACTCTTACAAGGAATTTTATTCTTTCTTTTTCAAGCTCATCTTTCAGTTTCATCGCTTTATTCTTTTGTCTTTCCAATTTTTGTTTTTCAACAGATTTTTGATATTCAATTTCCTTTACTTTTGATTCACTATAAGGAATAGCAAGTCCATTCTTAATCAAATAGTTATAAGCATATCCATAGCTAACTTCAAGAACTTTTCCTTCCTTCGTAATAACTTTAACCTTCTTCATAGATAGTAATCCTCCACAAATGGCAATAATGCCATAATTCTAGCTCTTTTTATAGCCCTTGCAAGTTGCCTTTGTTCATAAGCAGAAAGCCCAGTTTGACGCCTTGGAAGAATTTTTCCTCTTGGTGTTATAAACTGCCTTAAATATTCTACATCCTTCCAATCTATTTTACGCTTTTGTTTTGTTTTACTCATACTTCAAACCTCCTTTAAAATGGTATATCGTTTTCATCAACCTCTTCCTCATCAAAGTTCATTTTAATGGATGGTTTTTCTTCAATTTCATCATCTGCTGGTGGTTCTACAACAACATCTTCAACCTCTCTCTTTTCAAGTAAATGAATCCTACTAACAATAATCTCATACGTGCTACGCTTATTATTATTTGTATCAGTCCATTCTCTATATCTTAATCTTCCTTCTATAACAACAGGATATCCAGTTTTTAAAATTTCAGAATATTCTAAAACTCTTTGGCCTATATATATACAGTTTATAAATAAATTTTCTTCCCTTTGCTCATTATTATATAAATATCTTCTATTTGAAGCGACTCTAAATTCTAAAATTTGCTTACCAGAAGGTAATGTTTTAGGAGAAGCATCATTTACCAATCTTCCTGAAAGTATTACAAAATTTATATTTGGAAATCTAAGTTGAGCCATTATTCATCCTCCCTAACAATAATGCTCCTTAATATATTCTCTTCGAGTCTATAAAAATCCCTCAAAGCTAATGGCAATTTACTATCTGATTGGAATTTTAGAACAATATAATAACCTTCATTTCTCTTTTTTATAGGATAGGCAAGTTTTCTATTTCCCCATTCTTCAAAACTCAAAATTTTTCCACCTGATTTCTCTATAAAATCTTTTATCTTATTTATAGTTTTTTGTCTTTCACTTTCCTCAATTTTAGTATCTATTATAACCATGCTCTCGTATGTTCTCATATACCCCTCCTTTTAAACAATTTTCACAAACTCCTATAAACATAGCCTTAAACTCCTCTATTTTATGGGGAATTTCAAAACAGTCATCAATAGAAATTTCAATATCAAAAAGCTTTCTGCATACTCTACAATAAAAATGATGATGTTTATTTAAAGGATAATCATATCTAGCAAAGTTTTCACCATCTATCCTTATTTCCCATATTTTACCTTCATTAACTAAATCCTTTAATGTTCTATAAACAGTTGATAAACTCATCTTAGGCATATACATCCTTGCTTTAATATAAATCTCTTCCGCGGTTGGATGATTTCTGCTCTCTCTTAAAATATCCAAAATCAACTTTCTTTGCTTGGTTTTGCGAAGCATAACTTAGCATATTTACTTTTAATCCTAGCACCTTTATTTTTGTGTATTACTCCTTTTTTTACCGCCTTATCAACAGCCTCATATATCTCCTTCAATATCTCAACCCTATCTTTTTCATTTGCCCTTAGGAACTTCTTTATAGCATTCTTTATCCTCTTCTTATACTCTAAGTTTCTAAGTCTTCTTCTTAAATTTTGCCTTTCCCTCTTCTTAACGGATAACTTTATCTTTGGCATTTTGAAATTTTAAAGCATAAAAAATTATTTTAATAAAGGGGTAGGGCAAAAGCCCTACTGTGAAATAATTGGATTATCTTGGCAGTTATTCCATTGGATTGTAATTACTTTTGTAAAGGAAGCACTATCCGTTATTGTTTTAATAATTTTTCCAGAATAAATTTTTAAGCTACCATCTGGTCTTCTACAAGAACCTTTTACAATAAGATTGGGATCCGTTTTAATATAAACATAAAACTTCTTACCAGAACAAGTAATTAAATATCCAGATTTATCAAATGAAATATATAATTCTTGATTATCCAGAAGCTTAATGCCAGGATGCCATGTTTGAGCATTTGAGAAATCAATAGTTCCAGTTCCGCTTACATTCCAAGTTCTTTGACACTCATTAAATTCATTTATAGTATTTATCGTTCTTGACATATTAAAATTCATATTATTTCCACTATGTGAAGTTGATAATTCAAAATGAGAATAATGAGTTTTGTTTGAAACAAGAGCACTATTTAAATAAAGTTTTATATTCGTTTGAAATGGATCTGGTATTCCTCTTATAACATTAAATACATAGGGGTCATTATCATTTGGATCACTCCTTACAATCTGTCCATTTAGTGTATATTCTATTCTTAAAGTATCACCAGCAAATGGACCATTTTGAATAATAATAGTTTTTGAACCAGAACAACTATTGAAAATCAAAGTATCAGCACTATAAATTCTATCACTATCATTATCAGTTCCCATTCTCTTTCTTACAAAGCAAGGTCCAAGTGAATCAAGAATTGAATAATTTCCTTTTGGCTTATATGAATACAAAAAGAAGCCACCAGTATAATAACTTGCCAATGGAACACCACCATCAGAAATGTCATTTATGGAACTTTGAGCATCTTCTATAGTAGAGACATTGGAATAGTCTATCTCCCTATCAGTGGAAATCTTTTCTCTTTTGCCACATCCCACTACAATCGCACCTAACATCAAAGTTATGATTAAGAGCCTCATATTATATTAGACAACGTTTTTATTCAAAAGGTTGCACATTCTCAATTAACCTTAAATTCTCATCTATTACTATTAAATCTGCATAATATCCAGGTTCAATTTTCCCAATTTTATGCTCCATAAATAAAAATTCTGCCCCAGCAGTTGAATATAAATATAATGCCTCGTTTAAACTTAACTTTTCACTTTCAATAAAGTGATTTAATGCTCCTTTTATACCAAGAAATGGATCTAAGGGCATACAATCACTACCAAAACTTAGCTTTATACCTTCATCTAATATTGTTTTATATAAATTACAGCGTTTTAATGTTTCAAAAGGTAGTTTTTTAGCATACATATTATCAAATCCACCCCATAAGGCTACAAAGTTTGGTTGCATAGATATGTATATATTTAGCTCTTTTGCTCTTTTAATATCTTGATAATATGGAAATTCAAAATGTTCTATTCTGTGCCTTAAATAATTATCTTTTATAACTTTCTCAAATACATTTAAAAATTGATTTATTGCTTTTTCACCAATAGCATGGGCAAGGAGTTGTAAATTATATTCTTGACACTGTTTTAATAGATATTCTAACTCTTCATCTGTTTTTAATAATTTATCTGCCGTCCCTGCTCCCACTGAACCATCAAGAAAAGTTTTTATACCTAAGAATTTTAAATTATCATCTCCAAAATCAATTTCAAATCCTGAATTTTTAATATAATCTAAATATCTTTCATATAAAACTATTCCAACTCTTAATTTTAATTTCCCTTCTCTTTTAAGTTGCTGATAAGCTTTAAAACTTTCAACATCTGTTATATCAATAATACCTCTTATACCTAAATTCAAGGCTATTTCTTGTGCTTTTAAAATTCCTTCTTTTCTCTCATCAATACTTGGTTTAAAAATTTGATATAAATTAAGTGGAAGATATTCAAGTGCAATACCTGTATTAAAATCAATTCCATCAATATCTTTTACTATTTCAAGAGCTTTTGAGTTTAAAACTGCCTTATGGCCACAAATTCTCCTTAATATAATAGCCTTATCTCTTGAAATTTTATTCAAATCTTCTTTAAATAATGTTTGTTCATCTTCCCACTTGCTTTCATCATATCCAACAAATATATAAATTTCCTTATCTTGCTCCTTAATATAATTTTGAATGAATTCAAGTGTTTCCTTCTTGGTTTGAAATTTATTTAAGTTTGGTTTTGAAATACTTATTCCATAACTTGCTAAGTGGGTATGGGTATCTATAAAGGCAGGCATTAAAATTGAACCAGGAGGAAAAGTTTTTACAGGAATATGAGTAATTTCGCTTTCAAAAGCATCAAAAACATCTAAAATTTTATTACCATCTATTAAAACCGCTTTATTCTCATAAAGCTCTTTTTCAATTAATATTTTATCTGCTATTAAAATTTGTTTCATTTTGAAATTTTAAAGGGGCAAAAGCCCCTTAAGATTTAACGAATTTATAAGTTAGTTGCTTATTGTTTTTACTATAAGCTTTTAGAATATATATCCCAGCCTTTAATCCTTTAAGGTTAATTTCTATGTTGTTGGTTTTGAAAATGTTTGAATAAATTAACTTACCATCAAGAGAATAGATTTTGATAGTTATTGGACTTGATACGGATTTTAAATTAAGAGTTAGCTTATCTTTATAATAGTAATGACTTGTATTCTCATAAATAGGTGAAGAAGCTCCACTGAACTCGGATATAAAGGCATCACTATAATAATTAGTTCCATCAAAATTACAATTTCCATCAGTTCCACAAGTGCTATCATAATAAGCTCCCCCACCATAATCTTGGGTTGGAAAATCAGGCGATAAAGTCCATCCTATAACAAATACATTACCACTGGTATCTGTTATGATGGAACGACCTTTATCATCATTACTTCCCCCATAATAAGTAGCCCATTGTCTTACTCCTGAATTATCAAATCTCAATATGAAAACATCAGAATGAAGAGTTCCGTCATAATTACAATTTCCATCAGTTCCACAAGTGCTATCATAATAAGTGCCATTATCATAGGTTGGAAAAATAGGTGAATATGTCCTCCCTGTCACAAACACATTACCAATAGCATCAGTTGTAATAGAAGAAGCGTGATCATATCTATTTCCTCCATAATAAGTAGCCCACAGCAATACTCCCAAATTATTAAACTTTAAAATAAAAGCATCAGCAGGACCTGCATTACTTGATTGATAATAAGCACTCCCACTCGGTTGAGTTGGAAAGTTGGTTGAAACTGTTGCGCCTGCAACAAACACATTAGCATTAGCATCAGTCGTTATAGAACAACCCAGATAAAAGCACTCACCATTACTTCCTCCATAATAAGTCCCCCATACAAGAGCATAAGGGTCAATTAGTAATGATTTATTTTTGTCATAGTCAATAGCCTCAAATGTTAATAAATTATTTTCTTTTAGTCTATAACTCACTTCTACTATATTATTCCCTTGATACCCTATTAAATTACCATCCTTTATCTTCCCAATCGGCGTTGATAAAATTATGGACTTTGAATTGTCAGTTAATTCTATATCAGCATATTTTACTCTTAACTTTATCTGGGATATCAACTGGGGATTTTTTATCTCAAACTCATGATGAAAATTTCCATTATCATCATACCTAAATATCCAATCTATTCCAGGATATATATCCTTTATTATAACTTTCCTATAACTCTTTACAAATAGTATTCCATCTGGACAATGGGCTAAATAGAAGTTCTCATATCCTGGTAGTTCATCTTGATAGATAATATTCTCTTTTTTTATCTTCCCTCCTATTAGCTCATAGTCTATTCTCGAATAGTGTAATATAGAATTTTCAGGTTCTTTATTTATAGGTAAAGATGGCTCTTTATTATCTTTTGAAACTTCCTTTTTCTCAATATCATATATCACATAACTCATTCCATTTTCAGTTATGAATATGCCCATATTTCCATTCCTTGAATAGAAAACAACATTTTCAGCTATCTTTCCATCTATAGTAGCAAGTTGGCCTTTATTGGGTGTGAAACCTTTATAGAGATAGGGATAGGAGTTTAGCCAGTCTTTTACAATAGCAGGGTCATAGCTATTTACAACATTACCACCCATAGCTGAGACAAAAGATATCATCACGCTTAGCATTATCATGATGCTATCTCCTTTGTTTACAAAAAACTTCTACCTCCCTTCATTAAAGGGGCATAAGCCCCCCTTAATTCTTAATAAACTTAATCCAATTTGAATTATTATCAATTTTTACATTTACTATATAAACACCTTTTGGCAAACTATTTAATCCAATCTCATATTTCCCAATTTGAACATAACCATATTTAATAACTTTATTTAATGAACCATTAGGATTGTAAATTGTAATTTCAATATATGAAGGTTTGTTTAGAATATAGAAAATTAAAGTGTTTCTTTGAACCTTAAAAAATGTGGATTTGTTAGAAGTCTCAACAATATCACCAGGAGATGAACCAAACTTGGAAATAAAGACATCAAATCCCCCACCATCATTTTGCTGGTAATAAGCACCCGAACCAGGATTTCGAGTTGGAAAAGAATATGAAGTTGTCATTCCTGTCGCATATACATTGTTATTAGCATCTGCAGTAATGGAAAATCCTTCATCATCAACATTCCCACCATAATAAGTAGCCCATTGCCTAACTCCTGAATTGCCAAATTTCAATATAAAAGCCTCCCAATAACCAGCACTACTTGATTGATAATAAGCACCACTCCCTAAATTCAGAGTTGGAAAATCATTTGAAAGTGTTCTTCCTATAATAAATATATCATTTTGTGCGTCTCTAATTAAGCTATAAGCATCATCCTGATTACTGCCTCCATAATAGGTAGCCCATTGTAGAACACCTGAATTAGAGAATCTTAGTATAAAGGCATCAGAGTAATACATTATCCCATCAAAATTACAATTTCCATCAGT
>JAUQPS010000038.1 GCA_030550205.1 bacterium
TTATCTAATTATCTTAAACTTTGCATAAATTGGCAGATGGTCAGAAAAGCCTTTTCCTAAATGAATTGCATAATTTCCTTCAAATTCAACTTGCCATCTATATGGAACACCATCTTCTGTTAATAGATAATTAGCCTTAAAAACCTTAAAACTATTTTTAACATAATCAATTCCAAAACTATCTACAAGTCCATAACTAATTAAAATATGGTCAAGTGTTCCCCACTCATTTCTAAAGTAATGACTTCCCCTTTCATTTTCAGGCAATTCATACCAAAGGTCATATAAATAACCATCCTTTAATAAATTTAGATCACTTGTAGTTTTTAAAACATCTATTAATCCTACAACAGGTTTATAATTAAAAGCATTTCCAGCTAATATATCACTTTCTTTATCATCATAATGAGTATTAAAATCACCAATAGAAACTATATTTGCTTTGGGATTTAATTTAAGTAAGCTATCAATAATTTTTCTTTCAATTTCAGCAATTTTAATTCTTTCAGATTCAGGACCAGCCTTGCTTTTCCAATGATTTACAAAAACTATAAGGGTATCATTATTTACTAAAATTTTAGCCATTAGAATATTTCTAACTTCTGGAATTGTTTTATAACCAACAGCAGAAATAATTTTATATTTTGAAATAAGGGCAGTTTTTACAATCGTAAATTGAGGTTTATCTGCAATAGTATAACACTTAAAATTTAAATCCTTAACGCTATTAAATAATTCTGATATTGCCCTTTTACTTTCAATTTCTTGAAATCCTACTATATCTGCATTTATGTCTTTTAAAACCCTTTTTATATTTTCAATTTTTTTTAGCATAAATTCTCTTGAATAATTGCTTGTTTTTTGAGAATAATCTCTATATTCATATCCATCTTCAATATCATCAAACAAGTTTTCAACATTATAACTTGCTATTATAAATATACTATCACTTGGTTCCTTTATTGATTCATCACAATATACTTCAAGTTGAGAAGAAATTAATTCTTCCTTCGGTTTTAAATTTATTATGGAACAAGCAGAAAGAAAAATGAAAAATAACTTTTTCACTGAGATTTGATATTTATGTAATAAATAAATTGAGGCTCTAAAAATAACTTCTTTTCAAAACTACTAGCAATAATTTTAATTTCCTTTTTGGCTGGAAACATAAACTCGGTTGGAAGTTTATAAGATATTTTCTGTCCTTCTAATTCAATATAAATTGAATCTATCCCACCCTCAAAAACCAGATAGCAACTATCCCTATTCAAATCCCTATTGAACTCTTTTTTTATCTCATATTCATAACTAACTTTTTTACCTTTACCAGTTTGAATAGTTGGAAATTTCATATTATAAATATAACCCCCCCTTAAAAATAAGGTATCTTTTTTAGTTAAATACTCAATATAATAAAAACCTTCCGGTAGTTTTATTTCATATGGAATATAACCCATAAAAAAGTAATAATATCTATTTGAAATTTTCACATAAAGGCTTTCAGGTTCCAAGAACTTAATAAGTGCATCTTTTCCTAAGTTTTCATCCTTTACACTATCTATAACAATCTGACCAATTAAAAATAACATTTTTGTTCATTCAAGGGTGGCTTTGCCACCCAATTTTATTCTTCTTCTTCCTCCTCTTCTTCTTCCTCTTCTTCCCAATCTTCGTCCTCCCAGTCTTCATCCCATTCTTCATCGTCCCAATCTTCATCATCCCAGTCTTCATCATCTTCCCATTCTTCTTCGTCCCAATCTTCTTCCTCTTCTTCCTCTTTTGCCAAGATCCACATTCTCTTAATCTCTTCCATAATCTACCTCCTTTGCTCTATGTTAAGATATGGTATGTTTAGTTCTCCTACATATTTTTCTCTTGGTCTTAAAAGTCTTCCACCAATTTTCCAATATTCTAATACATGGGCACACCACCCAACAACCCTTGCAATCGCAAAAATTGAAGTATATAAATCAAAAGGAATACCAAGCATATAATAAATACTTGCAGCATAATAATCAACATTTGGATAAATTTTCTTTTCTCCAAGTATAGGCCCTGCTTTTTCTTCAAGTTCAATTTGCATATCTACCCACTTTCTATTATTTGTAAAGTCCGCTAATTTTAAAGCCAAATCCTTTAAAATCCTTGCTCTTGGATCATAAGCCTTATATACTCTATGACCAAAACCCATAATTCTTTCTTTTTTTGAAATTTTATCTTTTAAGTATGCTTCAACATCTCCATTATAATTTCTATCAATTTCAAACAACATTTTCATTGCTTCCTCATTAGCTCCACCATGTAAAGGTCCTTTTAATGTCCCAATAGCACTCACAATAGCAGAATAAATATCAGATTGTGTAGAAGCGGTTATAATTGCAGAAAATGTTGAAGCATTCATACCATGCTCTATATATAAAATCAATGTTTTATCAAATATATCAATCTCAATATCAGAAGGTTTTTCACCCCTTAACATATATAAGAAATTTCCAGCATGATTTAAGTTTGGATCAGGTCTTACAATTTCAAGATTATTCCTAAGTCTATGAAAATATGCAGTAATTGTTGGTAAAATTGCTGTTAATTTTATTGATTTTTCTACAATTTCATCTTCTTTTTTTGACATAGCATTTTCATCAAGCATTCCAACAAATGAAACAATAGTCCTTAAAACATCCATAGGATGAGCATTCTTAGGTATAAGCTCTTCTTCTTTAAGTAATATTTCAGGTATATCTCTATTTTCTTTAAGTTTTTTTGTGAATTCTTCAAGTTCAGATAGAGTGGGTAATTTTTGATATAACATTAAATAAGCAGTTTCTTCAAAAGTTGAATTATTAGCAAGTTCTTCAATAGGTATTCCCATATAATAAAGTCTTCCATTTTCACCATCTATATAAGATAACTTTGTTTCACTAAAATATATATTCTCTAAACCCGAGCTATATACAGGCTCACCTATCTCCTTTATATCCTTCATAATTTACCTCCTTTAAAGCTTTTCTTAATGTTTCAATACTCAAAAGAGCACATTTTAATCTTGTTTGAATTACCCCTCCAAGCATATCTAAAAATTCACTATCCGATAATTTTAAAACCTCTTCAACCGTCTTATTAATTGCCCAATCAGAAAGAATATCTGCGGATGCTTGACTAATTGAACAACCATGTCCTTCATAACTAATTTCTTTAATTTTATTATCTTCAATATATACATAAAAAATAATTTCATCTCCACAACTTGGATTTCCAAGATGAAATGATGCATTAAATTTTTTTAATTTACCTTTATAGCGAGGATACTTATAATAAATAAACAACGGATGCTCAAAAGGGTTCATAAAGCGGAGGGAGTGGGATTTGAACCCACGATCCCCTGTTACGGGGATAACGGCTCTCCAGGCCGCCGCCTTCGTCCGCTCGGCCATCCCTCCAAGCGAAAGCTTTAAAATTTTAAAGCTTATGGAAATTTTAAATAGATTTGAAAAACTTTTAGACTATCTTTGAAGTTGATAAAATAAATTCCCGTATTAAAGAGATAGAAAGTATATCTTCTCATAATGATTTTTGGCAAGATAGAAAAAATGCACAAAAATTAATGGAAGAATTATCTCATTTAAAAAATATAATAGAAGAAATAGAAGAGATGAAGAAGCTTTATGAAGAATTGAAAATTCTAAATGAACTTTCAAATGAAGATTTGGAATTTCAAAAAGAATTTGAAATAAAATTAAAAATTTTTGAAAAGAAACTAAACGAATTTGAACTTAAAATGCTTTTAAATAAGGAAGATGATGTTTTAGATGCCATTATAGAAATTCATCCAGGAGCTGGTGGAACAGAAAGTCATGATTGGGCTGAAATGCTAATGCGAATGTATTTAAGATGGATTGAAAAAAAAGGATTTAAATATGAAATTTTAGATATATTACCAGGGGAAGTAGCAGGTATTAAAAGTGTTTCAATTTTAGTAAAAGGTAAATATGCTTATGGATTATTAAAAAGTGAAATTGGAGTTCATAGACTTGTAAGAATTTCTCCCTTTGATGCCAATAATAGAAGACATACATCATTTGCTTCTGTTTTTGTATATCCAAGCAAAGAAGATATAAAGGTCAATATAAATGAAAATGAATTAAAGATTGAAACATTTAGATCTAGTGGTGCAGGAGGTCAGCATGTAAATAAAACGGAAAGTGCAGTAAGAATAACTCATATTCCAACAGGAATAAGCGTTACAATTAGAAGCGAAAGATCACAACATAAAAATAAAGAGATTGCTCTTAGAATTTTAAAAGCAAAGTTATATGAATATTATAAACAAAAGGAAGAAGAAAAATTAAAAGAGCTTGAAAAACAAAAAACAGATATTACATGGGGTTATCAAATAAGGTCATATATTTTACATCCTTATAAACTTGTAAAAGACCATAGAACAAATCTCGAGCATCCAAATCCTGAATTAGTTTTGGATGGAGAAATTGATGAATTTATTAGAGCTTATTTATTGAACTCTTAAAATTTTATTGCTTTTATAAGCTTAATTTTATATCCTTCCATTTGATTTTTTAATTGTGGAACTTCTATGGAAAATAACTCATCAGGAAATCTTTCAAAATCCGAAATTCTATTCAATACATACATCTTCCTTGGTCCAATTATATAATAACTATCAATTACAAGTATAGGATAACACATATAATTCGGAGTGCCATAAACAAGTCCCATATCAAATAATGAAAAATCCTTAAAGCTTTTACTATATTTAACAGCACAATAAATTTCAAAATTCAAATTAAAGTTATAACTTAAATATGCTAAAATATAAACAATCTGTAAATCATAAAGTTTAAATTTGCCAATAGCGGATATTAAATCCTCAATTCTTAAACTATCCTTAACTTTTAAATACTTACTTAAACTTGAATTTATAACATTTAAGGAATCCCTTATTTCAAGGAGTGTTGGAATTGATGGTTTTTTGTAAGTTTTTGTAAAATTGTTTATAAAGAAGTTTAAAATGCTATCATTCTTTTGAATAATTAAATAATTTTTACTATTTTGAAAGCAAGCATGCTCAACTTCAATTATTAAACTAAAAACCAAATAAGTCATTTTCACCTATTGGAATTCTTTCACTAATTACAGAATTATCATTTAAAATAATAACTAAATCCCATATACCTCTCTCATTCACTTCAATTTTCCCCTCATAAATACCATTTTTTACATTTTTAACATCCGCTAAAATTCTTCTTTCAGGTTTATCATTTACAGGGGGCATATATAAAAAAATTTCTTTTAATAAATTTTCTTTTGGATTTATAAGAATTTGAATTTCATTCATTCCTAATTTTAAATTCCCTGATTGGGTTAAAATTGTAATTTTAACATCTTCTTTTTGTAAAGTTTTAAACTCCTTATATTTAGGAGCACAAGCTACTAATAAAATTAAAAATATAAATTTTTTCACTTCCTTTCCTTTCTAAACATATGCTCTAAGCGCTTAATAACAAGTTTTGCAGACCTTTCTGGAAATCCAGCCTTTTTCAAATTCTCTATCATATCCCTTACAATTCCTCTTGTTTCTGGAAGTGGCATATCTACATCAATTGAACCACCTACAAGTTTAATTTTCTCCTTAAAGAATACCCTCTTAATAGCTTCATATAATTCTGGAAGCTCTTCTTTTAATTCAAATGTTTTACCTCTAATTACGGAACTTGCTATAACGCTTGCTATCCTTTCATATAATTCTTTCCTTCTTTCAAATGTAGATATCTGATTTAATGCAGAATCAACTGTTTGAAGTATATTTTCATCTGGGTCTCTTTCTTCATTTGTAGCAGGGTCTATAATTTTTGTTTTCTTTACATATGCTTCTAAATTCTTTAAATAATTTTGGAAATAGCTTTTAACTTCTTCTTCTATGGATGTTCCAAGGAATGCTTCCATTACATAATTAGAAAGCTCTTCATCAATATAACTAATAACCGCATCATAAGCTTGTTTATTTTCTGGATTATTTCTATATTTAGGAGCATCTACAAATTCACTTTTAATTCCATCTAAAACGTCTACAACAGAAAGACCTTCTGGATATTTAACCATTAAGGTAGAAAGTAATTCTGCACTCTTTCTTGGTGAAAGTCCAGAAAACCCCCATTCTTCTTGAATAGCTTTTTTCCTTATTTTAAGAGCTTCTTCTGAATGATTTTCTTGATCCATTAACTCTATTAACTTTTTAAGAGTATTTAAATCTTCTGCATATTTTGCAAGCCTTGTAGCAACAGTATAATAAGCAAGTGTTTTATATACAAGTGGATCAACAGGAACAGATGGATAAACTAGTTTTCTTAAAATTTTAATTTCTGCTTTATAATCTAAATTATATGGAACTTTTACAATATATAATCTATCTCTAAACGCCTCTGTATCTGGTCTTGAAGCAAATTTTTCATATTCTGGTTGATTTGTATGACCTACAATAATAATATCTACATACATTGCAGGCAAATTCTTTAATACAATCATTTTATCTTGACTTGCAGTTAATAATATATTTAGATGTTCAGTCTTTGCTTTAAGCATTTCTACAAATTCAACAAGCCCTCTATTTCCTATTTGTAAAACACCTGTATAACTCCAAACTCTTGGATCACTTTCTTCCTTATATATAGCAAGTTTAGCAAGAGAGATATTTCCAATCAAAATTGAATCATCAGCAGTATTTGGATCCATAGGAGCATAAGTAGCAATTCCTACTCCTCTTGTCCTTGAAAAGCTTATAAATTCAACCTCTAAATCTTCCCACTCAACTTCTTGAAGGCGCTTTTGACATACTGGGCAAGGCAATAATTCATCACCTATATTTATACCATATCTTCTCAATTCTTGTCTTTTATTATATGGAATAGCATAAAGTGGATTATCATGAACTGGACAATCCTTTATAGCAGGAACTGGATTATGAAGAGTATATTCTTCAAGTATTACTTTAAATGTATTTACAATTGTTGATTTTGCAGAACCAGGAGGACCTATTAAAAGCAATATTCTTTTTGCAATATCTTGACCTTGGGCAGCAGCAGAAAAATATTGCATTATCTTATTTAAAACATAATCTATACCAAATATCTCATTTTCAAAAGCTTTATATTTAATATATCCTTCTGGTCGCTTTTCAATTCCTTTTGACAAAACAGCATTATATAGTATTTCATGAGCAAATACCTGAACCTTTTCACCATTTTCTAACTTTTTTAAAAGGTCCCTATACCAGGAACCAAGTTTTAAAGTTGTCATATTATTTTTCACCTCCATCCAGTTGTAAATTTTAAAGGTAGTAAATCCAATAGTCAAGATATATCAAAAATAACTTAGGCTTTAAACTTTTAAAATGAATAAAAGGAAAATTTCTGAATTGAGATGCTCATTTTGTGGAAGAAGTGAAAGTGAAGTTGGACGATTAATTGGAGGAAATTATGCTTATATTTGTAAAGATTGTGTAGAACTTGCTCATGAGATTTTAAATAATAATGAAATTTATCATGAAGAAATTGTTTATAACTTACCAACACCAAGTGAAATTAAAGCATTTTTAGACCAATATATAATTGGACAAGAAAGAGCAAAGAAAATTATATCGGTAGCGGTTTATAATCATTATAAAAGGGTAAAATTTAGAAATAAATTCAAGGATGTTGAAATTGAAAAATCCAATATATTAATGATTGGTCCAACAGGTGTAGGGAAAACATTAATGGCGAAAACATTATCAAAATTATTAAAAGTGCCCTTTGCTATATATGATGCTACTCCATTAACAGAGGCAGGTTATGTAGGAGAAGATGTTGAAAATATACTTCTTAGACTTGTTCAAAATGCTAATTATAATCTAGAAATGGCAAAAATAGGAATAATTTATCTTGATGAATTTGATAAACTATCAAGAAAAAGTGATAGTCCATCAATTACAAGAGATGTAGGAGGTGAAGGTGTTCAACAAGCATTACTTAAAATAGTAGAAGGAACAATTGCAAATATACCTCCACAAGGAGGAAGAAAACATCCAGAACAAAGTTATATTCAACTTGATACAACAGATATATTATTTATGATGGGGGGAGCATTTGAAGGTATTGCTGAAATTATAAAATCAAGATTAGGTAAAAAGCAAATTGGCTTTAATAAAAATTTAAATAAAATTTCTGATATAGAGATATTGCATTATGTTCAACCAGAAGATTTAATAAAGTATGGAATTATTCCAGAAATGGTAGGAAGATTACCAGTTATTGTAGTTTTTGATCCTCTTGATATACCTGCACTTGAAAGGATTTTAAAAGAACCGAAAAATGCCTTAATTAAACAATACCAAAAACTTTTTGAGATGGAGGGAATTGAGCTTATATTTACAGATGATGCTATAAGGAGAATTGCTGAAATTGCTTATAGTAAAAAAGTTGGAGCAAGAGGACTTCGCTCAATTTTAGAAGATGTTCTTATGGAATGGATGTATAAAATTCCAAGTATGAAAGGTGTAAGAAGAATTGTGATTACAAGAGAAGTTATAGATAAAGATAAGGAACCAATTATAGAAGCTTGAAAGCGATATTAATATCACTTATAAAAAATAGTAAAGAAAGATGGAAGGGATTGGATAGACTTGAGGAACTTGAAGAATTGGCAAAATCTGCTCAATTTGAAGTATTTGAAAAATTTATCCAAATAAGAGAGCATCCAGACCCAGCATATTTTATAGGTAAAGGTAAAGTTCAAGAGATAAAGGAAATATGCCAAAAATATAATATTGATGCGGTTATATTTGATAATGAATTAACTCCAATTCAAAAAAGGAATTTAGAGAAAGCAATTAATAAAAAAATTATAGATAGAACTGAGCTTATTATTGAGATATTTAGAAGGAGAGCAAAAACATCAGAAGCAAAAATTCAAGTAGAAATAGCTTATTGGCAATATCAATTAACCCATCTGGTTGGATTAAGTAAAGAAATATCACTTTCAAGACTTGCAGGAATACCTGGAACAAGAGGACCAGGTGAGCAATTATTGGAAAATGAAAGAAGAAGAATAAAAGAAAGAATTAGACATTTACATTTAAAACTGAAAGATATTGAAAGGACAAAAGAAATACAAAAAGAAAGTAGAAGAGAATTTATAAAAATATCACTTGTAGGTTATACAAATGTAGGAAAATCCACACTTATGAATCTATTAACAAATTCAAATGTTTATGTAGATGATAAATTATTTGCAACTTTGGATGCAACTACAAGGGCTTTAAGAATTGAAGGTATTCCTTATAAAGTTGTTTTATCTGATACTGTTGGATTTATTAGAGATTTACCACCACACCTAATTGCTTCATTTAAAGCAACATTATCAGTTATAGAGGATGCAGATGTTATTTTACATGTTATAGATATTTCTCATCCAAATGTAAACGAGCATATTGAAACTGTTGAAAAAATACTTAATGAAATGGGTCTTGAAGAGAAAGCAAAAATTATGGTATTTAATAAAATTGACTTGGTATTAGATAAAAATCAAATTTATAGATTTAAGGAAAAGTATAGTGATAGTGTTTTTATCTCTGCAAAATTGAAAATTGGAATAGACGAGCTTTTAAGAAAAATTAAAGAAGTGATATTAAGGCAATTTGTAGAATTTGAAATAATCACAGAAAATTACAATCTATATTCAAAAATTAAGAAATTGGCTTTGATTTTTGAAGAGGAAATTTTAGATAGTAAAATAAAAATAAAGGGAATAATTCATAAGAGGTTTTATAGCTATGTTGCTAATAGCAATTCTAAACATCCAGAATATTGAAAATTATTTAAAAAAGCATCAAATAAATTTAGCAATTGAAGAATTAAAAAATTTAAGAAAAGAAGAAGATTTTAAGAAAGCTTATTACTTATTTTTAAGATATGGAGTTGATGAAATTATTGTAATTAAAATGGCAAGAACAATTTTAGAAAATGAAGATTTTATGACAAATGAAGCGTTTGAATATTACTATAAAAAGGAAGATATAAAAAATGCAATAGTAGAACTTTCAAAATCAAAAGATGAAGATTTTATTTATTATCAACTATTAAGGCTTTATGGGGATTATGGAAGCAAAATTTATAGGGAAATTGAAAAATATAAAAATAATGAGAATTTTAGGAGAGGGATTTTTAAGTTTTTTTTAATGGATAATAAACTTGAAATGGCTTTAAGATATAGCTCTAATTTAACAGATACTTTAACAATTGCAAATAGTTATTATGAAGATGGAAATTATAATAAAGTAATAGAACTTTTGAAAAATAAGTCAGATAATTTTTCAAAAAGACTTTATGGTTTAGCATTATATAAACTTGAAAAATATGAAGAGGCAGGAAAAATTTTAGAAAAATTAGAACCTGAAACATCCGCTATATGTTATATAAAAATCAAAAATTATGAAAAAGCCTTAAAATTAACAAAGGATACAACTAAAATTATAATTTCATTATTTGAACTGAAAAGATATTCAGATGTTATAAAGCTATGTAATGATGATTTTTATAAAGAGTGCTTTCTTTCATATTTATATACTCAAAGTCCAGAAAGTGTTGTAAATTACTTCAAAAGAACATTTCCAAAGGCAAAATATATAGATTCAGATATTGCATTATATATTGAAATTTTGAATACTTATGATATTAAGGAAGCTTTGAATTTCTTTTATATTTTAAAGGGGGAAAACAAATCTTTGAATGATAAAAATTTAGAAAATTTGGCATATGGAATATATTATGAAAGAAAAGGTGAAATAAAAACCGCAATAAATTATTATAATAATATCTTACAAGAAAGTTGGATAAGACCATTTGCCCTTTATAAACTTTATATTCTTACAAAATTGCAAAATTATAAAGATGAATTAATGAATGAGTATCCAAGTTCTGTTTATTCAGAGATTGTAAGAGATAAATAAACTATTAAACTTTAAAATTTCAGTATGTATGTTGTTGTTTTTTGCACTGTTCCAGAAGGAAAAGGTTATGAGATTGGGAGAAAAATCATTGAAGAAAAATTAGGAGCATGTGTAAATATAATAAGCAATATAAATTCTATATATTGGTGGAAAGGCCAAATAAGTGAAGATAAAGAAGAGCTTTTAATTATTAAGACAAAAAAATCAATTTTAGATGAACTAATTAGTTTTATAAAATCTATTCATCCCTATACAGTTCCAGAAATTATTGCACTTGATATTGTTAAAGGAAATATTGATTATCTTAATTGGATAGAGGAAAATGTTAAATGAGGGTGATTTAGTATTACTATTAACAGAGGATAATAAAAAGTATTTGATGGAATATAAGGTAGGATTAAAGTTTTCTTTCCATCTTGGAAGTATTGAATTTATAGAAAATTTAAAATATGGAGATATTTTAATTACAAGTAAAGGATATAAAGTTTTTGTTTTAGAACCTTCTAATGGAGAAATTATGATAAATGTGAAAAGAAAAACAAATATAATTTATCCAAGGGAGGCAGGTTATATTATAACTCATACAAATATAAAAAGTGGTTCAAGAGTTATTGAAACAGGAACAGGTTCAGGAGCTATGACAATATTACTTTCTAAAATTGTAGGAAAGGAAGGAAAAGTTTATACATTTGAAAGAAGAGAAGAGCATTTAAAAAGAGCAATTGAAAATGTTAAAAGAGCAAAAGCAGAACACAACGTAGAATTCTTTCTATTAGACCCATCAATTGAAGGTTATCCTGTTAATAATATAGATTGTGCTATAATAGATGTGCCTGAACCTTGGACACTCGTAAAAGCGGTATATAATGCACTAAAAAATTCTGGATTTTGGGTATCTATTTCTCCCACAATTGAACAAGTCATTCAAACAGTAGAAGAGCTAAAAAATTATAATTTTTTAGATATAAAAACAGTTGAATTACTTGAAAGAGAAATACTTGTAAGAAAAGGAAAAACAAGACCGAAAGAAACAATGATAGCCCACATTGGATATTTAACAATAGCAAGGAAATTGGTTTAATAACAACTTTAAAATTATCCTACTATGCAAGAATTAAATGAATTCTTAAAGAAGATATTGGAGATAATAGAAGAAAGAGATAGGAAGTATAGAGAAGAGATGGAAAGAAGAGATAAAGAATATAGGGAGGAAATGGAAAGAAGAGACAAAGAGTATAAGGAAGAAATAGCAAGAACAAACAGAGAAATAAGAGAGGAATTAAGAAGGGAAATAAAAAGAAGCAATGAAGAATTTAACAAAAAGATATTGGAAATGAGAGAAGAAATGACAAAAACAATAGATGGAAGAGTTTTTTTTCATTTTGGAAATGAAACAGAAAAATTTGGAGTTGATAAACTAATTCAATACTTAAAAGAAAATGGATATGAATTAAAATTCCCAAGGAGAATAATAAATAAGTTTAGTATATTAAAGGAGAGAGAAAAAAGAATTGGGGAATATAAAAAATTAAATGGAAGGGGTGTAGATGAAGTGATATTAGCAAGAAAAGGAAATAAAAATTATGCATTTTTAATAGAGGCAAAGCATGCATTAAATAATGATGGATTATTTTTAGCAATTACGAAATTAAAAGATGGGCTTGAAAGATTTTTTGAACACATAAAGGAATTTAGGGATTTTGAATTTATACCAGTTATTGTATATAGGATGTCTGGGCAAAAGGATATCATACTTGGTGGAGATTTAAAAAAATATGATGGAATGGAGTTTAATGAGAAAAATATAGCAAAGATATTATTTGAAGAATTAAAGAAATTTAAAGTAAAGCAAGTGATTTTTATTAGTCCTGTAAATAGGTTTGAGATTTATAAAAAGTAAATTTTCTACTTTAAAATTTTCACATTATGAAAGTTGGGGTTGTAGGAGCGGGAACTATGGGAAATGGAATTGCTCATGTTTTTGCACAATATGGACATAATGTAATTCTTTGTGATTT
>JAUQPS010000201.1 GCA_030550205.1 bacterium
CCATATTGATTAACCTGATGAGGTGTTACCTCTATCAATATATAATCATCTTTTTCTTTTGCAACTTCTAAAGCAGCCTCAATAACATATATATTTGAACTACATATAGAATAAACACCTTTTCTCCTTAAATAATCCTTATTTAGCCACATAACTATCTACTCCTATTTTTTAAAAAGATCTTTTAAATAAATTTTATGTGCTTCAATCAATTCTTCTACCATCATAGGGATTTTATCTAAAGGCAAAGTAGAAGAAACGACAGGATCTAAAAGTACTGCATAATGAATGTAATCTTTATCCCTTTCTACAGCCCCCTTCACTGCAAGCCTTTGAACATTTATGTGAAGAATATTCAAACTTGCAAGATGTTCAGGTATAATTCCTACATTTAATGGGGAAATACCATTTTTATCCACATAGCAGGGAACCTCAACCATTGAATCCTTTGGATAATTCTCAATAACACTTTTATTCCTTACAATTCCATAAACAAGCTTTGGATTATTAGTCTCTATTCCATGAATGATCTGAACAGCATACTCTTTAGAAGTATCGTACTCTTCCTCTGCATAATATTCTCTAATAATATCAAAGCCCTCTTTTTTACCTTTTAAATAATAATCCTTAAAGACATTAAAAACTTTTTCATTTTCTTCTACTCTTCTTATATACTCTCTTATAGGAATGTTAAGTTTTTTAATTAACTCTTCATCTCTTAGAAAGTATGGAAAATATTCGGCATTATGCTCTGACGATTCAGTAACAAAATAATGAAACCTTCTAAGTATTTCGAATCTTACAGGGTCTTTTTTCCATATTTCCTCATTATCCATAGCTTTAAAAAGAAGAGGATACAAATTCTCGCCTTTCCTTTCAAAGATCAAAACCCAAGCCATATGATTTATCCCTGCTACTTTGTAGCTAATCTCGTTCACAGGAACTCCTACATAGTCTGCCAACTGCTCAATAGTATAGGGGATTGAGTGGCAGAGACCAATATTTTTAATACTTGATATCTCATTAATATACCATTGGTTCATTGACATAGGATTCGTAAAGTTCAACAACAAAGCAGAAGGCGCATATTCTTCAATTGTTAATACTAATTCTTTTAGAAAAGGCGCTGTTCTTAAGAAACGCATAATCCCACCTATACCATGAGTATCACCAATCGTCTGTTTCAAGCCATACTTTTCTGGAATATCAAAATCAATATATGTAGCTTCTTTACCTCCTATTTGTACTGTATTTATAACATAATCTGACTTGCTAATCGCCTCTTTAAGACTCATATATCCTTTTATGTTCCAAGACCTTTTTCTCTTCTCCTTTATCTCTTCTGCTATTTTTAAAGCAACCTCTAATCTTTCTTTATCAATATCCATCAAAGCAATTTCTATATCATTAAACTCTGAAAATATAGAAAGATCCCTGAGAAGATTTCTTGTGAAAACAACACTTCCTGCTCCTATAAAACTTATTTTCATCTATTTCTCACCTCCATTTTTTATTTAATTCCACTAAAGGCTATACCTTCTATAAAGTTTTTCTGAGTAAATAAGAAAAGAATAATAGGAGGAAGAGAGGCAACAACTCCACCAGCCATAATAACTCCCCAGTTACTAAAATACTGTCCTTGAAGTAAAGCAATAGCTATAGGAAGAGTTCTTTTCTCAGGGGAAGTAATAACTATTAAGGGCCATAAAAATAGATTCCAAGCATAAATAAAAACCAATAACCCAAAAGATAATGTGATAGGCTTTGAAAGAGGCATCATGATATTCCAAAAAATTCTCCATAAACTCGCTCCATCAACAATTGCAGCTTCTTCCATTTCTATAGGTAATGATAAAAAATGTTGTCTATAAAGAAATATTCCAAATTCACTAAATATTTCTAAGAGTATTACACCTGTAAGAGTATTAACCAATCCTATATTTTTTAAAACTATATATCTTGGTATTAATAAAACTATTCCAGGAAGCATTATCACAGAAAGAAAAATTAGAAAAAGAGCATTCTTAAGAGGAAAATATAACCTTGCAAAAGCATATCCTGCTAAGGAACATAAAATAATTTGAGAAAAAACTAAAGAGAGAGTAACAAATAAAGAATTAAAAAAATATCTCCCAAAATCAAGTTTAAAAAATATCTCCTTGTAATTATTTAATGT
>JAUQPS010000202.1 GCA_030550205.1 bacterium
GGAAATTTTTGAATATAAAAACGTGAATTTTGAAAAGAAAGCACTTTATAGAAATTATCCCCCATTTATTCCATCTATCAAAAAGCTTATTAAGTATTATGAATATGACCTTGCAAACTATACCCTTTCATATAAAAAGCTTGAACTTATTGAACCTACTCAAAAACCCAAAGAAAACATTTTAATAACTTCTCCACATATTTATAAAAGCTCCTATTATGCTTGTAGAAGTGAAATTTTCTATGAATATATAAAAGATTATATTAAGACAATTGAGCTAAATTCAAAAACTTTAAAAGAGCTTAATTTAGAAAATGAATTAAAAATTGGAGAAGAAGTATTTAAGTTAAGGATAAATGAAAATATTGTGGATAATGTTTTAATTTATAGACCATTGTTTTTTGATAGTAAGATAAACTTATATCTTGATATTTATGGTAGAAGGAAAATTTAAAATTCCAAATGATTTAAATTTATATACAACATTAACATGTGGGCAAGCATTTAGATGGGGATTGTATGAAGAAGGAAATTTTAAGTATGCAAAATTAGATAAAGATGGATTTATTTGGGCTATTTTATATAACAATTTCCTTGGATTAAAACAAGAGAAAGATAATCTTTATTATAAAGCTTTAAGTGAATACTTTTATATCCCACAGATTAAAAAAACTTTAAAAATTGATGAATTTTTGAATTTTTACTTTAAGTTTGATAAAGATATTTATCAGTTATATAAAATTATGGAAAAGGATAAAGTTTTAAAATATGCTTTAAGTTATAGAGGGATTAGAATTTTAAGACAAGAACCTTTTGAAATTTCCATAACATTTCTCTTTTCTGCTCAAAATACAGTTCATAACATTTCAAAATGTGTTTATTTAATATCTAAGAAATTTTCAAAAGAATTATATTTCCCAACTCCTGAATTTATTGCAAATTTAAAAGTTGAAGAATTACTAGATTTGCCAGTAAGATTTAAAGAAAGGATTTATGCAATAATTAATTTTTCAAACCTTGTAATAAATGGATTTGATTTATATTCTTTAAGACATTTATCTTATGAAAATGCTCATCAAAAACTTATTTCAATTAAAGGAATTGGTAGAAAAATTGCAGATTGTATATTATTATTTTCCTTAGACTTTGATATGGCTTTTCCAATTGATGTTCATATTAAAAATGTTGTATTTAAATTCTATGCTGATGAATTAAAGCTTAGAGAAAATAAAAGTTTAACAGATAAAGATTATAGGCTAATAAGTGAGTTTTTTAGAAAAAAGTATTTAGATTGGGCAGGGTGGGTTCAGCAGTATTTGTATGTTTTGAGTAGAAAGCCTGACTTAAAAGGAGGGTAAAATATGAAAACCATATATCAATTAGCTCAAGAGATGGGTTTAATGATGGATGAAATTATTCCTTATGGACACTATGTTGGTAAAATTGACCATAAGAAAGTTTTAGAAAGATTAAAAGATAAACCAAATGGAAAGTATATTAATATTACTGCTATTACTCCCACACCCTTAGGTGAAGGTAAAACAACAACACTTATAGGTCTTGTTCAAGGATTCGGAAAAATTGGCAAAAAAGTTATTGGTTGCATTAGACAACCATCCGCTGGTCCTACGTTTAACATAAAGGGCTCAGCAGGAGGAGGTGGTCTCTCTCAAATTATTCCACTTGATAAATTCTCCCTAGGCTTAACAGGTGATATTAATGCGGTTATGAATGCTCACAATTTAGCAATGGTTGCTTTAACTTCAAGGATGCAACATGAAGCCAATTATAGTGATGAAGTATTATCAAGAAAAGGTTTAAGAAGGTTGAATATTGATCCAAGAAAAGTAGAAATGGGATGGGTTATTGATTTTGCTGCACAATCCTTAAGACATATCATTATAGGTCTCGGTGGGAAAAATGATGGATATTTAATGGAATCAAAGTTTTGGATAGCAACTGCTTCTGAAATAATGGCTATTCTTGCTGTATCAAAAAATTTAAAAGATTTAAGAGAAAGAATTGGAAAAATTGTTGTTGCTTTTGATAAATACGGAAACCCCATTACAACAGAAGATTTAGAAGTAGCAGGGGCTATGACCGCCTGGTTAGTAGATGCTATCAACCCTAATTTAGTGCAAACATTAGAAGGACAAC
>JAUQPS010000203.1 GCA_030550205.1 bacterium
AATAATAGAAGTTAAAAGAGATATGTTTTTAAAAGAAGAAGGGGATGGGCTTTTTACATTTGAAAAAAATATAATTCTTGAAGTAAAAATTGCTGATTGTTTTCCGGTTTTTATTTTTGATAAAAATCTAATAATGGTTTTACATGTTGGATGGAAAGGAGCAAAAAAGGGAATTGTTCAAAAAGGGATTGAGATTTTTAAGGAAAAAGGAGATTTTAAAAATATAAAAGTTTTTTTAGGGCCCGGAATTAAAAAATGCTGTTATGAGATAAAAGAGGATGTTGCAAATTTTTTTAAGGATTTTTTAGAAAAAAGAGATGAAAGAATTTACCTTGATCTTGAAAAATTTATAATCAACAATTTTTTAAAAGAAGGGATTAAAAAAGAAAAAATATTTATTTTCCCATATTGCACATCCTGCAGAAATGATATTTTTTATTCAAATAGAAAAAAAGATAAAGGAAGAAATAAAGGATGGATTATAAAATTATTTTAAAATGGCAACCAGAAAAATTTAATATAAACTTAACAAATCTTTAAATAATTCTTCCCCCTCCCATTTTTAAAATGTTATGCAAATTCTATTTTATTTTATATTTATAACCTTTTCTGTCCTATCTGGCAATTTAAAGAAATAAACTCCTTTACCCGGTAAATCAATTTTTAAAGTATGGTTACCTGCACTAAAATATCTTTCAATCCTGTTTATATCCCTTCCTGATGAAGAATAAATATCTATTTTCAAATTCCTTCCATAGGGTAAATTGAATTTTAAAATGGCATAACCATTTTTGGAAAATATTGAATAACTTGAAGAAACATTTTTTCCAATTTCTTTAATTCCTACATTCCACCAGTAGTCAAACCATACATTTCCGCTCCCATATTGTCTGTAAAGGACTGTTGTTCCACCTAAAACATCGTTGAGATCTATTTTATTTGGCATTTCACCTGTTGCATCATGCTCATTTATAACTGCCCTACCCTGCCATGAATTTGGAGCGCTTGCATATGCCCATACTGTTATAATTGAATCAAATTGTGATTGATAAGTTGTTCCAAGAGCCACACATATATTATATGGATAATCAAATGCTGTTTCTATCCATGGATACCTTACATTTCCATATGGATAATTCATTGGTGGCCATACACCATATGTCCAGTTTGAACCACCATTAGTTGTATAAGCATAATGAATATCATACATATTTGTATTTGAATGGTAATGCCTGTAAAGACACCAGGCAGTTAAAGTTGAAGCACTTCTTGATGCTGCTATTGAAGGAGTAAATTCCGGATCACCATCGGTTTCAATATCAGTAAAAGTTGGATTTGACCAGTTTATATATCTCCCAATACGTATAATAGTGTCATCAAGTACATAGGAAATATAGGCATAACCACTCGGAGCACCTACACCAATCTCGGGATCTTTTCTGTTTCCACTTGAAACCAAAATAGGTGTTTCCCATGTTAATCCCTGGTCAGTTGAACGGGTTCTATATAGGTTCCAAGTTGTTGCACCTGCTCGCTTTAAATAAGCAACATAAAGAACCTCATTTTCATCCATATCAACAGCAAACCTTCCTATTGAATCACCGGGTGTTGCAATCCATATCCAATTTCCTGTGCTTCCATCGGCTCTCCATCTTCTTAAAATTAATGCACCAGAATTAGGTGTGTCTGAAACAGTTGACCTTGCAAATGTATAAATCCATGGATTTGTTCCTCTTCCAACAAGAACTTCTACCTGCCAAACCTCATCGCCATCAGGATACCATATGGGAAGCCAGGGAGTCCAGTTAATTCCATCAGTTGAATAATAATGAAATATTGTATCCTCACCACTTCCTGCAACATATCTTAAAACTGCAGCATAGTTTGGCTTATTTGTCATATCTGATGAATGTGAAAGGGAAATCCACCATAAATTAGAAGAACCACTCCTTACAAGTCTATCTGTCCCCCATTCAATCTCTCCACCAGAATTTCCATTTTCTTCTTTTCTTTCAATCCATGGAACCGATACGGTTGCAGAAATATCAGGAATTGAATTATCTTGAATTGCATTACCATGAGGAGCAATTTCTTCTTCCGGAATCTGATTCTGAACTTCATATAGCCAGGGCCCTTTTATCGGGTTATCAGGATA
>JAUQPS010000204.1 GCA_030550205.1 bacterium
GATTTACTTAAATAGCTTGTTAAATATGAAAAAAATGAAGTAGTTATACTAAGTGGTAGGAATAAAGGAACACTTGAAAATTGGTTTTCACCTATTAAGATTAATTTGGTGGCAGAACATGGGATTTATTTCGATAGATTGGCTGGTAGTTTTATTGAAGAAAAGGAGTTTTCAATTGCTTGGCATTATCGTCAATCTGATCCAGAACAAGCAAATTTTATAGTAAAAGATGCCATTTTAAAGTGGTTGAAATAAGGCCAGTTGGTATAGATAAAGATTCATCAGCACTATATTTTTTGTCTAAGGATTATTTTGATTTTATATTAGCTATAGGGGATGATATAACGGATGAAGATTTGTTTAAAGCCTTGCCAGAATATGCCTATACAATTAAGGTAAGAATTGGAGTATCTATGGCAAAGTATAATTTATATGATTATTTAGATGTTAGAAAATTAATTACTGAATTGATTAAGTCAAGTTAAGCTTTAAAATTTCAAATCTGTGTTTTTAAATTAAATCCATCTGATTTTGCTTTTTTATATAATAAATGTAAGCGCTGTTTTTATTTAAAAGTTGTTAATAAAATATCCTTTAAATCAACTTTGCCATCTGTTTTTATTGAAATAGCGCGTTTAATGAGTGATCACTACTTAGGAAAAAGAACGGAAGAAATTGATCCAAATTTACCACCAGGTAAGATAATATTTGTAGAAAAGAAAATAATTTCAAGACCTATTAATTTTTCAAATTTAGATATTGTCATTAGTGGAAGATTGGATGCGCTTGTTGAATTTGATGATGGAACTTATGGAATAATTGATTTTAAGACAAGCGATTTTGAAAAAAATTATAAGAACTTATATAGTTTTCAACTAAATGCATATGCTTATGCCTTAGACAACTTAGATTTTAATTCAAATAAATTAGAATTGTTTAAAGTATCAAAAAAAATCTCAAAGTTGGGGTTATTATACTTTTCACCTTCAAATATATCAAAATTATCAAATAATCAGATTAGCTTAGAAGGAGAAACTAAATGGGTTGAAATTGAAAGGAATGAAGCAGAGTTTTTGAATTTAATAAAAGAAATTTCAGAGTTATTGAAACAAGAAAAACCCCCACCTCCATCAAAAAATTGTGAATTATGTGAATATATTATGAAATGTAAAGACTTATAATTTTAGTTAATTTATCACTTACTCCCACACAAATACTTTACTCCAATTTCTGTTTTTGCCCAATGTTTTGTTCCTGCTTTTACTTCAAGGAAATCGCCAGCTTTTAAATGATAAATTCCTTCTTCTGTTCCTATGGTTATTTCACCTTCAATTATATAACGAATTTCATCCTCTGAATGAGTATGCCAATCATAAAAAGTTCCTGGTGGATCTTGCCATAAATATATATCTTTATAACCTAAGGATTTTAATTTTTCTTTCGCTTTTTCAATATCAATCATTAAATAATTCTCAAAATTCTCAAATTATTCAAAAATGCTTCAATGTCATCTCTTATAATACTTTTATCTTTATTTGTAAGTTTAGAAAGCTCATTTACTATCTCATTTACACTTGCTCCTTCCTTTAACCTCCCTATTACATAAAGCCCAGTCTCATTTACAGATAAAGTAGAACCATCTGATAAAACTAATTCATAACCATCTGAGCTTTCCCTTACATATTCTATGGACTTCTTAGGATATGTATTGGCAAAGAGGTTTCCTTTTAGAGCAAAGCCAAAAAGCCCCCCAATTGCTACTATTTTTAAAAACATCCTTCTAGTCATAGTCCAAAATTTTAAAGCATAAAATTAAAAGTGTCAATTAACTTTAAAATTTTAATAACTATTGAATAATGAAAAATTCATAAATAAGGTTATTCTTGGTGATGCATTAGAGATATTACTTCAGATTGAAGATAACTCAATAGATCTTGTTTTAACGGATCCTCCGTATTTAAACCTGATTATTGCAAAGTTATAAAATTTCTACCTCCTGGGATGAGATTTGATAGGGAACAAGGTAAGAAATTCTATGAATGGTATTTTAAAGTATCGAAAGAAATATATAGGATTCTAAAACCAGGGGGATTCTTTTTTCATTTTCTAGTCCTAGACTTTATCATAGGATGGTAT
>JAUQPS010000039.1 GCA_030550205.1 bacterium
CCTTTACTTAATGCTTCATTTGCCATAATTTCAAGTTCTGCTAATTTTTTATACTTTTGAGCGGTTTGATCATTTGGATTTGATTTTAACATTTCATTTGCCAATTGTATTGTTTTATTTAAATCATGTAATTCTTCATATGCTTGTTGAATTGCTAAGGCTCCACTTACAGATACACCTCCCCCCACTTCTGGACCAACTTTTGGAATGTCAATTTTTCCAATATCAACATTTACTTTTATATCTGTTGGATTTGTTTTTGTTTCTTTAACTTCTTTTATCTCTGGAACTTGGGGCTGAGTTAAGGATTTTGCTGTATCCATAGGAATATCTTGGATTAGAGGTTGGGTTATAATTGGTGTATCTGTTTTTGTTTCTACTTTATTAAATGTTGTTTCCTTTTGCTCTTTTACAACTTCTATCTTATTTTTTATGTTCTCTTCTTTTTTAGATTTTGGCAATTCTAATTTTTCCCTTATTATTGTTTCAACAGGTTCCTTTTTTTCTACTTCTTTTTCCTTAACTATATAGTTTTTATAAACATAGAAACCTCCCACAACAATTATTATACTTTGAACTATAAGAATTAAAATAAGTAATTTTTTCATTTTCCAAGTCTTAAAAGAGCCTCTTTTGCCCACTTATTAGAAGGATCTAATTTCATTATTTCTTCCCATGTTGATATTGCTTCATTTTTCTTTCCTTGTTTTTCATAAGCAAGGGCTTGTTTCTCTTTTTGTGCTAATCTTAAATAATATTTTGCTTTTACATTATTTGGGTCATTTTGAAGTATAGATGTTGCTATTCTAATTGTTTTATCCAAATTATGCTCTTTTTCATATGCATTTATAAGATTTTTTGTTTCATCAAGTGTTACATCGAGGTTTATTTGTGGTTGAGTTGCCTCTAAATTTATTGAGCTTAAATTAGGAACATCAATTTTTATAGAAGGTTCAAGTTGAGTTTTTTCAGTTTTTGGCTTTTCAGCAACTTCCTTCGTTTCTTTCTTAATTTCTTTGGGTTTAACCTCTTTTAAGCTTGCAAGTTTTGTTTGAATTTCAGAAGTAGTAGGTTTCTTCTTTTGGGATTCTAATATAATTTTTCTTAGTTCTAATAGTTGTGGATGGTCTGGTGTTCTATTTAGTGCTAAATTTAAAATCTCTAATGCTTCTTTTGTTTTACCTTGCTCAAATAAAGCTTTTGCTTCTGCATAATTTTGTTGAACTAAGGTTGTAATTAACAATTGGTCATAAAGATTATTTACATATTTATCATTTTCTAAAACTTTTATGGCATTTTCAAGGCTTGAAAGGGCGGATAAATAATCTTCTGCATTTATACTTTCTTCTGCTTTTTTAACGTCTTTCCAAGCATTTAATAATTTTTCAATTAAAGGTTTTATTTCTGAAATTCTTGGGTCATTTTTCTTAATTTTTTCTGCTTCATTTATTTCACTATTTGCTCTTTCAAGGGCTTTAATTTTTTGATCAGTTGTTTCAAATTGAGAAACAATTGGAATTGTTGAACTTGCAGAGCTTATAAGAGCATTAAATTTATTTTCTCTTTGAGTATTATAAAACCATATTCCAATTCCAATTATAATTACTATCAATAGTGCTAAAATTCCATAAACATAAACAGGAACACCTTTTGATTTATATATTTCAGTTTCTGGTTTTTCTTTTGGATTTACAAATAAAATTCTTGTTTTCCCAATCTGGATTTCATCTCCACTATGAAGTGGTGTAATTTTTGTTATAACTTTACCATTTAATAGTGTTGGATTCTTACCTCCAATATCTTCAATTTCATATTTATCATCAAACACATATATTTTAGCTTGCTTTCTTGATACATATTGGTCATCTATTCTATAATCTGCATCTTCACCCCTTCCAACAATTCCTGTTTTCTCAATTTCAATAATTTTGCCTGCATCTGGTCCTGATAAAATTTTTAAATATGCAACCTCTGCTTCTTCAACATCTATAAATTGTGTTGGTTGGCTTTTTGAAACTTCTTCCTCAGGCTTAATGCCAATTTCAATTTTTGCTAGGGTAATTTCAAGCTCTCCTGCTATAAAATACTCATTTTCCCTTAGCTTGAAATCTCCAATTACTTCCTTATCTTTATATATAACTTTTGAATTTGCCCTTATAAAAACTTCCTTATCATTATAACCAAGGATTGAAAAATGATTCTTAGATAGACTATTATCTGTAAAATCTCCTCCTTCCTTTGAGAATGTAAAGGGCACTTCCTTTATCTTTAAAAGCTCATCTTTATTCCCCCTCCTTATAATAAAGATAATCATATTTCAAAATTTTAAAGCATATAGCTTCTGGCTTTTAAACTTATTAAAATTTCGTATTTTTTTAAGTATGGTTTTAAAATTTCATACATCGAAGGAAAGCTTATTTTTAAAGCTATTTTAAAAATTTTATACATATCATATTTGCTTCTCATACTTTCAATTTTCAATGCTACAAGTTTTTTAAAAAAATAGTCATTTTCATAATTTTTATAATCCACATACCAAACTTTAAGAACATTTACAAGATCTTTTGCAGCTCTATTATTTTTCTGATCTTCATATACTCTAAGAGCTAATCTATATGTATCACTTATTATTGTCCAACCATCTGGTGCCATATTCAACATTTTCATCGCATGCTCTTTTAATGGAGATATAATACCACTTTCAATAATATAATCATCCATTTCAAGCTTATTTGCTATATCTCTTATATCATTTACAATTATTTGAATTTGAGCTATTTTTTCCTCATTCTTTAAATTATAATCCTCATAATCAAAAAACACCTTATAAACCAAACTTTTATTTCTTAATCCAATATAAATTCCTTTATAAAGTTCCACAATTTTTTTAAACATTAAAACTCCTTCAATAAATTTTGGTAAAACTCAATAAGCTTATTTCTTTGATTTTCATCTACATCAATTCTTTGTATTTTTCTTAAAATTTCAATAATTTTTTGTCTATATATCATATTTTCAGATATTTTTGGCTCTTCATAAATAATATTCTTCGGTTTTTCTGCTTCAAAATTCTGAGTTTTCTCTTCTGTTTTTAATCCTGTATATGCTTCAAGTAATCTATGCATAATTTCCCTATGTTTTTCTATAATTCTTCTATCAATTTTCTTTTTATCTTTTATTTCATTTTCTAAGTCTTGAATTTGCTTTTCTATTTCTTTTAATTTTTCTGAATATTCTTTACCTTGTCCTGTTTTTTCCATTCCTTCTCTAATTCCTTGAATCATCTTTCTTATCATTTCTTGTTGAATTGCTAATTGTTTTAATAATTCCTCAGATAAATTTTGATTTGATAAGGATTGCATTTTTTGTCCAAGTTGCATTTGATTGTTTAGTGTATTTGCTAAATTCTTTAACATTTCAGAATAGCCTGTTGATGAGCTTGCTGACATTACTTGATTTTGAATATTATACAATTTTAAAATTGCTGTTAAAATCTCTTTCTTTTCAGAATTTTTATAATTTTTTGCCCTCTTAAAATCGTTATATTTATATCTTAAATAAACTTCTTGTGCATTTTCTAATGCTATGTATAAATGTGCTTTTATATCCATTGCTATTAAGAAATTCATTTGAGCTAATTCTTCAAAATCTCTAATTGATAATTTAATAGCATCCATTATTGATTTTTGTTCTAATTCATCTTTTGTTTCTTGATGTTGAGATATAAAAATTAAACTTCTTCTTAAATTTTCAATTTTTTTAACTATTTCTTCTTTCCTTTTCTGAACTAAATCATTTTGTAATTTATTAATTCTTTCTGAAACATTTCTCATAGATTTTGCATTTGAAGAACAATAACCTTGTGAATTTGGCCAATTTTGTTCTATAAATTGAGATTGATTTTTAATATCACTTAATTCATTTGTGATATTTTTTAAACTATCTGAAAATGGACTTTCTATGGTTTTTGAAATATCATTTAAATCCCTTTCTATATTTTTTAACTCATCTGTTATTTTATTTTGTTCATCTTTATTTTTTACATTCTCTTGTTTATCTGCTAATTCATTTAACTTATTTGCTATTTCTCTTAACTTTTGTTCTTCATAAAATCTTCTTAATGTTTTTTCTGTTGCTTTTAAGCTGTTTTTCAATTTCTCTATATCAATTTTTATATTTTCAAGAGCCTTTCTAATTTCTTCTTTGTCAACTTTACTTAATGCTTGTTCAATTTTTTTTAAAATTTGTTTTAATTCATCATTTAAAATGCTTTGATATAATTCAGCAATTCTTCTTAATTGTTCTTGAAGCCCTAAGTCTAATTGTAAGTTTTTTGATATTTGATTTATATTTTCTCCTAATTCTTTCATTTGATTTTGAATTTCTTTTAATTGATTACTTATTGCTTCTATATCACCTTTTGTTTCACTTCTTTTTATATTATCTGTAATATCATTTAGCTTTTCTCTAATATCTTGGATTTTTGTTTGATTTTCTCCAATTGTTTGATTTGATAAATTCATTTGTTCAGCTAAGGTTGGGAATTTAATAGTTATAAAGTCTGAGCTTATTTGATTTTTCATATCAATAGCTCTAACTTCTACTTTTATTTCATCACCAGGAAGCAATTTTTCCCCACTTAAATCTAAATTATAAAAAATGCTATCTTTTAAAACATTTTTTGTTTTTACATTATGAACTAATTTATTATTTACAAGGATTTGGATATCCTTTAATCCATAATCATCCAAAGCAATTGAAAATATTGGTATTTTATAATTTTCTGGTAAATATACAAAACTTTCTGGATATATAATTTTTACAAATGGGGGATTATCTTTTAATAATGTGATTTTTAAAGCATTTGGATATTTATAAAATTTTTTTGATTTGTATAAATAAAATTCAATTTGGGTATCTGACTTTGGAATAAATGAGATATTAGAAAATGGTTCAATTTTATCTGCATTCGTATAAACTTTTATATTAACATTACTTCCTTCAATTGCTGATATTTCGTATGTGTTTTTGAATTTTTGATTTAAATTTAAATGTGGAGTGTTTATGCTTATAATAATAGAATCAATAATTGGCCTTTGAAAAACTTTAAATTCAAAAATTCTTTTATTTAAAAATTCAAAATAATAATTTCCTTCACTTAAATTTTTAATAGTATCCTGAATTTCACTTAAAGCTCTAATTTTAAAAGCTTTATTAATCGGCTTTAAGGTTGTAATTTCATCTAAATAACTTTTGTTTTTGAATTTTAAAATAATATCTTCTCCTATAAAGTATTCATCAAATCCTTCAATAATAATTTTCCTTTCATAATTTCCATAATTAGCAATATATAAAGGCTTTCTAAAATGGAATGAAAAAATAAAGGTGGTTAGCGAGATAAAAAGAATAAGAAGAAATTCAAATTTTGGTCTATAAATGGAAAATGGGTTTAATTCCTTAAATGGAATTTTTTCGTATATTGATTTTATTCTTAATTCAACAAATGTAATAAGGGCTTCTTTCAAATTTTTATATTTAAATTCGTATAACCAAGCAATTTCTTTATCTTTTAAGAATTTTAAAGAGTTTAAAACATAAATTATAAAAAAGATGGATGAAATAATTGAAACAATTAAAATTTTTATAGGGTATATTGAAATAAGAAGAAGGGCAATTGAAAGAGATAGAAGAAAAGCTTCAATTATTCTAAGAGAAAAAATGTAAATTTTAGATATAAATAATTTGTTCATAATTTAAATTTTAAAGCCTATCGTATTCGCCCCAAACTTCTCTTAATGCATCGGATATTTCTCCAAGGGTTGCTTTATTTTCAATAGCATTTAATATATATGGCATTAAATTTTCATTTGTTTTTGCCTTTTTCTTTAACTCTTCAAGTGCTTTTATATAACTTTTATCTCTACTATTTTTAAATTCCTTTAATCTTTTTAAAATGTTATCTATTGCTTGCTCTGATAGTCTAAATATTTCTATTTTTTGCTCATTTTCTGTTCTAAACACATTTACTCCAATTATATATCTTTCTTTATTTTCAATTTCCTTTTGGTATTTATATGAGCTTTCTGCAATTTCACTTTGGAAATATCCATTTCTAATACATTCAATAGCACCTCCCATCTTTTCAATTTTCTCCAAATATTCAAAAACTCTTTCTTCTATCTCATCTGTTAATTTTTCAATAAAATAACTACCTGCAAGTGGATCAACAGTATCTGCCACACCTGTTTCATATGCTATAATTTGTTGAGTTCTCAAAGCAATTTTTGCAGATTTTTCAGTAGGGAGAGCTAGTGCTTCATCATAAGAATTTGTATGAAGGCTTTGAGTTCCTCCAAGGACAGCTGCTAAGGCTTCTATTGTTGTTCTAATTATATTATTTTCTGGTTCTTGAGCGGTTAGTGATGAGCCTGCAGTTTGAGTGTGAAATCTTAATTTTAATGAATTTTCATTTTTGGCATTGAATTTATATTTCATAATTTTTGCCCAAATTCTTCTTGCTGCTCTAAATTTAGCGATTTCTTCAAAAAAGTTAATATGGGCATTAAAGAAAAATGATAATCTTGGTGCAAATTCATCAACATCTATTCCTCTTTTTAAAACTTCTTGAACATAAGCAATAGCATCTGCAAATGTAAAAGCTAATTCTTGAACAGCATTAGCGCCAGCTTCCCTATAATGATAACCTGAAATAGAAATAGGATTCCACTTAGGTAAGTATTTAGAACAAAATTCAATTATATCTCCCACAAGCCTCATAGATGGTTCAATAGGATATATATAATTTCCTCTTGCTGCAAATTCTTTTAAAATATCATTTTGAGTTGTTCCAGCTAATTTTTCAATACTTATATTTCTTTGTTTTGCAATGTAAATGTAAAATCCTAATAGAATTCCAGCAGTTGCATTTATTGTCATAGATGTAGAAACTTTATCAAGTTCAATATCTTTAAATAGAATATCCATATCAATTGGATTTGAAATTGAAACACCCGCTTTTCCAATTTCACCTTCACTAAATGGATGGTCTGGATCATATCCAAGTTGGGTAGGTAAATCAAAAGCGGTTGAAAGTCCTGTTTGTCCTTGACTTATTAAATACTTAAATCTTTCATTTGTTTCTTCTGCGCTACCATATCCTGCATATTGTCGCATTGTCCAGAGTCTTCCTCTATACATATTTGGATGAATACCTCTTGTAAAGGGGAAACTTCCAGGCTTTCCAAGTTTTTCTTCTTCTTTGAAATTTTTCAAATCTTCACTTGTATATAACTCTTTAATTTCAATACCTGATAATGTCTCAAATTTTCTTTTCAGTTCTTTCATATTGAAATTTTAAAGTTCTTAAAACAATTAGTCCAACTATTGCACTTATAAATGAAGCAAGAAATATACTCATTTTTGAAATTTCAAGAAGCTCTTTATTATTATAAAAAGCAAGCTCAGAAATAAATATAGACATTGTAAATCCAATAGCACATGTTAATGACATTGCCCAAATATGTGAAATTTTTATATTTTCTGGAAATTCTACAATTTTAAGTTTATTAAAAATAAGTGCAGAAATTGTAATTCCAATTTGTTTTCCAAAAAACAAACCAAGCATAATTCCAAGACTTAAATTGCTAAAAATATTACTAAAATCAAAATGTTTTATTTCAATTCCACTATTTGCAAGTATAAATATAGGTAAAACAATAAAATCAACAAAATTATCTAACTTATCTTCCCACATTTCAATTCTATCAAGTTTTACAAAAAAGCTCATAAAAACTCCACTTATTGCAGGATGAATACCTGACTTATAAAATATATACCAAACAAATGGAAAGCTTAATATCAAAATCCAATCTCTATAAAAATATCTATTTATTATAAATAGCAAAATTCCAATTATTGGAATTATAGATGTAAATAATAAGTTAAAACCTTTTGTATAGAAAATTCCAATTACAATAACTGCTATAATATCATCAATAATAGCTACGGAAAGCAAAATAATTCTTAAACTATAAGGTGCTTTTGAAAGACTAATTATAAGAAATGCAAATGCTATATCTGTTGCCATTGGAATACCCCAACCTTTAATTGTTTCTAAGTTATTTATATTAAAAATAAGAAATATAATGGCGGGAGTAATTGCTCCAAAAAATGCTAAAATTGCTGGTAATAAAGCCTTTTTAAAACTATTTAAATGTCCAATTAATAATTCTCTTTTAATTTCAAGCCCTACTAATAAGAAAAAGAAAGCCATTAAAATTTCATTTATGAAAAAATGAATTGATTTATTATGGAAAATATAAAAATAACTATTATTAACATTTGACCAAATGAGAGCTATGAAAAATGTAATTATTAAGATATAACCGGAAACTTGAAAAAGCTTTAGTAGTTCATCAATAAAATTTCTCATACAATCACTTCTTCAAACTTAAACTTTGGCTCTTCAATAGTGCTTAGATATTTCAAATACCATTCATATGCATATGCTCTTTTGCCTATTTTATAAAGTGTGGAAATTAAAAGTTTAAGATGCTCAACATTAAATATATCTCTATTTAATAAACTTTCCAATATAAAAATTGCTCTATCATAAGCTTTTTCAGATATATATTTATTAGCCAATTCATAAACTGCATTTAGATATTTCTTCTTTATTTCACTTCTTAAATTTGAAAAGAATGGATGAGTTATATTAGGAACAAAATCTCCATGATATAAGTTTATAGCATTTTCTAAATCCTCTTTTTCTAAATAATCTTCAAATAGGTGTAAATCAACTTTAAAGTTTTCATCTGTTCTAAATAATATTCTATCTTCTTCAATTATTAGATATTTAGGACTTTGAGTTATTATCCAAGGTTCGATAACTTCCAAAATTGTTTTAATTCTTGGCTTTATATTTTCTGAATGAATTCCAAATGTTAAGGATATATTTCCATAGGTGATAACTTTATTTCTATTTACTAACAAGTAAACAAGGATTAAAAAGTTCAGTTCATCTCCAAAAACTGAAAGAGGTTTTAGTTCATTATTGAAGAAATAAGAAGTTTCCCCAAGCAGTGTGATATATTGCTCACAAACCTTTCTCCAATGTTCTACAAATTTTTCAATATGAATTTTTAATTTTTGGTCATTAGCAAGTTTTTTGATTTCCTCAATATAATTTATTGAATCTTCAACTTTTAATTGTTCCAAAAATTCTATTTTTGATTTAGGCTCACTTTCTAACTTTAAACTTAATATCTCTTTTGTTTTTGGTCCAGATGAAATTATATCTTTTATGTCTAAGTATGGTAGGAGAATTTTTATTATTTCATTTCTTAATTCGTCGTGTATAAGTGTATAGCTAAATATCATGTCTTTTATCATAGGTTTTAGTTTTTCAATAATTTCTTCCATCTTTTCATTTTCATTTAATCTGTGGTATATTAGTAGTTTTAGCATATCAAATAAAAATACATCAACAGGCGTAAGATTTTTTTCTTCTGGAATAACTGATAGTAATTCTTCTGCTTCATTTAATTTATTTAACAAAATTTTAATTTGAATCAAAGTTCTTAAAGCTTTTATGAAATTATAAAATAAATTATTTTCCTGTGATAATTTCAAGGCTTCCTTAGCGTATACTTCTGCTTTTTCAATTTCTTTAATATAAATATAAGCATTGGCTATACTATCCAAAGCTAATGTAATTAAATTATTATCTCCTTTTTCAAGAGCAATATCTAATGCCTTCTTTATATATTGAATTAAAATATCTTTTTTATCAATTGCAGAATAGGCATAATTTGAATAAAAGAGAAACTTTGTTCTAGAGCTTCCAGAAAGCTCTAATAATTCTTCAATTTTACTTTTAAGCATTTCTATCTTTTGAAATTCTCCAAATTGGATATAAAAGTAAATCGTATTTGCGTAAGCAAATGCAGAATAATAAGCATTATCAAGATATTTTAAGTTATTACAGGCATTTAAAAAACTATCTAAGGCTTCTTTATTTTTACCTAAGCTTGACATAATTATTCCATAATGAATAAGTGCTAAGTTATAAGCTATTTGGTCTGATTTTGCATAATTCATTGCAATTTTTAAATACTCTAAGGCTTTATCAATCTCTCCTTTATAAAAATAATATCTTGAAAATGTATCAAAGAAATAAGGATTATTTGTTTTATTTTTATAACTCTCCAGTATCTCTCCTGCTTGCTCAATTTCCCCAATATCTATAAGAGTATTAGCATAACCATTTATAACAAGAACATTATCTGGAAATTTACTGTATAATTCACTAAACTGAACATAAGCTTGCGGAATATCACCTTCAAGATAAATAGCATAAGCTTTTATGATTTTCTCCTCATCACTTAAATCAGGTCTTTTTAGTAAATTTAGTGTCTCTTTAACTCTTCCATATCTAAATAATTTGTAATAAATATATTTTTTCCTTGTTTCTTGATAACCCTCATCTACAATTTTTTTATATTCAGAAAAGTCAAATAGGTTTCTATTTAATTTAATTTCATATATTAGGATGTTTGATGTAATTTCATTGATTTCTTCAAAAAATTCCTTATAGTTTTGTGTCAAAAGTAATTTATAATCCTTTGAAATGATATTAGAAAGCTTATTATAATCACCTGTAATATAATAAATACTATTTGCTCCAAGTTCTAATGCAAATTCTACTAAATTAGAAGGGAAAAGACAAGCACTTATATAATTATCAGTTTTATATATTCCTGGAATACTAATTGAAGCGATAATGGAATTAATAACATTATCATTTTCATTTTTTCCAAATATCTTAAAATTGTTTTCCTTCAAATCATAAGCTATAATATAAATAGGAATTTTTAGAAGCTTAAAACTTTCAGGTAAGACTCTCCTTAATTTATTTTCTAAATTCTTGGGTGAGTAATAACTTTTTGTAGGAATTAACTTTTCAATTAAACTTTTACTTAAAAAATCACCTTTCTTTAAAAATTTATAAAAGTCTATAATATCTCTCACTCCCCTTATAGTTGGCTCTTTTGCTAATAAAGCTCCTGTAATAGATGAAAATGAAGTTGCTATTATAATATCAGGAACATAACCTTGCTCAAATAAATACAATAAACCTCCAACTTCTGAATAAATTTCATTAAAATTGCTATTTAAAATTAAGGCATTCTTTAAGCTCATTTAAAAATACCTCCTTTTGTTCGTTCTTACTTAAAATTTTCAATTGAACACTCCCTTTTTTTAACTCCTCACTACCAATTATTATAACCATATCTATTCCTTTATCTTTTGCATATCCAAGTTGTCCCCTTAAATCCTTATTTCCACAATATAAATCTACATTATAACCTAAACTTTGAATAATTTCTAAAATTTTAAAGCCATATTTAATGACATTATCTTCCATTTCTGCAAAAGCTATTAAAACATCACTATAAGTTTTTTTCGTATTTAAAGATTTTAATTCAAAAAGTGCAGTTAATAATCTATCTATTCCGATGCTTCCTCCGACTGCTGGAACACTATATTTTGTAAAAATTTCAATTAAATTATCATATCTTCCGCCACTTGCAATAGAACCAATTTTTATATCGTTTAATTCTGTTTCAAATATCATTCCTGTATAGTAATCTAATCCCCTTGCCAAGGAGATATCAAATTTAAAATTTATATTAAACATTTCAAGATATTTAAAAATCTCACTTAATTCAAGATATGCAATTTTTGCATAATCATCACTTAATTTTTTTAATACTTCTTCAATTGTTTTATTGCTTGTCAAAAATTCTAAAACTTTATCAACTATAATTTCTTCAAATCCCTTTTTTAATAATTCATCTTTAACCCCATCAACTCCTATTTTTTCTAATTTATCAATACTTCTTGCAAGCTCAATTTCCCTTCCTTCTATATTAAAAGCTTTTGATATGGAATAAAAGAAATTTCTATGATTTATTTTAAAAGTAAAATTTTTTAATCCAATTTCCTTTAAAGCATTATCTATGGTTAAAATTATGGTTGCATCTGATATTAAATTTTTAGAACCTACAATATCAATATCACATTGATAAAATTCTCTATATCTTCCTTTTTGTGGTTTTTCTGCTCTAAAAACAGGTTGAATTTGATATCTTTTAAATGGTTTTACAATCTCATTTTGATGGTCTGCAAAAAATCTTGCTAAGGGCACTGTTAAGTCATATTTTAATCCAAGTTCTCTTCCTCCTAAATCTGTAAATTTATAAATTAACTTCTCACCTTCTTCTCCATATTTTCCAGATAATGTTTTATAATATTCAAATGTTGGTGTTTCAATGGGATCAAATCCCCATTTTTGAAAAATTCTTTTAATTTTCTCAATTAAAATTTCTCTTTGAATTTGTTCAAATGGTAAAAAATCCCTTGTTCCTCTTGGAATATTTGACATAGTTTAAATTTTAAAGTAGCGTAGAATATATACCATTTTTGCAAACACTTTTAAACATAATTATTCTAAAAACTGAAAGAACAATTATTCCAAATAAATATGCATAAGCGGTTCCTTCTTTTGAATAAAGTTTTGTAAAAATGTATAAAAATATAATTGTTGAAATTGAGTAAATTAAATAGTTTATAAAATTTAAGTCAGTTCTACCTTTTGCTTCTAAATAAACCTCATATGGAGCACTTATTGTTCCAATAAGTGCTTGAAATGATAAAATTATTAAAACTTTATAACCTAATACATAATCTCTTCCAAGTA
>JAUQPS010000205.1 GCA_030550205.1 bacterium
TATAACCCCAGGGTTCATATAATGATGGAAAGACTCCTAAATGGCAACCTGAAATAGCATCTTCATATGAAAGATTTAAAAATCCATCTCCGCTTCTTAAATAAATAGGATAATAAATAACTTTCACCTTATCTTCTGGTTTATTCAATAAACCTACTGTTTTTAATAAGGATAAAATTTCATCTTCTGGTTTTAAAAGGTGAGTGGATATTGGATAAGTTTTGCTTGTTTTTAATTGTTTTATAATGTGCTGAATCTCTAAAAATTCTTCTTTTGAAAATAAAGTTTCACTTTGAATTTTTTCTTTATGTATTAAATAATGTACTAACCTTCCCTTAATTTCTGGCAAAAGATCCTCTATCTTTTCTTCCAAATTTCTATAGACATTTAAATTATTAAAAATTAAAGGATCTGGCCCTACTGTTTCAGAAGGAACAAAAATAAATGCATAAATTTGGGGGTCTTTTTCATTTAATTTTTTATTTAATTCTCCCAAAGCTCTTATAAAAATATCAATTCCTTTATTTCTAATTTCTTTCCTTCCACTTATAAAATATAAAAGGCTCTTTGAAACTTCTACTTTATAAAATGGCGAAAAGAAGTATAAAATAAAATCCCTTATCAAATCTCTGTTTTTTCTATGGAGATAAGTAATTTCTTCAATTGTAGCAAATTTTGTAATATCAATTCCATTAGGCAAAATAAAGTCTGGCTTTCTTTCTAATATAATTTCTGCTTCCGTTTTTAATACATTACTAATAACTGTAAAAAAGTCTGCTTTTTTAGCTGTAATCTTTTCTATCATATGCTTTGCTTCAACACCATACTTATAAGCTTCCTCATCTGGTTTTATTGAATAAAGCTTTTCCCATAAATTACCTCCTGACTCGCTAATCGCTCTTCCTAAAACAGTAGCGTGCGTTGTAAAAATTGTCACAAAAGGTAATCTTTCAAATAAAATAATAGATCCGGATAACCACTCATGAAGATGCAAAACTTTAGGAATATTGGATAATTTTTCTCCTAATATTTTTAAAAATATAGAGGAGGCCCTACACCAAGCAATTGGATGATTATAATCATCTCCTGTTCTTAAGCTATCTACTTTATAATTTGCCCAGAGTTCATACTTCAATGCATTAACTTTATCTAAAAAACTTGAATAATCAATCAAAAAGCACTTTGGTCTGGAATTTATTAACCATTCTCCATAATAAACTTTTATTCCAAATTTTTCTGCTTCCTCTATTACATCTTTAAAAATATCTGGTGGAGTAATTTGAGAAAATTCTAAATAGCTTACTTCTGGAATATAAGGCCCAAGTAAATAATATTCCTCGTTAAAGTTTTTTTGAATATAAGGAGCCTTGCCTTTAATGACTGTATAAATTCCCCCAACTTTGTTTGCTACTTCCCAACTTGCTTCTATTAATAATTTTTCCATTTATAAAATCTCAGTTAATACGAGATTTCCTTCTTTTAAAATTGCGACTGTAACTTCAAAATGGGATGAGAGTGAATTATCATGTGTTTTAAATTCAAAATCATTAATTTGAACTGCATATTCTGATGAAAAGCTTGCCATTGGTTCTATTGTGAAAATCATTCCTCTTTTTAATTTTAAGCCCTTTCCTTTTTCACCAAAATTTAAAATTTGTAAATTTCCATGTAAATATTCTCCTATATCATGCCCACATAGATTTTTTATCACTTTAAAATTATAACTTTCTATAGTATTTTTTATAGCAAAACCTATGTCTCCCAATGTATTTCCTTCTCTTGCAATATCTATGGCATTAATTAAAGCTTTTTTTGTTGCCTCTATTAAAAGCTTCGCTTTTTCTGAAATTTTCCCTACACCTATAGTTTTAGCTGCATCTAAATAAAAATTTTTATAAATAATTCCTATATCCAGTTTTACTAGATCTCCTTCTTTTATTATTTGATTATTTTTAGCAATTCCATGGACTATAATTTCATTTAAAGAAATACAAATATTTCTTAGGAAAGGTCTTTTTGCAAAGTCTGGCTTATAACCTTTAAAGGCACTTTTTACATTATATTTTCTAAAAATTTCTCCAGCTTTCCTATCTATCTCTAAAGTTGGAATTCCTG
>JAUQPS010000206.1 GCA_030550205.1 bacterium
TATATCCCTAACTCTATACCTTTCATCAGCTCTATTTAAATTATACTATGAAAGTAAAGTCTATAATAAAACATTTATCGCTGATATAAGTAGTAAGGAAAAATTGTTAAGTAAAGATTATGTGGGAACAATGTTTGATAGCTATTTATATATCAAAAATGCATATGAGATTTATAAGAGCTTTAAGCCTGAAAATTGTTTCAGACTAAGCAAGTTATTTAACTCGCTATAATTCTATTCGATAGCTTACTATTTGCTATTTTAATATCCATCCTTTTATCAATCTTAAATCCTAATAAACTACTATACAATTTTTTAATTCTTTTCCTTATATTTTCTCTAACATTCTATTATGTTCCAAGAATAATGTTAGACCCATTTGTTGCAAACTTTGTCTTAATCTCTATTATTCTCTTTTCTTTGAAGAAAAACACACTATCACTAATACCCTTATTTTTAGCTTCAATCCTTAGACCAGAATTTTTAATAATACTTATATTATTTGGTATATTTTTGAAAGCATTTAAACCAACTTTTTTCCTTTCATTACCTTTAATAGCATTTCAAATAATCCTTAATAAGTGTATTGATCAAAGCAATTTCTGGTGGTGGTCCACAATAATGTATTATCAGCAAATAAAAAAAGAAAATAGAGAGAATACTTATACTGATATTATAAGAAGATGTGAAAAACTAAATTCAGAATGTTATAAAAAAATTTTGCTTGAAGAAACAAAGACAAATTATAAAAAAATTTTGCCTTTTGCCATAAAGAACTTTATTTTAAATCCAATTAAACTTTTATTTTTCCCAATTGAAAAATATAAAGGAAAGTTATTTATTTTGTTTGCTTTCATAACCTTAGCTTATGCAATTTTGCTTATTATATCAATTACAAGGCAAAGAAATGAAAAATTAATTTTATTTTCACTTTTAATACTTGTTTTATTATATAACTTCTATTTCATTTTAGATAATACAACTTGGGTTTCTCGTTATAAACTTCTTATAATACCATTTGAAGTGTATTTAATTGCTAAAACATCAAGCGGTAAAAGTATGCTTTAAAATTTCAAATATGAAGGAATTTATTTTTTATTTAGCTGATGATGATTTAATTTTAGGTTATAGGGATTGTGAATGGACAGGTTTTGGTCCATTTTTAGAAGAAGACTTAGCTTTATCATCTATTGCGCAAGATGAAATATCGCATGCAAGTATGTTTTATGAGATTATTGGAAATCCTGATGATTTTGTATATAAAAGAGAAGCTTTTGAATTTAAAAATGCATATATTTTAGAGCTTGAAAATGAAGATTACATTTTTACTTTAATTAGACATTTATTTTATGATGAATTTGATTATATTAGAATTTCTGCTCTTTTAAGGTCAAATAACAATGAATTAAAATCAAGAGCAGAAAAAATTATTCTTGAAGAAGATTATCATTTAAAGCACTTTAGAGTTTTATTAAATAGATTAGTCCAAAAAGAAGAGGGAATTAAGGTTATAAGTCAAACCCTAAATAAATACTTATATGATTTATTTACACTTTTTGAAATAAATGATAAGATATTAAATTTTTATAATTCACCATTATTTCCTATTAGCTATGATGAGCACTTTGAAAGGTTTTATGAAACAATAACAAAAAATTTTAATTTTTATAAATTTCCTCCTAAGGAAGAAATTTTAAATTATGTTAGAAATTTAAAATTTTCAAGAAATGGTAATAAAAGTGAAGTTTTTATGAAGTTCTATAATACATTTAGAGAAGTTTTCTTAATAGAACCAGATGCAAAGTGGTAATTTAAAGCAAGAGATATTAAATAAGATATCAAAAATAAAAGACCCTGAAATTCCAACTATTAGCATTTTGGATTTAGGGATAATATATGATATTAAAATTGAAGAGGAAAAAGTAATTGTAGAAATTAGGAAGACATATTCAGGATGTATAGCTCTTGATTTAATAAAGCATTCTATTGAAAATGATTTAAAGGAAATGGATATTAAGAATTTTGAAGTAAGATGGATTTATAGTCCTCCTTGGAGAAGTTCAGATATTTCAGAAAAAGGCAGAAAAGCATTAAAAGAAGCAGGAATTTGTC
>JAUQPS010000040.1 GCA_030550205.1 bacterium
GCAAAATTCTAAAAGGAGGTAAGGACATGAGAAAACTTTTAATAATAACTTCAATTGCTATAAGCTTGTTTGCCTGCCAGAAGGCACAAGAAAAACCAGTAAATATAACAGGAGCGGGTTCAACATTCGTATATCCTCTACTTTCAAAGTGGTCATATGAATATTATAATATTACAAAAACACAAGTAAATTATCAATCTATTGGTTCCGGTGGAGGTATAAAGCAAGTTACAGAAAGAACAGTGGATTTTGGAGCAAGTGATATGCCCCTTACAAAAGAGAAGTTAGATAGTGCTAATCTATATCAATTTCCAATTATTGTTGGCGGTATTGCAATTATAATAAATTTACCAGGAATTAAGAGTGAAGAAATAAAATTAGATTCAAGTATTTTATGCGATATTTTCCTTGGTAAAATTCAAAAGTGGAATGATAAAAGAATTAAAGAATTAAATCCAAATCTAAATTTACCTGATATGGGGATAACAGTAGTAAGAAGGTCAGATGGTTCTGGAACAACATTTTTGGTTACAAATTATTTATCAAAAGTTTGTCCTGAATGGAAAGAAAAAGTTGGTTTTGGAACAAGTGTAAATTGGCCTGTTGGAATTGGAGCAAAAGGTAATGAAGGAGTTGCTAATTATGTAAAGCAAAATGTTGGAACAATTGGTTATGTTGAATATGATTATGCAAAAGAAAATAATTTAGTATATGCTTTAATAAAGAATAAGCAAGGAAAATTTGTTGCACCAAAATTAGAAACATTCAAAGAAGCTACAAAATATGCTAATTGGAAGAGGGAAGAGCATTTTTATGAAATTTTAACAGATCAAGATGGAGAAAACACTTATCCTATAACAGGAGCAGTTTTTGTATTACTTCCAAGAGAAAAGAAAGATAGAAATAAATATGTAATTGAATTCTTCAAATGGGCATTTGAGAAAGGTGATTCTCTTGCAATTAGTTTAGATTATGTTCCTCTTTCAGAAGAAGCAAAAAACTTAATTAAAGCATATTGGAATGAAATTGTATTAAAGTAATCTTTGGGGGGCATTCGCCCCCCTTAAAATTTAAATTATGATTTTCTTTCTTTTAAATCAAATTTCTTGGTATGTTGGGGATGTTTTACCATCTGTTCAAGGGCAACCTTTTGGTATTTCCATTGATAGCACAAGTGTATATACTGTTATAAATACGAACTCTTCCTTTGTTATAGTAAGAAGATATAGAAACACAGGGTATAAAGCTTGTGCTAAAATGTATGAATATCCAAATTATACTTTAAAAGCTCTAAGAAACTTTCCTGCCAAACATGGTTTATATATTTGGGCTATATCTAATAATGGTTTGGTATTTATGAAAATAGATACAACTTGTAATGTAGTGTTCTCTAAACTATATAACTTTACAAATTCTGAAATTAATTTAAAAATTTTCAAATTTATGGTTTCACAAAACCAAAAATATATGAAAATTGATACCTTAGGGAATGTCCTGTTTTCAAAATCTATAACATACCAATCTAACATTCTTGATAATTCAGATAACATGTTACTTTTTAATGATCGCACCTTGGCTTATTTAGACATCAATGGTAATATAAATAATACTCTTAAAATAGTAGCATGCACTTCTGGTTATTATCCTCCAAAATTTGTTGAAAGAGCATCAAATGCCCTCTTCGAAATTCCTGCAGGTTCTCCTTCTTATAGATATTATTTGGCTGGAAGATTATATGGTATTTATGCACCTCCAAACTTTACATTTCTTGGACTTACACAAAACAGAGATGTAAAACTAAAAAATGACTTTTCTTCAATAAAGGGAGTTATGTGGGTTCAATCCATTTATGGATTAACTGATTATTCAAATGATAGCATTGTAGATTTTGATATTAACTATAATCCTGATGGAAGAGCATTTTTGCTTAAAAGAGCAGATACATTCATTGTATATTATCAATATATTCAAGATACTACTTGCGTTAAATCAAAATTTTATCCTCCTGGAGATGATTTTGATGAGTGCTCAATATCCCAACCAACTATAATTACCAATGATAATCCTATTACTACTTCTAATATCTCCATATCAGCAATCAATATAAATATTCAAACCGCTTTTGCTTGTCCATCATCAAAACTTACAGAATCAAAAAACTGCTATTATAATAAGAAAGGTATATATGATATTACAGGAAAGAAACTAAATAGTCCAAAAGGCAACATATATATTGAAAATGGTAGAAAAAGGATAAAAGTTAAATAGTTGATTTACTATTATCTATCAAAAATTCATAGAAAGTTAGTAAAATCTGAAAAGCTAAATAAGAAAACAATTGCTATTGGAAATTTCTCATTTGGGGGAAGTGGGAAAACTCCATTTACTATATATTTAGCAAATAAGCTAAAAGAAAAATTTAATGTAATAATTTTAAGCAGGGGTTATAAGAGAAAAAATAAAGATATTCAACTAATTAAGGATGGAAATATAGATGTAAAAAAGGTAGGAGAAGAACCTTATATTATTCATTTAAAAACAGGTTTAAAAGTATTCGTTTATAAAGATAGATTTTTAGCTTCAAAAATTGCTATTGAGTTATTCAATCCAGATATTCTTATTTATGATGATGCACTACAATATTGGAAAATTGATTTTGATAAAAGAATTTTATTAATTGATTATAAAAATTTGAGGGGGTGGAATGTTTTTCCATTTGGAAAATTTAGAGAACCAATTGAAGAAATAAAAAGGGTAGATTTTGTAATTGTAAATTTTAAGTTTAGTGAGCCTTTTGAAATTTTTGAGTTTATGGGAAAGCCTGCAACATTTATAAATTATAAGGTTTTAAATAAATTTGATTTTAAAGATGTTGTAGCATTTTGTGGAATTGCAGATAGTTCAAGCTTTAAAAACATTTTAAATAAATTCTATAATGTTGTTTATTTTAAAGCTTTTCCTGACCATTATTATTATACTCAAAAGGATTTAGAAAAATTAAAAAAATTTAAACTCCCTATTATAACTACATTGAAAGATTACGTAAAAATTCAAGATAAGGAAGGAATATTTTATTTAGATATTGATATTCAAGTTCATAATTTTAAGAGACTTTATGATATAATTTTTCAAACTTCAATATAATTTCATCCCAAGAGAATTCTAATGCTCGCTTAAAAGCATTTTTTGAAAGCTTTTCTTTAAACTCATTATCTTTATAGATTTTTAATATACATTCTGAAAGTTCGTAATAATTTTCTGGACTAAAAAATAATGCACAATCATTATTAGCAACTTCATTATATCCATCAATATTTGAGCATATTACAGGCTTTGAGCATGCAAACGCTTCAAGTAAAACAATTCCAAATGCTTCTCCTCCTCTTGTAGGAAAAACACAAACATCCGCACTATTATAAAATTTCACCAATTCCTCATCCTCTACATTTTCAAATATCTTAATATTTTCAAATTTTTCTTTATATTTTAAAACCAAACTTTTATATGGACCATTACCCACAATAATAAGCTCCATATCTTTGTTATTAATAATCTCAAAAGCTTTTATTAAAATATCAACACCTTTCCTATAATCTAACCTTCCTACAAAAAGAATTTTAAATTTATTATTTTCAAGCTCTTTTATTTTACCCTTATTAGGATTAAATTTATTTAAGTCAATACCATTTGGAATAACTTGAACATTCACATTAAATAAAAATTTCATTTCATTTGCTGTTGATAAACTTGGTGCAGTTAAAACATCATTATAATGTATAAATTTTTTGGCAAATTTTGAATATAATTTTATTGAATTTGTTATTTTCATTTGCTTTGAATGAAATGTTCCAATTGTTTTTATATTTTTATTTATTTTTTTGGTAAAATATGAGCTTAAAATTGAAAATGGGGGTCCAAGAGGTCCTTGATTGTGAAAAATTTCAATTTTATAAGAATTTAAAATATCTTTTAATTTCCTATAAAAGCTTAAAGGATTTTCTAATATAAAATATGTATAACTGCCATTTGCATAAATTTTAGAAATTCTTCCAATTTTAATAACTTCAAAATCAAAATTATAATCTACTCCAAAATCTCCCGTAATTAAAATAACATTATGTTTTCTTTTTTTTAAATGATATGCTAATTCATATGTAAACTTTGCTACCCCTGTTCTTAATGGTATAAAACTTTCAGAAAATATAGCAATATTCATTATAATGGTTCATTTGAATGCTTTTTATAAGGTAAAACTTGGCGTTTATTTTCAAGTAATGTTAAGTATTTATAAATAAGTTTTCTTGTATGAGATGGCTTAATTACATCATCAATAAAACCAAGATTTGCTGCATAATAAGGATTTGCAAATTTCTCTCTATAAATTTTTATAAATTCATCTAAATTTTCAATTTTTTCAATTTCCTTTTTATACAAAATTTTAACTGCCCCTTCTGGACCCATTACTGCAATTTCTGCACTTGGCCAAGCCAAGTTAATATCCGCTCTTAAATGCTTACTTCCCATTACATCATAAGCACCACCATAAGCCTTTCTTAAAATAATTGTAATTTTTGGAACTGTTGCCTCTGCATATGCAAATATAAGTTTTGCACCTTCTTTAATTATTCCATTATGCTCTTGTTCAATACCTGGCATAAATCCAGGAACATCTACAAATGTTATAATTGGTATATTAAAACTATCACAAAACCTTACAAACCTTGCTGCTTTTACAGATGCCTTTATATCTAATGCACCGCTAAGATAAGTAGGTTGATTTGCTACAATTCCTACTACCCTTCCACCAATCCTACCAAATCCCACTACAATGTTTTGAGCAAAACTTTCATGAACTTCAAAAAATGAATTTTCATCAACTACTTTTTTAATTATCTCTTTAACATCATAAGGCTCTTGTGGACTTTCTGGTATTATATCATTAAGCTCTGGAATTTCCCTATAAGGGTCATCATAAGTTTCAATAATAGGAGGTTCTTGTGAATTATTTGAAGGTAAATAACTTAATAATTTTCTAATGGAAAGTAATAATTCTTCTTCACTATCATATACAAAGTGAGCAATCCCTGAAATTTCCGCATGAACATCAGCCCCACCAAGTTCTTCAAAACTAACATCTTGATGCATTACCGCCTTTACTACATCTGGACCCGTTATAAACATATAACTTGTTTTCCTTTTCATAAAAATAAAATCTGTTAAAGCAGGAGAATATACTGCACCACCTGCACAAGGTCCAAGTATTGCTGATATTTGAGGAATTACACCACTTGCTAATACATTATGCAAGAATATATCTCCATAACCACCAAGTGCAGCAACTCCTTCTTGAATTCTTGCCCCACCAGAATCATTTAAACCAATTATTGGAATTCCAACCCTTAAAGCAATTTGCATAATTTTAACAATTTTTTGAGCATTTGTCTTTGAAACTGTCCCCCCAAATATCGTAAAATCTTGTGAAAAAACTGCAACTTTTCTCCCATCAATTATTCCAAAACCTGTTATAACTCCATCTGTAAGAAATTTTTTCTTATCCATTCCAAAATCATGTATCTGATGCACTACAAATAAATCTATTTCCTCAAAATCATCTAATAAAATTTCAAGCCTTTCTCTTGCAGTTAATTTACCTTTTTTATGTTGCTCTTCAATTTTTTCTCTTCCACCACCTTCATAAGCTTTCTGTTTTAATTCTTCTAATCTCTTAATCCTTTCATTCATAATTATTAAACTTTCCCTCTCCTTTGCTTATATTCCATCTCAATTTTTTCTGCTAATTTCATAATTCCATTTAATAATGCATCAGGTGTAGGAGGACATCCTGGAATATAAATATCAACAGGAACAACTTGATCTACACCTGGAACTACTGAATAAACATTTCTATAATGGTCTCCACTAATAGCACAACTACCCATTGCAATTACCCATTTTGGATTTGGCATCTGATCATATAATCTCCTTATTCTTGGAGCCATTTTTATTGTAACTGTTCCTGCAACTATCATTAAATCTGCTTGTCTTGGTGTTGCTCTTAAAATAGAACCAATTCTCTCTGCATCAAATTCAGGTCCATAAGTAGCCATAAGCTCAATAGCACAACAAGCAAGTCCAAATGTCAAAGCCCAAGGGCTTTTCGCTTTTGCCCAATTTAATAATAAAGCAGTTGAAGTTATAAGAATTTCACCACCAGGAAACTTTTCAAATTTAAATATAAGATCTTCAAAAATTGAAGTAGGATTTTCTTTTTGATGAGCTTGTTCTAAAACCTTTACATTTATAGCATCTTTTTTAATAATTTTTAGCTGTGCCATATTCTCACTCCCATCTATAAGCCTTTTTCTTATATAAATAAAGCCAACCTATTAAAAGTATAAAAATAAATATAAAAGTTTCTATAATTGCTAAAATTCCAAGCTTCTTAAATACAACTACAAAAGGTAATATAAATGCAACCTCAATATCAAAAAGTAAAAATAGGAAAGCAATTAAGTAAAACCTTATAGGATATCTTACCCAAGCATCCATAAAAGGAATTTCACCAGATTCATAAGGCTCTAACTTATAACCATAATTCGTAGGTTTAGGAGAAAGGAGTTTTTGAATTAAAATCATACCAATAGGAACAAGAAGCGAAAAAATTAAAATTATTAAAAGCTTAATGTAAATTTCCATAGTTTTGAAATTTTAAAGGAATTATTTTTCCATCTAAGTGTAAAAAATAAAACCCTATTTTAAATCTTTCTCACAATAATAATTTTAAAAACTTGATTTTTTCCCTAAGTATGTATTAAACTTTCAATTAGAAGGAGGTTAGAATTATGACAAGCTTTGAATTAGGAACAAATACCAAAATAAAAAACAACACAGAGAACAGGAGGTAGCATCATGATAATGCTAAGCGTGATGATATCTTTTGCATCAAGTATAGGTAGTAAGCTTGTAAATACCTATGACCTTGCTATTGTAAAAGAATGGCTAAACTCCTATCCCTATCTCTATAAGGGCTTTACACCCAATAAAGGTCAAATTGCAAAAGATGTTATCTTCTATTCAAGAAATGGAAATATGGGCATATTCATAACTGAAAATGGAATGAGTTATGTGATTTATGATGTTGAAAAGAAAGAAACTTCAAAAGATAAAGATTTATTACCACACATAGAAGAAAAACCTGAAAATTCTATATTACACTATGCCAGAATAGACTATGAGCTAATAGGAGGGAAGATAAAAAAAGAAAATATAATCTATCAAGATGAACTACCAGGATATGAGAACTTCTATTTAGCCCATTGTCCAGATGGAATACTATTTGTAAAGAGTTATAGGAAGGTTATAATAAAGGATATATATCCAGGGATAAACTGGATATTTAGGTATGATGATAATGGAAATTTTCATCATGAGTTTGAGTTAAAAGATCCCCAGTTGATATCCCAAATAAAGTTAAAAGTAAAATATGCTGATATAGAATTAGCAGATAATGGAAAATCAATAATTTTATCAACACCAATTGGAAAGATAAAGGATGGGAGTTTAGTGGGGTATCAAGGGAATAATATAGTTGAAGTGAGTTATAGGCTTATAGATAATAATTTAATAGCTTTTGATATTAAGAATTTTGATAAAGATAAATCATTGCTAATTGACCCATATGCTCTTGTTTGGAGCACCTGCTATGGGGGTATTTTTGGATCTAAAGCTAACTATGTTATAACTGATACACAAGGAAATATTTTTATAACAGGAAGTACAGCTTCATTTGATTTTCCAGTTTATGATCCTGGTGGGGGTGCTTATTTTGATGGAACTTGCGACGTTTCTGATTGTGAAAGTGGGGAAGCTTTCATCTTAAAATTCACTAATTCAGGAGTAAGATTATGGGCCACTTACTATGGAGGAAGTAAGTGGGATGAGGGTTCTTCTATCACAACAGATGTTAATGGTAATGTATTTGTGACTGGATATACTTCTTCAACTGATTTTCCAACATATAATCCTGGTGGTGGTGCTTATTTTCAGGGGAGCAATGCTGGCTATTTTGATGCTTTTATTTTAAAATTCAATAATTCAGGAGTAAGATTATGGGCCACTTACTATGGAGGAAGTAGTGATGATGTCGGAGGAAGTAGTTATGATGTGGGTTCTTCCATCACAACAGATGAGCAGGGTAATGTATTTGTTACTGGAACTACTCGATCAACTGATTTTCCAACATATAATCCCGGTGATGGTGCATATTTTGATGGAACCTGTGGAACGGATGGAAATTGTAATTATAATTATAATGATATTTTTATTTTGAAGTTTAACAATTCAGGAGTTAGATTATGGGCTACATACTATGGAGGAAGTAATTGGGAATGTTATACTAGCCGTTGTCATATTGCCACAGATGGAAACAATAATTTATTTGTAACAGGCCATACAGACTCAAATGATTTTCCAACATATGATCCACAAGATGGCACTTACTTTGATGGAACTTGTGGAAATGATGGAAATTGTAACGAAGATATTTTTGGTTATCATTCTGATGCTTTTATATTAAAATTTGATAGTTTGGGAAAAAGGTTGTGGGCTACTTATTATGGAGGTGTAAATTTTGATTACGCAAATTTCATTGCAATAGACAAAAAGAATAATGTGTATATAGTTGGTAATACAAACTCAATTGATTTCCCAATACAAAATCCTGGTAATGGTGCTTACTTTGATAATACATGTTGTAGTTATTCTTGCTATGATCCCCCTATTTTTGCTATTACATTCCTAAAGCTTTTATTTCAAAATTTAAATATAATGGTATTTTAGAATGGTCTACTTACTATGGAGGTAGTAAAACTGATGAAGCTCACTCTATTGCATTAGATACCAACGGTAGCTTATTTGTAACTGGAAGAACATTTTCATCTGATTTTCCAGTATTAAATCCAGGTTCAGGTGCTTATTTTCAAGGATCATGTAGTGGCTGTCCGGGTAAAGCTGATGCTTTCATATTAGAATTTGATAGTTTGGGAGTAAGGAAATGGGCTACTTATTATGGAGGAAGCAATGAAGAGTGTTATGATGCATTTTGTTCTATTGTATTAGATATTTATGGTAACTTATTTTTAACTTCAAAAACAAGTTCAAGCAACTTTCCAACCTATAATCCTGGTGGTGATACTTATTTCCAAGAGTGTAATATCTATAATTACGGTGATTTTCTTGCTTTTATATCCAAGTTCAGTGCCACTAGTAGTTTAAGAGAATATACAACTTCCTATTATAAGACAAAACTTATTTCTCATTTAAAAAATTTTCCAACCCCCATAACTATCAAAATTTATTCTCTTGATGGCAAGTTAATTTATTCAAACATATTCAAAACTAATAACATAGAAATTAATCTTAAAGGATTAAAATCTGGAATATATATCCTCAAAGCATATAGCAAAGATAATAAGCAATTAACTTATAAATTCATTAAAAATTAAGGGGCTTGTGCCCCTATAAATTATTCAAATACAAATAAATTTTTCTTGCAGTTTTCTCACCAATGCCCGGAACCTTTTTAATTTCTTCTATATCTGCCTTTCTAATTCTTTCAATACTTCCAAAATATCTTAATAATTCTAATTTTTTCTTCTTTGAAAGTCCAGGAATAATATCTAAAATAGATGTATCAATTTTTGAATCTCTTAAACTTCGCTGATATTTTAATGCAAATCTATGAGCCTCATTTCTAATATGTTGTAATAATCTTAAAGCAAATGAATGCATAGGCAAACTTAAAATTTTTCCATCTTCAAATACAATTTCTTCTTGTCTCTTTGCAAGTCCAATAACTTTTACATTTACATTAAATTCCTTAATAGCTTTAATAGCACTTCTAACTTGTCCAATTCCTCCATCAATAAGCATTAAATCTGGCAAATCCTTCTTCTCTTCTAATAATCTTTTTATTCTTCTTCTTACAACTTCCTCAATAGACTTATAATCATCTATTTTCTTATCCTCTAATTGCTTAATTTTATACCTTCTATACTCCTTCTTATAAGGCTTTCCATTTATAAATACAACAACAGAGCCAACCTTACCCTCACCATAATAATGCGAAATATCAACCGCTTCTATCCTTTCTAATTTCTCTAACTTTAACAATCTCTTTAATTCTTCAATTCCAGGATGCTCTCTTTTCTTTGAAATATCATCAATGAATCTTTTTAAGTTTTCTTCTGCATTTTCCATTGCAATTTTATAAATTTTCAATTCATCTTCCTTTGGTTTTCTTATTTCAATTTCTTTTCCTATTCTAAAATTTATTAAATTTTTAAAATCTTCTAAAAAGTCATTACTAAAATCCCAATCTATAACAATTGCTTTTATATTTAAAAATGCACTCTCATAATGTCTTAATAAAAATTCTTCCATAGGATCATTTATTGCTTCATTTACAATATAATCTTCCTTACCTATAACTCTTCCACTTCTCCATATAATTTTTGAAATACTTAAATATTCATTTGCCTTTGCATATCCAATAAAATCTCTATCTTCACTTCCATCTATCCAAACTCCATTTGAACTTCCAAGCTCTAAAATTACTCTCAAACTATCTCTTAACTTAATAGCCTTTTCAAATTGAAGAGAAGAAACTGCTTTTTCAATTTCATCTCTTAAATATCTTTCAACAAAAGCACTATTACCCTTTAATAATTCTATTGCTAAATTAACATTTTGATTATATAAATCTTTACTAATCAAATTAGCACAAGGTCCTGAACATCTTGAAATGTGATATTCAATACAAACTTTATAATTTTTTTTTGAAGGTAATTTTAAATGGCAATTTCTAATTTTAAATAATTCCCTTGTAATAGAAACTAATTTTCTTGCAAATGAAGGATTTACAAAAGGACCAAAATAAATTTTATTTTGATCTCTATTATTTCTTGTAATTTCAATTTTTGGAAATTCTTCCTTTGTAATTGCAATATAAGGATAAGGTTCTCCTTTTAGCCTTATATTATATGGTGGGTCAAATCTTCTAATTAAAGAAAGTTCTAATAAAAGGGCAGATTTTTCATTTTCAGTTATAATATAATCTAAATTATTTGCTTTATTTAGCATTTCTAAAACTTTTTGATTTCTTTTCTCATTCATATATGAGCTTATTCTATTTCTTAAATTAAATGCCTTTCCAACATAAAGCACTTGTTCATCTCTTTTAAATAAATAAACACCTGGTTTTTGTGGAATTTTTTCAATAATTTCTTTTAAGTTTATCATTTTAAAAAGTCAAATATACTCTTGAAAATATAATATCCATCCCTTGAACCTTCTGAAAGGATACCCTCACTTCTCCTTTCTGGATGCGGCATCAATCCCAAAACATTAAATTTGTTATTAAATATCCCTGCTATATTATTTATAGAACCATTTGGATTTTGAACATATTCAAAAGCAACAAGATTTTCATTATATAATTTTTGGGGATTTGGATGAATATATCTTCCATCTGAATGTGCAATGGGAATTTTTATAATTTGTCCTTCTTGAAAGTATTTTGTAAATGGTGTTTTATTATTTATAACTTTAAGCTCTACTAACTTACATATAAATCTATTATTTAAGTTTCTTGCAAGTGCTCCTTCAAGTATTGAGCTTTCTGTTAAAATTTGAAATCCATTACATATTCCAATAACCAAACCCATTTCTTTTTCTATAAATTCTCTAACCCCATCCATAACAGGTGAAAATTTTGCAATAGCTCCTGGTCTTAAATAATCTCCATATGAAAAACCACCAGGCAAAACTATTAGCTTATATTTAAAAACATTTTTATCTTTATGAAAATGATAATAAACATCAAATCCAATTATTTTTAAAACATGATAAACATCTCTATCACAATTAGAACCAGGAAAAACAATAACACCTGCCTTTATCATATTCCCTTTAATTTCGCATCCGCATCTATCAAGAAAACTCCCTTATAAACAATTTTCTCTCCTTCCTTCAATCCACTTACTAAATATCCATCCTTTACATCTGTTATTATTTTTATTACTCTTGGCTTAAATTCCCCATCTTCAAAAACATAAACAACATCACTATTTCCTGTTCTAATTATAGCATCTCTTGGAACTATTATACCTTTTACTGGTTTTAAAATTCTTCCAATTTCATAACTATTTTCAAAAAAACTTCCATCATTTTCAATCTTTGAAACAATTTTAATAAAATTTCCATCAGAAGAAGGCAAAATTTCACTTATATAACCCCTTGAATTTTTAACATAAATAATATCTCCAACTTTAATATCTCCAAATTCAGATTTTCTTACATTTCCCATAAACAAAACAACTGAATTATTAACAATTTCTAAAATTGTTGAATTTTCTTCAAATTTATCACCATTATTTATATATAATTTTGAAATTTTACCACTAACAGGACTTCTAAAAATAGCACTATCTTCAAAAATATCTTCTATACTCAAATTTAAAAGTTTTAATTTTTCTAAAACAAGACTATCTTTACTAATTAAAAATTCATTTTTTATTCTTAAAATTTCAGGGGAATAAAAACTAAATAGTTTTTGACCTTTACTTACAGCTTGTCCCTCATTTGAAATATAAACATTTAAAATTTGACCTGAAAATCTTGGAATAATTTTATAAA
>JAUQPS010000207.1 GCA_030550205.1 bacterium
ATTTATACTTACCCTTTTTAATCAGGTGGGGATTACCTTTTATCTCAAAATAGAATTTTCTTTTTTTAAGGGGTAAAATGACAAGGTTTGAAATATCCTCTTCAAGAATTTTTTCATTTTCTTCATTTAAAATAAAGGCTTTCCCATTTACTCTTATATGAACTGGGGAAAGGTTTTCTAAAAGGAAATAAATTTTATCTTTTTCCTTATCAATATTTATTAAATTTGCAACAGGAAGGGGATTTTCAAACATTCCATATACTGGAACACCTATTTCACCAACAACAAAAACCCTTGGAGTTTTTTCAATTTTTGGATAGGCTCTTACTATAATCATACACCATTTCTCATAAGAATTTATTGTATCAGGCAAATTTATTAAAATCCTTACTTCTTTTCTCTCGCCCTTTTCAATATCAAAACTTCTTGGAACTATTTTTATAAAAGGAGAAAGGGAAAAATTGAATGTGCCTTCTTTTTCAAATTTTACTTTCCCCTCTTCATCTATTGTAAAATCTTCAACATAAATTTCAATATGTGCAGGAAAATTCTGAATTTCAATTTGGATTGTCTCTACATATTTTCTTCCCTTTAAATATACCTTTTCAATCCTTGGTGGTTCAACAAATAAAGTTGATTGACTAAAAATTAAAAAAATAAAATTTATCATAGTCCAAAAAATCTAAAAGAAATTATAACATTAAAATTTCCTGCTTCATCATCATTATCTGTCATAAATAAAAAATCTTTATTAAAATTTCTCCAATTTGGAATAGGTGTATTACCTAAATTGAGCAATTGGTATTCCTGTGAAAGAGAAAGCCATGGAGAAGAAGGCGGACTCCCTTCCTGTGGTGGTTGAGTTCCTGAAGGTGCAATTAAGAGTTGTGAAATTTTTACATAAGGAGAAAAATCACCATTTCCTTTAATCATAAGATACCAGTTGCTCCAACCAGGTCTTTTTATATAAAGGGAAACAACAACACCTCTTGGATTCAATGGACTTGCACTATTTGGATAATAATAACCTGGGAAAATTCTTGGTGGATAACTCGTTGAAGGACCAAAAGGATTTCTTAAGTCAAAAGAAATATTAGAATCTACATACAATCCTATTTCCCCTCTTATGAGAAAAAGTATTATTAAAATTTTTATTTTGTTTTATTGAGCGTAAAGCCTGAAGGAAACTGTTATAACATTATTTACAGGTTCATCATCAGGCTCTGCCATAAATAGAAAATCCTTTGAATAATCTGCCCATCCATTTGTCTTTTGACCTGAATTTAATTCTTGATAATCTGTTGAAAGGGAAAGCCATGGAGGAGTTGGTGGATTGCCTTCTTGTGGTGGAGTTGTTCCATCAGGGGCAACAAGAACCTGATTTAAAGCAACTGTTCCAGAAAAATCTCCACTTCCATTAATTTCCAAATGCCATGTATAAGCTTGTGAGTTTGAAAATACTAAAACTAAAACTCCCTGTGGATTTACCAAAGATGCTGTATTTGGATAGTAATAACCTGGATATAAACTTGGTGGATATTGAGGAGATGGTGAATTTGGTGCAGGAGATGATAAATCCCATCCAATATCTGCATCAACATGAAGACCAATCCTTGCTGGAATGAGTAAAGAAGCATTTATATTTATAATAAGGGTATCCTCAGGGGCGAAACCTCTTAATGTATCACCAGCATTTCCTATTATCTGATTTGCAGAGAGAATACCTACCATTACACCTATTATTACTATTATTTTTTTCATTTTATCTCCTTTTTAAAGACAATAAATTATAAAGTATTGGGGGGGATGTCAAATTGTTTTAAATCATAGTTTCAAATAATCCTTTATATGTTCCTATATCAAAAATTTTTTATTTTATAAGCCATAAGTTCTTTTAAAGAAATAATTTTATAAAAGTTTAAGGCATTATTACCATTTTCTTTGTTATTGTGCAATCATTTGTCTCAAGGCGTAAGAAATAGATTCCCTCGCAAATCTTTTTACCTTTATCATTCTTCCTATCCCATCTTATTTCATAAATACCAGCATTCTGTTTTCCATTTACAAATGTCTTCAAACACTCTCCTTTAACAT
>JAUQPS010000208.1 GCA_030550205.1 bacterium
ATTCAAAATTCCTTTTAGAGCCAAAAATTAAACGGAAATCAGATAGTATTTTGGTTTTCTTTAAAAGTTGGATTAGCTCAAAAAATTATAGCTTAAATGTTTTAAATTTAAAAAGTAATCAATTATCTCAGATATTACTTGATAATATTGTTCAATATGATGTTTTTGTATCAGATAGTATTTATTATGCTTATGGGACTGAAAATAAGTTGAAAATTTATGATAATAGTGAGTTTTTTGGAAGGTTTGGAGGGCTTCATTACTTTAATAAGGATAGTTTGCTTGTTAGCTTAAATGATAGTATATTTCTTATATATAAATTTTCAGGGAGTTGGAATAAAGAATTTAAATTTAAAGGTAAATATCCTGTTTATTGTGATGGAAAAATTGCTTATGTTAGAAATGATTCTGTTTTTTTACAAGATAATTTTTTGGTTTATGAATTATTTTCAGATAGACCTGATTGTAAGAATTTTAAAGTTTTATCAGAAATAGTTGATGGATTTTATTATGATGGACAAGTTTATAATGTTGAATTTTCAAGAATTTTAAAAATTTATAATGATAGTTTAATTGTTTTAGTTAGAAGGGGAGATAATGATGTTTATCCAGAATATCCAAATTCTGGTGCCCAATATCATGGAATTGTAATTCTTTCTGTAATAGCAGGTTTGTTGGATGGTTCTTTAATAGGGGTAAGTCCTGGGGTTAAATTGATACTTGCAAAAACTGAAAAAACGATATTTAAGGATAATCCTGGAAGTGGTGTAAGCTTTGAAAATGTAATAGAGGAGGATTTTTGGGTAAATGCATTAGAATGGGCAATTAGGAAAGGAGCAAGAATTATTTCAAGCTCACTTGGTTATATAAATTGGTATAATAAAAGTGATTTAGATGGTAAAACTGCTATAAGTTCAAGAGTAGCAAGTAAAGCAATTAATTATAATGTATTAGTTGTAACAGCGATGGGAAATGTAAATAGAAATTCACTTATAAATAATCCTGATACTTCATTATTTGCACCGGCAGATGCAGATAGTATTATAGCGGTTGGTGGTATAGATTATGATTTAAAACCTTCTAAAAATTCTTCATTCGGTCCAAGTGCCGATGGCAGAATTAAACCAGATGTTGTTGCTCTATTTGGTCCATATAGAGTTTATGGTTATGATGGAATTTATTATACTTATGGAACAAGTTTATCTACTGCTATTGTGGCTGGAATATGTGCATTAGCTTTACAAGCACATCCATCTTGGAGTGCAAAAAAATTAAGAGAAGTTATATTAAATACTGCCAAAGAAATTCCAAATTATCCAAAACCAAATAATTTTACAGGTTATGGTTTAATTGATGCTTATAATGTTGTTTTTTATGAGCCTATTGAGAATCAATTAGATTTATCAAATTTCTTACTTTATCCATATCCCAATCCTGCAAAAGATTATGTTAAAATTAAAATTAGAAATTATGAGAATATAAGTGCAACCTTAAAAATTCTCTCTTTATCTGGCAAAGTAATGTATGAAAGGAATTTAAGTCAAATTCCGATTGGAGAAACGGAAATTAAAATTGATATTAAAAGTTGGGATAAAGGGATTTATATAATAAGTGTGTATTCTAATAAGTTTATTTATACTCAAAAGTTTGTGAAAATATAGTAATTTTCAATGATTTTTGTATTTTTAAAGTTCATACTTTAAAATTATCAAAGTTATTGGCCAGGTAGCTCAGTGGAAGAGCAGGGGCTATTAAGTCCTACGCGACGGGTTCGATTCCCTCCCTAGCCACTATGGTTTACCTTATAACGCTTCAGATTTTGGTAAGTCCCCCCACTGAAATAAAGGAGGGACCCAAGAATGAGTGGATATATGGTAAGAGCTATCATGTTGAGAGTATAGATTGGATATATTCTCAAACTCCATCTGAAAAAGCTTTTGGAAATCCTCAATATGTAAAAGGCACTTGTCAATCTGCTGGAATTAGAGCTATCACAAATGAGAATTGTAGTTTCTATTATGCTACTGATATTGTAGATTTCTCTGAAAATACTTTAAAGTTATATGTAAAGG
>JAUQPS010000209.1 GCA_030550205.1 bacterium
ACCATTTACAAATGGATATGGGAAATAAGGTAAATAACCGTCATAAGCAATAATAAGTTGGTCATTTTTAGAATATTCAATGGTTCTTCTTATCAAAATCATATCCCCAGTATATAATAATTTTTCTAAATTTCCTTCAAAATCCAAAACTATAAATAAACTATCATCTTTAATTGCTTTTATTTGAAATTCTTGATTATTTTGATCTAAATAAATCCAAGTAGAAAACTTTTTAAATGGTAAATAATTTGAAACTTCAATATCAATTATTTTAGAACAAGCAAAAAGAAATAAAAAAATTATAAACCTTGACATCTCGGAAATGCATTATATAACTTATTAAAGCTTTCAAGAATTTGATTATAAAATTTTAAAGGATTTTGAGCTTTAAAAAAAGAAAAACCTAATCTATAACCTTCATTTATAATTCCTTTTAGACATTTATTTGGATTTTCATAAATTCTCAATAACTCTTCCCTTATATTTTCTGAATAACCAAAATATAAAATCTCATTTTTTTCATACTCAAAAATATAAAAAACACCAGGCTCATTTGGAGAAAACTTATTAATGTAAAAATCATTAAATGGATATTTCCTATGCCAATCTGGCCATTTATGCATAGCTTGAAATTTTAAAGCTACGTATTTTTAAATCTCCTCAAATAATCCTCCTTAAACTCATAAAAATAGCCTTCTCTGATAGCTTTTCTAATTTGTTCTAAAAATTTTATAAAGAAATAAACAGAATGATAACTTGCTAAAATTCCTGCACTTACTTCATTTATAGAAAACAAATATCTAATATATGCTCTTGAATAATTTTTACAAACTTTACAATCACAATTTACATCAAGTGGTCTTTCATCATTCTTATATTTTGCATTTTCTATCCTTAAAATTCCTTCACTTGTAAAAACTGTTCCCCTTCTTGAATTTCTTGTTGGAATAACACAATCAAACAAATCCACACCTAAGCTAATATATTCAAGAATTTCATCAGGTTTTCCTATTCCCATTAAATATCTTACTTTATTTTCAGGTAATTTTGGAACAAATTCCCTAACTACCCAATCCCTTTCTTCTCTTGGTTCTCCAAGTGCAAGTCCTCCAATTGCATAACCATCAAAATTCAAACCTAAAATCTCATTAAATGATTTTTCCCTTAAATTTTTATAAAATCCACCTTGAATTATACCAAATAATGCTCCTTTTGGTTTTACTTCTTCATAATATCTTTTTGATTCTATTGCCCATTTTGTTGTTAAATTAACACTTAATAAATTTTCTTCATAGCTTGAAGGATATTTCGTAGGATAATCCAAAACCATCATTATATCTGAATTTAATTTCATTTGTATATCTATTACTTTTTTTGGTGTAAGCTCAACTATTGAACCATCAATATGAGAACGAAATATAAAACCATATTCTTTTACTTTTCTAAACTTTGAAAGTGAAAATACTTGAAATCCACCAGAATCCGTTAAAATTGAACCATTAAAATTTATAAATTTATGAAGTCCTCCCATACTTTCTATCAAATCCTCCCCAGGTCTTAAATGTAAATGATATGTATTACATACAATAATTTGAGCTCCCATTTCCATTAAATCTAAAGTTGTTAATGACTTTATCGTTCCTGTTGTGGCAACAGGCATAAAGTTAGGAAGCTCAACAATAGAAGTTTTTGTTTGTAAAACTGAATATCTTGCAAAAGTTCTATTATCTTTCTTTATTATCTCAAATTTCAAACTCATTTAAAACACTTTCAAATAAATTGCTATCTATTAAAAAGCTAATCCTTAAATCTGATATCGTTAAAAATGAAATAGGATATTTTATAATTTTTGAATGAATTTCAGGACTATTTAAAAGTCCATAACCAATTATTGAAACAAACTTCTTATTATCTTCAAAATCAAAATTTTTAAACAAATTTGAAAATGCTTTAAAATCACTTGACTTTATAATTAAAACTGCCTTATCTACAAACTTTTGAAACAAAATAATTTGAATATCATTTTGAGAAAGTAAGTTCAATATCTC